>CAZKVR010000004.1:0-96048 GCA_964556395.1 uncultured Methanosarcinales archaeon
GGGGCTCTGTAGGGTTGTTCTCGGCGGCCTGCTTGAGGAGTTTGTTGACGCGGTTCTCGATGCGCTTGAGGTCGCCCCCCTTCACCTTGACGTTGGCGATGTCGACGAACGCCTTGCCGTGGTAGAAGCCGACGACGCCTGGCCCGGCCTTAGGAAAGGATTCCTTGAGCGCCTGGGCGACGAGGAAGGCTGCGGAGAGCTTGACCCGGTCCTTGCCGGAGAGCGGCTCGTCGGCGAGCTGGAAGACGGTGTCGGAACCCTTGTCGACCTGCTTGTCCTCAGGCTTGATCTCCTTGGACAGCTCTGACAAGGGGTGTCCCTTGCAGCTGATCTCGAACGACTTGTACCAGCCGAACGGCGACTTGGACACGTCCAGGCCTTCTTTCGCCAGGGCTTCCTTGGCGTCGGAGAGCATCTTGACGGCGAAGGCGGGCTTGCCCAGGCTGCTGGAGAGGTGGGCGTACGGGTAGAGCACCACCCGCTCGGTGTTGACGCGTCCTGAGATATCCTTGACGTGCTGCACCATCTGCTTGAGGACGCTGTCGGGGTTCTCTTCGTCCCTTTCTTCGACGGCTGTGAAGACGACGAGGCATTCCTTAACGGCCTCTTTCGCCTGCTCGACGGGTTCTGGGTCCTTGATGGCCTTCTTCTTCGCCTCGAAGTTGAGGTAGTCCGCGTGGATGGCTAAAATCTTCATTGTTCATAATCACCTGTTCTGGTTGGTTGTTATAGTAGAGGATAAAAAAGTTGGGTTTTGTTCGTGGCTCGCAAGCAGGACGGCTTTACCGAGTGCGGAGAAGGAAGATGGACGAGTAGATGTCCTGGTTCTTGTACGCTTCCTGCTTGAGCATGAGGAGGCGTTATGGGACGATGGTATTTAAAGGTTTGGGCAGGGCATTTATAAAGAAAAGCCGGAATATTTATATACTACTTATAAGTGGTTAATAGTGTGTTTTTTGTGTTGGCCAAGAAGAAAAAGGAATAAAAAGCACATGACACTCGAAAAGGAAGTAGAAAAAGAGTATGACGAACGGTTCGACGAACGAGACAGAGAACTCCTAAGACTATACAACATAACTCCAGAAGCGGCCAACAAGTACGACCAACGGATAGACAACTTCTCAGTGCTGAAACTCTCCTTGACCAAGACACCACCCGAAACGGCCAACACATACCATGGACGATTCGAAGGAGAGGATATAGAGAAGTTCCAAAACATACTGATAAGTCCCGAAGAAGCCAACCCCTACGCCACAGAATACGACGCAGAAGAAATCATAACCCTCATCAGGGAAGGCATCTCGCCCAAGAAAGCCAACAGGGCACTGACACGCTACGGCAACTATATGAAAAACGACATCATAGAATTCCTCAAACACGATATAACACCGAAGAAAACCAGGAAATACCGAAGACCCATAACCGCGAAAGCAATCAAGGCGGCAGAAGCTATGGAGCTAAAGAAGAAGACCATCTCGAAATATGACCGGAGATTCAGCCTCTCAAAAACCATAGACTTCCTCATCGAAGGGATACCGCCCGAAAAAGCCAACCCCTATGCGGACCTCAACATACGAGTGGAACCGGAGAAACTCATCGCGAAAAACATAACCCCTGAAGAAGCCAGGAAAAAATATGACGATCTCCGGAGACCCATCGACAAGCAACAGCTCATCAGAGAAGGGATGACCCCTGAAGAAGCAAAGGAAATACCCTCCAGACTGACAAGACACACAGTCAAGGAAGCGATCGACAACGACCTCGACCGTAAAGGAGCCATAAGCCTACTGCAAGCGTACCGAGGGTGGAAACTCAAAGACGCGATACGATTCCAAGAAGCAGGAGTACCCCCCGAAAAAGTCAAAGGGAAGAGGCATATGGCGACTCCGCGAGAAGTCATCAACATGCAACATGAAGGCATCGACCTCGAACAGGGGTTGAGATACTGCAACATCCACACATACCACATCAAATACTTGCTGGAGCGAGGAGTACCACCGGAGAAAGCGAACCAATACACCTTCGGAAAACGACAACCAAGGAATGTGAAAGAATACGTCGAAAAAGGAATAGAACCAGAATCGGTCAACAAGCACAACACGAACTCACTTCTTCCACGCCACATCTCAGCACTCATACAAGAAGGCATCGGACCCGAAGAAGTCGAAAACGGGCTGAGAGAATATTCTGCAGACGACATCATATTCATCCGCCAGAAGCACATACCCCTAGAATACGCCGAAAAATACATCGGGAGAGGAAGAAAAGGACAAAGAGGCATCTCTCAATTCATATCAGCCGGAGTCCCACCAGAGAAAGCGAACGAGTACCCTTGGTGGATCCCAGCAGAGCATATCATAGAAGCGATAGAAGAAGGAGTTACGGCACAGGAAACAACAGACTACAAAGATTGCATGCCAACAGACATCATAGAACTCCGAAGAAAAGAAATAGGCCCTCAAGAAGCACTACAGGCACTCAAAGACACCCAATCGAGATTTGAACCGTTCCAAATACCAGAGATGCTGGTCAAGGGAGTAGACCCACAAGAAGCCAACAAATACTCCAGGATTTTCAAAAGCCAAGACGTCATAGAACTCTCATCAAAAAACATCAGACCAGAAGAAGCAAACAACTACCCCCAAGAGTTCCTAACAACCAGCAACATAATACAAGCAGCAGAGAACGGAATCACCAGCAAGGATTCCCGAAAGATACTAGCGACGCATTACAAGAAAAATCCATATCTGAAACGCCAAAGGATGGAAAACATCAAAGCAAGATGGACCCAAAGGACCACACACCCCTTAAAAAACGAAAGCGAACTTCAAAACATCATAGCGCTCACAATAAGAGGAATAACCCACCAGGAATTCAAGAAACTCAGGAAAGCGTATGACGAACGATTCGATACCCGAGACATCGCATGGTTCAAAGGAAAGAATATAGGACCCAAGACCGCTAATGAATACCCTAAACATATGAGCGCACCACTAATCATAGAGTCGCAAAAAAAAGGCATCGGACCGGACAAAATCCGGAGATACAGCAACAAGATACGCCTTCCAGAACTCATCAACGCGATAGAGGAAGGAATAGGTCCTGAAGAAGCCAACAAATACCAGGATATTCCTTGGGACAAGACACTAATCAACATACTCAAAAACCACAAGGAAGTCGACCTAGAAAGATATGACAACGAATTCAGTATACGAGAAAAATACGTCCTTATAGACAGCAACATCACTCCGAAACAAGCGAAACAAGCGTTAAAAGACTATGACAAAAGATTCACATCGAAAGACATCACATTTCTCCTCCAGCATTCCATAACCCCAGAAAAAGCCAATGAATACGAACACTATTTCTCCGGCAAAGAAATAGCAGTCATGGAGAGCATAGGTATGAAAAGCAACGGAGATGGCAACCGGCTTCTCGAACAAATAATACGAAATACCGATTTCAAGAGAGAACCTGACATTCACAAACTCACAGGGACCGGAAAACAAGCAACCATCATACAGAACGATGAAGAACAAAGCGCTTACAAAATAGGGTTCTTCCTAAGCAGGGAAGTGAGAGCCCTGAAAGCCCTCAAGATGAAGCACGAAAAAACAGAAAACATCATCAACCTGAAAGACAACAATAGAAGACTAAACCTCAACATCATTAAAGTCGACTACATCGATGGCCCGACCCTAGAACAAAAGATAAAGAAAAAAGGCACGAATCCCACGCAAGCGCTCTCATATGCTAGAGACATCATGGACGGACTCGTCGAGATGCGACGAGCAGGCGTCTGGTACCACAACGACCTGCGGCCAGCCAACGTCATGATAGACGAAAGACAGGATAAAGCGATCATCATAGACCTAGGCCAAGCGAGCTTCGAAAGGCAAAAGGAGATACCAGAGAACCCCAACAGGCGTTATGGCGGTGCTAACGACCTCACAAGCCTAGGACAAGTCATGTACAAGATGACGACCGGAGAACACCTCTTCGCACAAAGCAAAACCATGGAAATGACAATACACGCCCAAGAAATCAAAGACCAAAGAGACCAAATCTACGAAAACCCAAAACTGCTCCAAAAACACCTCCAAAAAGTCGAAGACAACATACCAGACCAGACACTAGCCAACACCATCAAAAAACTACTCACAGCAAAAGACTACCACTACAAAAACATGCAAAGACACCTACAAAGGATAACAGTAGAGAAGCCAAATGACTCTTGACGACCACCTCAACGGAAAAGGAAACAGAGAGGAAGAACCCACCTCCTATGAGGAACGCATAAGGGAGCTCGTCCAAAAAGGAAAGGATGATGAAGCAATCTCTCTCGGCAAAGCAGCCTTCCGAGAAGGATACGCAAATGCGATGACGGCATCCATCACAGGAGCACTCCTCAACAAGAAAGGGAGAACCGAGGAAGCACTTGATATGTTCCGGAGGATGCCGAACGCAGCTCTCGACACGATAGTCTACAACGAATGGTCAAGAACACTACTCAAAGCAAACAGGAGCAACGAAGCCATCACTATCCTCGAGAGAGCAGTCATGCGTAACCAGACCGACGCAACTACCTACGAAAACCTTATCAGCGCCTACAGTGAGCAGGGAAAAAAAGAGCTCGCCATGAACACCCTCCACAAAGCCTGGTCTGAACAGAAAACATCACCACAAATATACACTCTACTGGTGGAGACATCGCTCCACAAAGGCAATTTCTTGAGAGCCAAATACTACTTCGACGAGGCCAGACCGAAAGGCCAAGCAGAAGCCCGTCAATTCCTCTCCATAGCGACACACTACATGGATTCAGGAAACCCTGAAGAAGCAGACAACATCATCAAGGAAGGATTGGCAACAGACCCGACAGCGGAGATGTACTCAAAGGCCGCCCTCAACCTTTTTAACCTCAAAAAGTCCGAAGAGGTCGTCAACATACTCAAGGAAGCGAAAGAGAAGAACTGCTTCGAGAAACCACAGCACGTATTCCTGGGCTTCGCATATAATGACCTCGAGAAGAAGGAGGAAAGCATAGAACATCTTCAAGAATCACTGAAAGCAGGCTTCAGGGACAAAGAGATCTACGAGATGCTCCTCAGGAATCAAATACTGACAGGCCGTACGGAAGAGATAGTGAAGCCGAGCATGGAGGCCGAGAGATTGGGGCTCTTGGACATGAAGATGAAGCTCGCCCTCGCCAAATACACGAACCATCCCAAGAAGAAAGACTATCTTGAAGAAGCCCTCATGAAAGACGCGATAGATGCCGAAGCCGTGAAAGAACTCGCGTATATATACAAAGAAGATGGCGAACACAAAAAAATACAAGAAGCTATAGGAAAAGCATACGGATTCAGGATTCCAGTAAAATGGCTATTGGGAGAGAAACTAGGAGATCAACTCAAAGCAATCAAGGACACCGAGACACAAGGAGTCCAGAGCAAACTCTCAAGAGAGCATCTCGCCATCAACAGCCTGAAGCAAAGAGGAGAGTACGAAACAATACTGAAAATGGCCGAGAGGCTCAAAAAAGATGCCAGTCAAGAGATGGAAGCTTTCCTAGACGAATCGATTGTAGAAGCGTACGATGGCCTCGAACAGGAAGACAAAGCCATAAACTTCATGGAGAATCTCAAGTCAGAAGGCCGACTTACAGAAACACTCACAAACCTCCTCTCGTGGCATTACGTGGAACATGGACAGAAGAAGAAAGCAGCAGCATTACTGGAGGAAACAGTCAGCAAAGGCGACGCAACGCCAGAAACGTACTACCAACTCGCCAAGATCACCAAAGAAAAAAAACACACCAAGGCCTTGGAAGATATCGCAGCCGAGGAGGAAGGCAAGCATAACGCCCTCCTCTACCTCTCATCACTGGCAGAAGACGGCATCACTGAGAAGACGCGTACCGAATACCTCCGTCGACTCGTGGAGAAGCTCAAGGAAGCAGGAGACATCAAAGAACACCTCAAGATCTACAAGCGGGCGAGCCACGACATCAACATCATCAAAGACACATGTATAACTCCTCGCACAGCCATCATAAAGGAAGGAGACTCCTCGTTCGAGCAGGAGAAGATGTACCTCGAGAGGTTGAGAGAAGCACTCAAGGACGAAGACGCGCCAGTATCTTTTCCAGAAGCCATAGACACATTCTCCATCGGCGACAAACATTACTACGTCATGAGTCACGAAAAAGGCGCCAGCCTCTCTACCATCATAACCGCGAGACCCTCCGATGAGGAGGTCGAAGAGATGATGGAAGCGTACCGATGGATGGACATCAAGAACCAAGACTTGGAAGTTATGACGGTCTTCGCACTCAAAGTGATGAGTTCCATCTACAGGAAGATGCCAGGCGAGGAACTTTCAGATTATGATTTCAAGAACAAACTCCTGGATTCGGGCTACAGTCACGAGAGCATGCTGGCGGCCGCAGATCTCACAAAAGCTCTCGTGATTTCACCTTACAAGTCTTTCTACACCGACGGGTGGAGCGACAACCATCACACCGCAGGAGGAAAAATCATCAAACTTGATACCGAAGCCAGAGGGAGGGCGCCGTTCGCGATGGACATAGCACAGACACTAAATTACCTCCCCCACATGCCCTTTCGAGACACTCTCAATTACATGGATTGGGTGACGCACAATGTCAACCAGCCAGGAAATCTCAACACCCCTATAGAGGACAAATCCCGGTTACGTTTCGAATACATCCTGGCATCGCTGTTCAGGACAATGCTCAACTCGAGGAAGAGAGGCGAGAGAGACCATCCTATAGACGCATACTCTCTCACCAATACCGGAATAGAAATTGTCGACCTCCTCAAGGAGATATACACCGATGACGGCTCCGAGTGGTACGAGAGCATCAAGGTGATGGAGGAGACCTTCAAGGACGAACGGGAGAAATGGAGAAAGGAAGGAGGGAACACCCTCAAACGGATAAATGAATCGTTCGGAAGCCCCCGCCAGGAACGAAAGTACGCAAGAGAGATGTACGCGAATCTCTTCGAGAGCATACGGAAGGAATACTCATGAGCCGATCCAATCATCGAAGGACGGGACAACCTCGTAGCCCTTGCGATCGTCAGGCATCTCCTTAGGGGCGAACCACACTCCCCACGCACCTACTTCGACCGCAGGCAAGACATCCTTCTTAAGAGAATCCCCCACAACAGTTGTTTCTGTAGGAGAAAACCCATTCTCTTCGATTATCCTCTTCAGCAAAGAGGGGGATGGCTTGGAGAACTCATACTGGTCGGATGAGTAAATGCGTTTGAAGTAGTCCTCGATACCGAGGTACTGTAAGGAAGCGTGCAACGCCTTAGAAGGTGTGTTAGAATAAATGACCAGGAAATGTTTTTCAGAAAGCCTATCGAGCATCTCTTTGACGCCAGGGAACAGTTTAACCAAACCCTCAGGCCTCACACTATCGATAATGGCAAAAACCTCTTCTCGCGCGAAGCCAAGCTCTTCAAACACATAAGCTGTCGTGTGCTTCCTCTCTTCAGGCATGGAAACCTTGGTCTTTGATAACATCTTCTCAGCACCAGCAAGGCTGCAACCATATCGTTCCGCCAAAGCAGAATACAACGCCCTCTTCCTCCAAGGAAGCAGACGGGCGTCATCAATCAGAGTCCCATCGACATCAAAAATGAAGAGCCCGCTCATGGGGAGCCACCCACTTTTTTAGCTATCACAAGCTCTACGAACTCGTTCAGCACGTCGAGGAAGTGGTTAGCCTCCATCAGCACCTGAAGCTCTTCAGGAGTGAAAGAACCCTGACGTATCTCCCGCACCAGCATGTACCTCTTCGCGAGGATGTGGGAAGGGAATTCTCCAGCATGCAATGCCAGGAAGTGGCCTTCGAACACTTCAAAAATACGCTTGAGCAAATCATCGACTTTCTCCGTCTTTCCAAACAGGATAATCTTCTCGACAACGTGACGGGCCTTATCCACGAGCTTATCCACAACCATGAAAACAGAGTATGTGAGTTGCTTCTCAACCAGAGGACGGTCCGACGCCTCAAGCTCGCGCAGCAGATAGTTCGTGAACTTCAGGATATTATCATGCATAGCATAGACTTCGTCGTAGAACCCATGCACCCCCTTCTTGGCCTTGGCCAATATCTCATCAAGCAACTCCTTGAACAGATAGTATATCCTCTTCTCAATCCTTTCGAGGTCTTGGTCGCTAGCACTCACCAGACACTCTATTTTTGTCTGCTTCGGAGTCTGGGAGACTATCTCGGACCCGACCGCCCGCGATACCATAGTACGGAGGGCTTGCCTTACGTCCACTTCAGAATCCTTCTTGCTATAGTAGATAGTGTCCTTATTGTGGATGAAGACCATCGTATCGTAGCCGTCACGGTACAACACGTCAAAGTAGCGCATGAGAGTGAGATGCTCGAAATCATCGATGTTCACAGTGAGGGACTTCTTTCCCTGGGAGAAGCCCTCTTTGGTGAGTGAGAGGACGCTTCTATCGATGGCGAGTTCCAACTCATCCCCTTGTTTGATTCCTTGTTGTTGCACCCACTTGCTCGGCAGGCTGACTGTGAGCGTGGAAGTGCCGACCCGGTTGACTTTGCGCCTCATCGTTCCACCTTTTCGTTCTTGTAGATTATGAGGAATTCGTTGAACTTGTCGAAATAATCCATCAACAACCCGTAGATGAAGAGGTGCGAGGCATCTTCATCCTCTGACATGTCATTGATGAGCCCATACTGGTGCTCTCGGATCTCTTTCCGGATGGACACGTCGGCCTTCTTGTCGGATTGCAGGAGCGTTATGGCCCTGTCGAGGAAGGATAGGAACCGCGTCCAGTAGCGTTTCATCTTATCCTTGTTCTTGACGACAGGGAGTTGCACTTTCTTCTCGGCGAGTACGAAATAGAATCCTATCTGGCGTTGGAGTTCGTGGAGGTGTCCCAGCATCGGTATCTTGATGTGAGATCGGAATCCTTCGTCGGACAGGTAGCTCTGCCTCAGGAAGTAGTCGAGCCGTTGTATGACGAAATAATAATCCCTCATGAGCCTCTCAGCAGGCACCGCGCCTTGCTCGCAGAAGGTTTCCTGTATGATAGAGAGTTGTTCCTTGAGCGAACGCAGGCACCTCACGAGCTCCTTGTCGACGTCGAATCCCATGTCAGGGTCTGTTATCTTTACCCTGAACGTCTTGTCGGTCTGGTCAAGGATGTCCGCTCCGAAGAGGTTTGCGACGAGCTCTTTCACTCGGTCCGCGACTGCCTCATCAGGATAGTTTATCGTCACGTCAGTATATCCATGCCTGTAGGCCCGTCGCAAGTAGGAGTATGCGAAGAGCCAGTCGTCGATGGTGAGAGTGACGCTCTTTTCCTTCCTCGCAGGAGTGTCTGTGGCTACGAGCAGTTGGTGGTCTTGGGCCTCGACATGGACTTCTTGGCCTTTCTTGACACCGTAGCGTTCAACCCATTTCTTGGGAAGACTCACCATGAGGGTGGCCGGGCCTTGTTGTACGACTTTCCTCCGCATGACATCACCAAAATATGAACATTCGAATTTTATTATTTATTATTATAATATTATGATTAAATATATATAAAATTTTCGGTTTGTTCGGAATATGCCCGCATCAGAACGAAAACAATTACCCGAACTATTTAATTTTTTCCAAAATAAATACATAATTACCAATAATAATTATAATTGAAAAAAGTATATATAATTTTCCGGATATATCCATAACCATTCCGGACACCAACGGAAAAACGGAGGCGAACCCCATGAAAGACAAGGACCTGCTACTCATCAGCCACCTGCGCAAGGACGCACGGACCCCGATGACGACCATCAGCAAGAACACCCGCATACCGGTCAGCACGATCTTCGACAAGCTCAAGACGTACAAGGACAACGTCATCGACAAGCACACCTGCCTCCTCAACTTCAAGGAACTCGGCTACGAGGTGAAAGCCCACCTCCTCTTCAAAGTGCAAAAAGAACAACGCGAAGACTTCCTCATGTACATCCGGACGCACGGCAGCACGAACAACATCTTCAGGGTCAACAACGGCTACGACTACCTCGTCGAAGCGGTCTTCAGGAACCTACACGAACTGCAGGAGTTCTACGAGGAGACAGAACAACGAGGAGCGGAAGACAAGCAAGAACACTTCGTACTGGAAGACGTGGCGCGAGAACAATTCCTCAACCACACACCAGGGTTCGAGATCATGAACGGACTACGAAAGTGACGGAAGGAATCCGGACAACAAAGAGAGAAGCCGGAACGACTACGGAAAACACGTAGAAAGGCAGTTTAAAACGAGACCCCCGACGTAGAGGGAGAAGACAACAACACCAGAGGTACGAGAGCGATATCAAAAGGAGATAAGTATGGAAGACCAAATAAAAGACGACAAACAGCTATTTGGAAACCATAGGGAATTCCGTTATATAATCACGCAAGCATGCAACTACGACTGCTTCTTCTGTCACCAGGAAGGAATATCAGAAAACCAGAAACCAGCACTTGATGCAGATGATTACAAATTCTTTTTCACAACGACGAAGAAGCATTTTGGGTCGACAACCACCACTATCAGCGGCGGAGAACCACTCATTCGCAAAGACATCGTAGATATCACAAGAAAGCTCCAAGAAGAAGGAGCAGACACCACCATACTCACAAACGGATACCTCCTCGACAATAATATGGATATTGGAAACCATATCAAAAGACTTAACGTATCAATCCATAGCCTAGAAAAAAATCAATACGAAGACATAGTAAGGACAGAGAACACATACGAAAAAGCAATCCAGAACATCCGCGAATTCAGAGAAAATCATCCAAATGTTGAGGTGAGAATAAACACCGCGTTCGTCAAGGATGTTAACACATCCCCCGAACAAGTACAACAATACCTCAACTTTGCCAAAGATATAGAAGCATCCATTAAATATATGGAAATCTATCCTAAAAATAACGAGGTTTACGAGCCGCTCGAAAAATTAGAATCAATATTAGAAGACAAAGGATATCACTTCAAAAAGAACATCTCTAGGAAGAAGATATACAGCAAGGATGGATTTGACGTACACATAACAAAAATATTCTGCTCATCAGCAAGTGAACAAGAAAACCCCGCCGAATACTGCAAGAGAGAGAACGACATCTTCATCACACCAGAAGGATTCCTCAAACCTTGTAGAAACAACGATTCACAAAATAACGTAAGAAACGAGACAAAACAACGGAATGAGAGCAAGCTCGTTGAAAAAATATCTGAGACAATCAACAACATCGGAGAAAAATGTTACTTGTGCAGGTAAAAAAAAATGAGGCTGGCGATAAGAGGAGGGGAAAAAACAGTCAAAAAACGAGAATCACATTACACCTGGCCAAAAATCACGGAGAAAACAAAAAAAGCCGTGATCAGTCAGTTAGAAGAGAGCATATCAATCTATGACCGATCAGGGATAATAAAAAGATTTGAAGATAAATTCGGAGAATATCATGGACGACAATACGCGCTTCTTACGAATTCAGGAACTTCAGCTATACACTCACTTTTCACAGGCGCAAACCTCAAAAAGAATGACGAGATAATCATTCCAGCATATACGTTTCACGCCACAGCCACACCATTATTCTTCACAGGAGCCAACCCCGTTCTCGTTGATAGCGACAGGAACGGAAACATCGACCCCAATAAGATTGAGGACTCTATCAATAGGAGAACAAAAGGCATCATGATAACGCACATGTGGGGGCAACCCTGCGAGATGGATAAAATCAACACCCTAGCCAAGAAACATGGACTTGAATTATATGAAGATTGTTCCCACGCTCACGGAGCCACATACCAAGGAAAGAAAGTAGGAAAATTCGGAAGAGCGGCAGCCTTCAGCCTTCAAGGGAAAAAGACCATCAGTGGTGGAGAAGGAGGAATTCTCATAACAGATGACAAGGAGTTGTATCACAACGCATTGATGTTCGGACACTATAACAAACGATGCAAACAAGAAATACCACAAAATAACTTTTGGTATGATTTCGCTGTGACAGGTATGGGATTAAAATTGAGAGCCCACCCACTTGCCGTCGCTATCGCAGAAGAACAGTTCAACAACATCGACGAGATTCTCGAAGGACGAAGAAAAACCGCAGAACATCTTTCGGAAGAACTCGAAAAACTTCCTGGAATTACAACACCAAAAATAAGAGAGGGCAAAGCATCGTGGTACGCATTCGTCATGCAATACCAACCGCAAGAACTCGACAATTTACCAATAGAGAAATTCTACGCAGCATTGAAAGCAGAAGGATGCGAAGAAATAGACAGACCAGAATCAACAGGACCCCTCAACTACCAGCCATTGTTCCAGAAACCAGAAATACTCTTCCCCGACTACAAAGGACCACGATATAAACCAGGCGACTTTCCCCAAGCAGAACATTTTTATAAAAACGCCCTAAAACTACCAGTCTGGGAAACACAAGAAAGTATTATAGAAGATTATATACAGGCCATTAAAAAAGTCGTCAATAATTATAAACAAATAATATAGGTGAAACCAATGATTGAACTTGAGAAGACCTTTTTGGCAAGAAACATACCTGAGAACATAAGAACATGTGAAAAGAAAGAAATAATCGACATATACATCCCGAAAGAAGAAAAACACCCTCGGCTACGCGTACGGAAAAATGGCGACAAATACGAGATGACAAAAAAACTACCTTTAGACAACTCAGACGCCTCGAGACAAGAAGAAACAACCATCAACCTCACAGAGAAAGAATTCAAAGCCCTTGAGAGAATAGAGGGAAAAAAAGTGAAAAAGACCAGGTATTATTACCCTCACGAAGGGCAAATCGCAGAGATAGATATCTTTGAAGAAGCACTAGAAGGACTCGTTGTAATTGACTTTGAATTTGCCACCATCAAAGCACAAGAATCATTCCAAATGCCAGAATTCTGTCTGGCAGACATTACCCAAGAAGACTTCATAGCAGGAGGAATTCTTGCTGGCAAGAGCTATAAAGATATAAACAGCGAACTTGAGAAATTCAACTATAAGAAGCTGACAACACCAAAGTAGAAAGATTAAACCAAAAAACAACACCTCCAAGCGGCGACGGAACTGCTCAACTTCTAGAAGATATTATGGAAGAAACAGAAAAGTATAAAAAAACAATACAATATCTGAAACATCATGCGAGGAACAACCACACAAAGTGATTGCCGGTGGCCACGCCACGTTCTCTAAGATAGCATCCTCGCTGTCACGACAACAAACCCTCTTCAAGCTCCTCTGCCTAGAGGACAAGCTCATCGTGTTCTGGCGCTGACGAGTTCTACAACAAACACGAACCAATTTGCGCCGACAGTAGAGGTGCGAGTGAAGGAACACCCCTCACAAAATTATCAAGAACGCAAAAAAAACATCAGAGGCTTACACGATGAAACGAGAACAAAGCATGGAGCGACTCCTCATAGGAGCATACAAGATAGATATCATAGACGAACCTCGGAAGACGCTGACGAAGGCAGAGCTCGACCAGCTAGGAACGGCAGCCATCCCAATCGTCAGGAAAGGGTTTCGGAACGACAACATCACAGAAAGCGACATCCGGACGCACGCGCTTGACGTCGACACCGGCATCTACATCAGAGGAGAAGACGGAGAACTCATCGGCTTCGGAGGAAGCGGCCTGGAAGAGATCGACGGAAGGAGCGTCGTACACCTCAAAGGAGCGGCAATACTCCCAGAATACCAAGGAAAAGGACTGTACAACATCCTCACACCACTCCGAGCAATCCGAGAAGCGGAGAAGAATGGACCGGAAGTGTACGTCGGTACCAGAACCCAAAACCCGCGCGTGTTCGAATACATGACCGGAAAGCTAGGACTACACCCGCACATCAACGAGGCACCGGCGAAAGACTTGGAAGACCTGGCGGAGAGCTACGCACAGCTCGTCCGCGACAAGCACAGCGACTTCAGATCACGAGAAGGAGCAGGGTTCGAGAAGGACACCTTCGTCGTCAAGAGAGCCTACGGCTTCATCGATAAACAAGGAGTGGAAAGAGGCTTCTGCATGTACGGCGACAACCTCCCGCACGCGAAAGACAAGAACATAGACGACTACCTGAACAAGAACCTCGACTTCGACAACGGCGACGCGATGATACTCATCGGAAGGCACGACGAGGAAAGATGCGCGAGAGCATACCAGCAAGGCATAGAACGCCTCAAACAAGCATGAGGAAAAAGTATAAGAACAACGACAGCAAGACAGATGCAACATGACACTCCAACTCGAGAACAGCGAAATCATCACTAAAGACAGCGGCCGGTCAGGCCCGCACCTCGTCATCATAGGAGGGGTCCACGGCGACGAGCACTGCGGAGTACGAGCCATCGAGGACCTTGCGCCGACGTTCCAGCCGGACAAGGGTGAGGTGACGTTCATCATCGCGAACAAGAAAGCCCTCGCCCAGGACGTCCGGTTCGTCGAGAGCAACCTGAACCGGGCGTTCAACACCGACCAGCCAAAAACGCTCGAAGAACGGACAGCAGCCCAGCTCAAGCCACTCCTGGACGAGGCGGACGCACTCCTAGACCTCCACGCCAGCAACACGGAAGGCTCGGAGCCGTTCGCTATCTGCGACGACCGGAGCGTGGACGCCGCCAAGTCGCTGCCCGTCCTCAGGATAGTCACTGGCCTGCAAGAAGGACACCCAGGCAGCACCGACGAGTATGTGAACAGGCAAGGCAAGACGGGCGTGTGCGTGGAGTGCGGCTACACGAAGGACCTCGAAGGCACGACCGCAGTGGCGAAACAAGCCATAAAAGAGTTCTGCACCAGCCAAGGAATCCTCGAAGGACAAACGACAAGGAGAGACGTCCCAGTCCTCAAGGCCGACAAGCACTACAAGAACAAACACGACACGTTCAAGCCGGCGAAGGAGTTCAAGGACTTCCAAAAGCTCAAGAAAGGAGAACTCATCGGACACGACGGCGACGAGGAAGTCCGGGCGGCCGAAGACAGCCGCATACTCTTCGTCCGGGAAACACAAGAGAAAGGCAAGGAATGCTTCCTCATCGCACGACGACATGAGAAACACATTTAAGCAACCACCAACCAGAACATCCAACATGGCACGAGACCAACCACCAAACCTCATCCTAGCAACCACTTCCGCCAGGGAGAAAAAAGCGTTCGAACAGCTCCACGTACCGTCCGAGGCGGTGGAGAGCGAGGTCGACGAAACAACGTACAGGACCGACGACCCAGACATCCTCGTCGCCGAATTGTCCAAGCGCAAAGCACGAGAGGTGGCCGGGAAGCACCGCAAGAAGACTATCATAGCTACGCATACCGTCGGCCACCACCGCAGGGACATCCTCGAGCAACCCCTGACCAAGGAGCGGGCCCGGCGCAAGCTGCAGGAACTGTCAGGCGAGACCCACGAAGTCCTGACAGGAGTCACCGTCATCCGAGAAGGAATAGAAAAGACGGAGGTCGTCACGACCACGGTCGCGTTCAGGGAACTAGGCGACGAGGAGATTGACGCCTACCTCGAAGAGGACAACCAAGCAGTCAAACGAACGCTTGGGTACGACCCGCTCAAGCACCGGAGCGCGACATTCATCAAAGCCATCGAAGGCAGCCCGCACAACCTCCTCTCAGGCATGCCGTTGGAGACCGTCAAGGAGATGCTCGAGAATAAAATGTCTAAGGACTAGAGGCTCACCACACGATGAGCGCGACTATGACGAGCAATAGTCCGAGGCCGACGCCGCCCCACGCGACCTGCTGGTAGAGCGTGATGGACTCGAAATAGGATATTATCTTCTCCCAGGTGTCGGTGAACCATTGCTGGACCTTCTCGAGCGAGATGTCGACCGTCTTCGCCATATGACCACTCATTATCTCAAGAGTTTAAAAGCTTTTTCCTAGAAGAGGTGGAGCTCCAAGATGTCACCGTCCCGGAGGCCGTGGTGGAGCATGTGCTTCTGGCCGGGGAACTTGGCCGACTTCCCCCAGACGCGGGAGTAGCGGAACCGCTTGACGAAATCCTTGTGGAGCTTCCGGCACACATCCCTGATGGTGGAGCCCTTCGGCATGATGAGCGGCTCCTCCAGGTCGGCGTCCTTGTTCGGCTCCTTCATGAAGATACGGATGAGATCGAGCTTCTCGAAAATGAGCTCTTTGAGGTCCTCCAGATGGTCGCGCTTCTGAGCGCTGACGAGCATGTCGGCATCCAACTCACGACCGACGGCCTCGGCCCGCTCCGACGACACCTGGTCGACCTTGTTGACGACGGTGATGGCGGGTACGTAGTGCTTGTTACCCTCGATCACGTCGATGAGCTGGTCGGCGGAGATGTCATCCCTGATGACGACGTCGGCGTTGTTGATGCGGAACTCCTTGAGGATGCTCTCGATCGTCTCGTCATCGAGCCTGGTCAAGCGGCACGTCTTGCCGATCTTGATGCCATCCTTGCTCGTCTTGCGGATCTTCACGACAGGGGGACGCTCGTTCACCCTGATGTGGGCGTCCCGGACCTCCTTCAACAGGATGTCCTTGTGCTCGGGGTGGTGGACGTCCACCAACAATAGTATGAGGTCAGCGTTACGCAACACGGAGAACACCTCGGTGCCGCGGCCCTTGCCGGAAGCCGCGCCGTGGACGACGCCGGGGACGTCCAACACCTGTATGCGGGCGTGGGCGTACTCCATCATGCCAGGGATGACATGGAGGGTTGTGAAGGCGTAGCTCCCCACCTCGCTCTCAGCGTTGGTCAGGCCGTTGAGCAAGGTGCTCTTGCCCACGGACGGGAAGCCGAGGAGGACGACGGTGCCGTCGCCGGTCTTCCGCACGCTATAGCCGCCGCCGGACGCGGCGGAGCCAGCCCTACGGGCCTCCTCCTTCTCCTTCAAGCGGGCGAGCTGGGCCTTGTACAGGCCTATGGCATGCTGTGTCCGCTTGTTGTACTGGCTGTTGCTGATGAGGTCCTCCAACTCCTTGATACGCTCCTCAGTGCTCGCCATACCGAGGAAGGGGAGAAGACTCGTTTTTAACACTTGCGCCGGACTCAGAACCAGTCGTGTCGCCGGAAGTACCATACGAGGAAGACGACGCTGAGGATGATGACCCCCCATGCGAAGAGGTAGCCGTACTTCCACGAGAGTTCGGGCATGAAACGGAAGTTCATACCGTACAGGCCGGTGATGAACGTGGGCAAGAGGATTATAGTGCCGTACGCGGCCATCTTCTTCATGACAGCGTTCATGTTGAGGCTCACGGATGAGAGGTAGATGTCAAGGGTTCCGGTGAGGATGTCCCTGTAGGTGGCGACGACGTCGATGAGCTGGACCACGTCGTAATAGAGCTGGCTGAGACGCTTCCGGACGGGGTGCTTGATGTGCCTCACCTCCTCATCCTTCTGGAGGTTGACGAGGACGTCCCGGTTGGCCGACAACGACTTGTGGAAGTAGATGAGCGTCCGCTTCAAGGAGAAGATGCGCTTGACGGTCCGCTGGTCGGGCTTGGAGAACACGGAATCCTCTATCCTATCGATGTGGTCTTCGACCTCATTGAGGCGGGTGAAGAAGTCCCCGATGATACTCTCGAGAAGCCTGTAGAACAGGCTGCTCGTACCCTCCTTCAAGACTGCTTGGAGGTCGTCGTCAGGCATGGCGAGCGTGTCGGAGATGCTCTTCACCTCGTCCTTGTGGAGAGTGATGAGGAGCCGCTCGCTGATGAGGAACGCGACTGCCGTGGTGGAGACGCCCTTGCCGTGGTTGGAGGTGCGCGGGCTGCGGCACACGACGACCGAGAAGTGTCCGGACTCGCCCACGCGCGGCAGCTCGTCGCGGTCGAGGAAGGTCTTGAGGTCGTGCTTGGGCAGCTTGACCAACGAAGCGACCTTTGTCAGGTCAGCTTCGGACGGGTTGTTGAGGTCGAGCCACTTGATGCGGTGATAGTCCATCCCCTCCAAGGAGGAGCGGTAGAGTCCGTGGCTGCCCGCCTCGAGAAGGATGGTCATACAACGCCTGTCGCCCGGAGGCATATAAAAAAGTTTATCCTCTCCCGAGAGTGATGAAAAGGCAGAAGACAGAAACATTTAAATACGCGTCAGGGCATGGCAGGCACATGCACGTACGCACAGTCCTCATAGCACTAGGGATTCTCATCGCCCTCGGCGCAGGCGCGACATTCATCCAAGCGGACTCCCAGAACGGCGTCGACAGTGGTTCGTGCATCGACATAACAGGAAGCAAGAAGACGGCGTGCTACCAGCGCAGCGTGGAGTCGGAAGACGGCTTCGGAGCGGTAGAGCTGTGCGGCGACTGCTTCGCCTGCGGGTACGACGACGGCGTGTGCCCCGAAGACTTCACCTCGGACGGCGTGACCGCGAACTGCACGATGTGCCCAGACCCGGACTGCCTCGTCACCCTCGAAGGATACGTGTACGAGGAAGGCGGAAACCCTGCGGACGACGGCATCAACGACGTCACCATCACGGCAGAACTCCCCCACACGGACACCCCGTTCACGACGACGACCGACTACAATTCCGACGATGGTCAGAACGGCTACTACAGCTTCCAAGTGCCACGCGGAGACTACGAGTTCAGCTTCCAGAAAGACCCGTACGCCACCCAATACGCAGAGTTCCCACTCGAAGGCTCAGAACCCTACGAGAAAGACGTGGAACTCAATTATCCGAGCTGCAACGCAGACCCGACATGCACGATGGACACAGCCCTCGGCCCCAGGTGCGACGCGAGCTGCGACGGGAAGAAAGGGTGCGACTACCCCTCAGGCACGTACACCGGCGGCGATTACGGCGACATCGTCTACGACCTCGCCGTGAACTGCTCGGGCAAGTCACCCTCGCGGAACATCTTCCTCGGACTCATCAACGAGACCCACCAATTGAGAGGCACGTGCTGCGACGGCGCGGTCCAAGCGGTGTTCAGGCCGAAAGCCAAGGTTGACACGAACGTGACGAACATCGTGGTGGAGGAGGACGGCGGGCCGCTCATCAACGACAGGGGAGAAGTGGAAGAGCCGTACGTGAAGGTCAAGTACTACTTCTACAAGAAGGACTGAGAACGAAAGAGTTTTATACCCGCACCGCCGACGAGGAGGTATGAGAAAGAGGGGAGCATTGTTCTACATCATCGACGCCTTCGTAGCCGCAGGCATCATCGCCCTCACCCTCACCATAGTCCTCACGACCAAGCTCAACCAGCCCACCACGGAAGCGCCGACGAGGGAGATCCAAGACTACCTCGGATACCTGGAGGCCACGAGGCTGAAGGATGTCGAACAGGTCCAGAGCCTGCCGACCGCCGAAGAGGTCATCCGGACGGGAAAGGCGAGCAGCCAGGAACTCACACTCCTCGAAGCCCTGGCAGAACTCTCGACAAGCCACCACTCAGATGCGGCCGACCTGGCGGCAGAGACGGCCAACCTCGTCCTACCACCACAGTACGGGGTGAACGTGAGCGTGCACACGACCAGCGACATGACGACGCTGTACACGAGAGGCACCGACCGCCTGTCCACGGCCAGGCACCACCTCACGTTGAGCAAGCCGTTCAGCTTCGCCACACGCGCCAGCCTTGAAAGGACCTGGGAGGCCATCAGCTCTACAGGAACCGACGCGTGCGACCCTGCGACGTGCCTGTTCGTCACCAACACGACCGAGTACGACGCCTACAGCTGCGACCGGTCGCTTGATGCGACGTGGCGTGCGCGATGCGAGTCGTACAACGCCTCAGAAGCCCTCAGCGGCACCGTGGAGGTGAGGATATGGCCCTGAACAAGAAAGGCATCATCTTCTCGCTCATCGCCATCGCATTGTCAGGATTGTTCGTCGTGCTCTTCGCATCCACGTACGAGCAGGAGACCGACGACCGGAACAGCATCGTACGCACACGCGTCCTCGCCCTGGACGACGCGATCACCGGCCTGTACAGCTACGCGGAGAGCGCCCACCAGCAGGCAGCGGAGGGCGCCCTCGAAGGACTGTACGACGAGGTCGATAGCAATGGGTTCCTCGCGGATTTCAACCAGAGCTTCACCGACTGTCTCCAGCGGACGAGCGGGACGTGCACGAACCCCCACAACCTCACAGGACTCCTCCACAACTACACCGAACTCCTCGAAGGGGCCTTGGGCACGGATATCAACGCGACGGTCAACGGCGCGAGGCTCGTCTCGGAAGGCTACTGGAGGTTCACGCTCGAGAGCAACATCACGGTGACGGTGGACGACAAGTACGCGTCGTGGAGCCTGAGCAAGAACGTCACGGCGAGGGTGAGCACGCTCGGCACGCCCGACCCGGCCTACATCAAGATCAATAATGATTACGGGGGGTCGGTGAAGCGGCCGATCAAGAAGAACGAGATCGTCGGAGGAGGTTGGAACATCTCGACGTTCACAGAGTACTTCACCGGCCGGGACCACCACGCGTCAGGAGAAGGACCTTGCCTCAGCCAGCGGTATGAGGGTGACTTCGGCAACCCGTGGAGCAGTTGCGGCCTGGAGAGCGTCGTGGACCCCGACGAACATCCAGACCTGAAAGACTCTGCCAACGAAGACATAGTGCACCTCGACTGGCAGGTGCTCAACGGCGAGACGCACGGTTGCGACGGCGAGGAGGCGGACTTCCGCGTCAGCGTCAACGCGGTGAACAAGAACCTCACCCTCGCCAAGAGCGACGCCCAACGGTTCGGCCTGTGGGACGACCACGTATGGTACAACCCCTCGGTGGGCAAGTACACGGCGAGAGGGTGCGACGGCTTCAGCTGAGGAGTCACCAAGAGGTGAAGAAAAACACGAGGACCACTCGAGAATAATGAACAAACTTTAAATAGGCTCGGACGAGGAAAGAGACTTAAAAAGAGAGGGGACTATCACATTCTCCACCGACGAGAAAAAAAAGAGGGATGAGATGGGTCAAGACCAAGACAGCGTGAAGACGGACGTGGACTCCCTGTTGGAACTCCTCAAACAAAACGAGAAGCTCTCCATGACCGACGCGGCGAAGAAGCTCGGCCTCAAGGAAGACATCGTCAAGATGTGGGTGGACTTCCTCGTCGAGGAGAAAGTCGTCGGTGTGGAGTACAAGTTCACCAAACCCTACATCTACCTCAACAAGCCCAAGGAAGAGAAGAAAGGGCGCATCATCAAGGAAGAGGAGATAGGACTCGACAACTTCAAGCAAGACTTCAAGCAACGAGCCGAGAAGAGCAACATCTCACAACAACAGGCGAGCTTCCTCTGGAAAGACCACATCCTCAACCAGCTCGAGCTCGAGAAACCGTTCTTCTACCGCGAGGCGAAGAAACGCGGCCTGAAGAACATCGAACACCTGTGGGAAGCCTACAGGCGAGAACTGACTAAGAAGGAATGACACCATGGAATTAAGCAAGTTCCTCGAACAGGACATCATCGACTTCCTCGACAAGATAGCGGCGGAGCAACGCAACAAGAAAGGCCTGCTGCGCAGCGAGGAGTTCACCCTGTTCAACGTCGACCGAGACTACGCCGAAGAAGCCGAGAAGGCCTTGCAAGAGCACAACCCAGGCAAGGCGAAAGGCATCTTCAAAGAGCTGAAAGAGGCGTACGACGAGCTCGAAGGACGTGAAGAGGAACAAGAGAAGGTCCGCTC
Source organism: uncultured Methanosarcinales archaeon (assembly GCA_964556395.1). Taxonomy (GTDB): domain Archaea; phylum Nanobdellota; class Nanobdellia; order Woesearchaeales; family WJKR01; genus WJKR01. Next base: position 21,709 of record CAZKVR010000004.1, read on the forward strand.
GATCCTCAAGGAAGTGTACGAGAAGATAAAGAAGTCCTCCGAGGACGAGACCCAACTGGAGGAAGACCTCAAAGAGGTCGGCCTCATGGGAGAAGAGAAGGCCAAGGAAGAGAAAGACCTCACACCCGAAGAGAAAGAGCTCGAGAAAGCCGACAAGGAGATGGAGGAAGTCGTGAAGCGCGTGAACGACGCCCTTGAGAAGAGAGACCTCGACAACGCCATCAAAGGATACCACGAACTCAAGGAGAAGTTCAAGGATTACCCAGAACACGACCAGCAACGAAAGGTGCGATGGTACAACCACGTCCTCGGCACGTACGAGATGATACGACGCCTCAAGCAGAAACACCACGCCGCGGAGAAAGAACAACAAGAAGAAGAGGAAGAGGCGAAACGAGAGGAAGCCAAGAAACAAACCGCGGAAGAGGAAGCCAAGAAACGACAAGAGGAGGAATCCCAACGACAACGGGCCGCAGAAGAGGCGAAGCGCAAACAACGCGAGGACGCCAAGCAGGCCGTCAGGGCAGTCCTCCTCTCACTAGGACAAGACGACCGCCACAAGACCACACAACTACTAGTCACCGCCAAGCACAAGGTCGCAAAGCTCCCCCAACAACCGCAGAAGGCCACGTTCGAGCAGATACTCTCCACGGCGACGCACAGGTTGGAGTTCCTCAAGCGCAACGCCGAGAGGGAACGACGGGCCGCAGAAGAGCGCAAGCGCAAAGAAGCGGAAATAGCCGCCAAGCGCAACAAGCAAGCACAACAGGAATCATCGCTCGCCCAGACAGCGGCAAAGGCCAAGAACCAGGGACGCACGGCGAAGAACAAGCAGAACGCGGAAGAGCTCTACCGACAGGCAGTCAAGCACCAGCACGCAGGGGACGAGGACAAGGCCAAGGAAGCGTACCGCAAGGTGCTCGAGCTCAACCCAGACCACCTCCCCGCCAGGATCAGGCTCCAAGACCTCCAGGACGGGAAGACAAAGGGTGAATCGGCATGACCACTTCCAAGAAAGACCTCATCGACAAGTACAGCATCGAGATCAACAACATCATCGTAGACGTCAACATCACCGCCAACGACGAGGAGCCAGTGCCCTTCTACGCCGTGTCCATCACGAACATCAGCGACACGACCAAGCTCATCCTCGAGAAGATCAGGCAGGAGTTCATCTCAAGGCTCGACCTGGCAGACCTGGAGAAGTCGCAGGAGCGCGACGTAGAGGACGTACGGGAACGATTCAAGAAGGAGATCCGAGGGCTCATCCACAAATACTTCCCCAACACGGACGAGAAGACGGCGGACATGCTGATCAACTACCTCATCGAGGAGAACCTCGGCCTCGGCAAGATCGAGATACTCCTGAAAGACCCGTCGCTAGAGGAGATCGTCATCAACAACCACAAGGAGCCGGTATGGGTCTACCATAGGAAGCACGGCTGGCTCAAGACGAACATCCGAATCTTCACCGAGGCACGTATCAGGCACTACGCCACCATGATCGGGCGTGACGTGAACAAGGAGATCACCACGCTCAACCCCCTCATGGACGCCCACCTCACGACGGGCGACCGTGTCAACGCGACGCTCAACCCCATCAGCACGAAAGGCAACACCATCACTATCAGGAAGTTCGCAGAAGACCCGTGGACTATCACCAAGTTCATCAAGCAGGGCACGATCAACGTCGAGGCGGCGGCGTTCATCTGGCTCGCCATCCAGAACGAGATGTCAGTACTCATCGCCGGCGGCACGGGCTCTGGCAAGACGAGCATGCTCAACGTGGTGAGCAACTTCTTCCCCGCCAACCAGCGCATCCTCAGCATCGAGGACACGCGAGAATTGACGTTACCGAGCAACCTGCACTGGGTGCCCATGGAGACCCGGCTGCCCAACCCTGAAGGCAAGGGCGGCGTGACCATGCTCGACCTGTTGGTGAACAGCCTCCGCATGAGGCCTGACCGCATACTCGTGGGCGAGATCCGTAGGAAGAAGGAGGCAGAGGTTTTATTGGAGGCGATGCACACGGGCCACTCGGTGTACGCGACCATCCACGCGAACAACGCGGACGAGGTCATCACCAGGCTGACCAACCCGCCCATCGACATCCCCAAGCCCATGATCTCGTCACTATCGCTGATCATCGTCCAGAACAGGAACAGGAGGACTGGGAAGCGACGCACCCTCCAAGTGGCAGAGGTCCTGCCGAACGGAGACCCCAACACGCTGCTCCAGCTCAACGTCAAGGACGACATGCTCGAGAAGGTGAAGGATTCGAAGATGGTCATCAAACGGCTGGAGCTGTACACGGGCATGGGCAAGGAGGAGATCGAGGAGGACCTGCGCAAGAAGATGCGCATCCTGAGCTGGATGGTGAAGACCGGTGTCGAAGGTATTGACAACATCGGCCAGACCATGACCAAGTACTACATGGACAAGCTCGACATCGACTCGCAACTATGAGGACTACCACATAATGGGCATCGTCGGCAACATCGTGAGGAAGCACCCGGAACTCAAGCACAAGCTCTACATGGCAGGCATCAGACAGACGCCTGAAGAGTACGTCAAGCAGAAGGTGATGGGCTCGTTCTGGATGGCCCTCATGGTAGGCGTCCTCGTCTTCCTCATGGTGGACAAGCAGGGCGGAAACCCGGTGGTCGCGTTGTTCGCGTTCGCCGTCGTCTACCTCATGCTGAAAGCCCTGTTGATGAAGCAGGCCGACATCAAGATCAGCAAGCGGGCCAAGCGGATCGACAAGGACGTGCTCTTCGCGGGGCGCTTCCTCCTGGTCAAGCTGAACAGCGGCCGGCCGCTCATCAACGCGATCGAGGACGCGACGAAGAGCTATGGCGTGAGCAACGAGTACTTCAAGGAGATCATGCGTGACGTCAACCTCGGCACGCCGCTGGAGCAGGCGTTGGAGAAGGCGACGCAGGACTGTCCTTCCGCCAAGCTGAAGAAGATACTGTTCCAGATCACCAACGCCCTCAAGATAGGGACTGACGTGACGAACTTCCTCGACGCCATCCTGGACGACATCGCCGACCAACAGCTCATCGAGATCCAGCGTTACGGGAAGAAGCTGAACAGCCTGACCATGTTCTACATGCTCTTCGCCGTGGTGCTGCCGTCCTTGGGCATGACGATGATCGTCATCGTGATCAGTCTCGTCAACCTCAACATCGGAGGCGCCGACTTCATGCTCATCATCGGCGGCCTCATCTTCATGCAGTACATCTTCCTCAACCTGTTCAGGAGCATCCGACCCAACGTCCACATCTGATGATACCATGGCACTCGACTTCCTCACCGACATCGGACGCGCGTTCGTGCCCAAGCGGTTCCGGCCGAACCTGCGCAGCTACCTCTTGATGGCGGGCTATGACGAGGTCCCTTACAAGTTCTTCGGAGGGTTGTTCTTCAGCACCATCTTCGTGACGATCGTGACCCACTTCGCCGCTATCCAGCCGTTGATCCAGGATCGGAGCCTTCTCATCATAGGCTTGACGGCGTTCGGGTTCATCGCAGGGGTCGCGTTGATATTGAGCGCGCTCATCATCCTCGGGATATATTTCTTCCTCAACATCAAGATCTACAACCGTACGAAGAGGCTCGAGGACAAGCTGGTGGACTACCTGACGTTGGTGAGCACGAACCTGAAGGGCGGCATGTCGTTCGAGAAGTCGTTGTGGGTGTCCATCAAGCCGGACTTCGGGATATTGGCGAAGGAGATAGGCTTGGTGTCGAAGAAGGTGATGACGGGCAATGACCTGACCGAGGCTTTGATCGAGTTCTCGATGAAGTACGACTCTCCCATCCTGCGACGGAGCATGAACCTCATCATCGGCGAGGTTGAGAGCGGCGGGCGCGTCGTCGAGGTTATCGACAAGGTGATCCAGAACCTGCGCAAGACGCGGATGCTGAAGGACGAGATGGCCGCTTCGACGGTGACGTACATGATATTCATCGGCGCGATCGTCATGGTGATCAGCCCGGCATTGTTCGCGTTGTCGGCGCAGCTCCTACAGGTCGTGATAGGGTTCACGGGCAAGATCAGCGGTAGCATCGGCGGCGCGGCTGCGGGTTTCTTGCCGATCAGCATCAACGAGGTGAGCATCGACCCCAAACAGTTCGTCTGGTTCTCGCGAGGGGCGATCGCTTCTATCGCCGTGTCGTCGGCGTTCATAGTCAGCATCATCGAGAAGGGCAACATCAAGAGCGGGCTCAAGTACGTCCCGTTGTTCCTCCTCGTCAGCCTCGTAGTCTACACCATCCTCAACGAGGTGTTGTCGGGCGTGTTCGCGGGCATCATGGGTTGAGAGCCGTTCGGGGTTTCATCCTTGCAGGGCGTCAGGTATTCCTTTGCTATAGAAGGTAGAGAAAAAGAATAAAAAAAGCTCCCGGGGCTTGGGTGGTTGTTAGGGGTGGGGGAGTTAGGTGGTTTTTGACCAGAAGTCAAAAAGCCGCCGGGAGCCTTGTGAGCGTCATGATTTCATGGTGAGCTGTCGTGGGGGTTTGCGTATCTCCTGGAGCCACATGAGGCCTATCTTCATCATGTTCTTGTTGAACTTCTCGCTGACCTTGTAGGTCTTCTTGTACAGGTCGTAGTCGATGAGGCCCATGGTCTTCATCGGGGTGAGGATGCGGTCGTAGAACTGCCGCTTGTTGTAGCTGAGCTTGACCTTCTGCTTCTTGGCGACGGGTCCGCGCTCGTCCTTGGCCTCGATGATGGTCCCTTCGTGGAGGGAGGTGGCGAACATGGACATCTCTGTCTTGCCGATCTCGCCGTCCTTCGCTTTCATCTGCTCGAGCAGCAGCTGTGCTACCATGACCTGCTGTTTCGTCGCGAAGATGATCTCGAAGATGCTCTCCGGCATGTTGAACTGGTCGAACAGGATGACCATGTAGGGCACAATACCCCTACCGATATATAAATGTTTCGATTTGTATACGTATTAGTATACTGAGAGCCCTTATACATACGGCTTTTCAGACATATTTCACAACGAGACCCTGCACCTTCAAAACACGCCAACAGGTAAAGCACAAAAAAGAAGGCTTAAAAAACCCCACTCCTCAAAATAAGAAAAGCACCATGAAACTCATCCATGCATCAGGCGATCACCACGACTTCGGAAAGCAAATAGGACTCCAGACAGCAGAAGAAATCAGAAACAGCATCCGTAACACCCCATACCTCCAACGACAGACGAGAAAACTCAAGGACACCCTCAGACGATACGAAGCAACCATCAAGGAAACATACCCAGCATACCTCGAAGAAATCAAAGGCATAGCCGAAGGAGCAGGCGTCGCGTACGAGGACATCCTAGCGCTGAACATACGGGAGCTCGTCAAGGTAAAAAGGAACACACAGAGCAAGCACGACGACAACTGCACGACACTCACCCTCGTCAAGGACAAAAGGACAATCATCAACCATAATGAGGACGGAGGGCTCCAGGATGAAGCGATCATCATCAAGGGCACGCTGCCATCAGGCGTACGCATACTCGCCACGACCTATCCCGGACAGCTACCAGGATTCGCCACGGCAATCACATCCAACAACACATTCCTGGCAGCCAACACGCTGAGCTGCAACCACTGGCGCAAGGACGGCATCCCGAAACGATTCATCACGCGACAAGCCCTGGAAGCAAAAGACCTGGCAACCCTCAAGCGCGCAGTCCTCGACCCACGACGGGCGCAAGGCCAGAACTACACATTCCACCACGACGGCGAGACGTACAACATCGAAGCCTCAACGAGAGAAGCCAGCATCCAACGAATCAAAGACAAGTACGCCCACTGCAACAACTTCCTCAACAGGAAACTCCTCAGATACGAGGCGCGCAAGCCGAGTAACGCGACGTTCTACAGGAACAAGGTCGCTCAAGAAAGAATATGGGATGCCGAAGACGAGAAAGACCTGAAACTAATCCTATCCAGCCACGAGTACGCGCCGAAGTGCATCTGCATGCATCGGGAAACCCAGAAGAACATGCACACCATGGCCAACGTCATCTTCGACAGCTCAAAGCCACGGACGCTGAGAATTGCCGAAGGCCCGACGTGCACCGGCCACCACGAAGACTACATACTATAGGAAGCCACCGATTGGATAGCTTCCGGGACGCGACGACGCTCGACATCCTCCACGGCGGAAAGCGCCTTCTCACGCGACGATCCGACGGCAGTCAACTTACCAACCCCATGCCCACGAGACAACTCTTCACCAGGGGCAGGGAGGCCAAGAACGGAGTAGAACACCTCACCGCTGCCAGCGAGGAAGCGACTGTAGATGCTACGTTCGTCCACAGAACTCATATCATGGTGGGAAGCGATAGGACCATCTCCAGAAAAGACACCACTATACGGCAAGGAGATACGCTTCCGGACAGAAGAGTATCCATCGGGAAGCGTCCACAACCGACCGTCAGAGAGGTAATCCGACAAATCACCACCCATCTTGGAATGTATGAGAAGCTCGACTATCGAAGGAGCTCCCTCAGGCCTGGCAGCGTCGTACATCGCCACGACGTTAGCCCAACTCGCCCCCCCACGAGGATTCATCTCGCCGAGATAGAGGCGAGGACCGTCGGGCGTGTTGACGACAGGGAAGTCGAAGTTGAGGATGCCACGGGCGCCGGCGTCCCGATAGACCGCAGCCTCTTTGAGCCCTGCAGAGACCGCGAGGGGGGCGAGCACCCCATACTCAGGGGCGACAGGGTAGACGCTACCGACGCACGCCTGCTTCTTGTCCTGGCTGAACAACGACTGGGTGACCGCAAAAGGAACGAGTACGTCGTCCGCGACGAGAACATCGAGGCTAAGCGTGTCTGCCACGTCAAGGCCTACCTGCATGAGGACTTCCTCATCAGGGCTGCAATGCTGCTCGACGAAGGACCTGAGGATTTCCGGATCCGAAGTGACACAGACACCCTTGCCGCCACTGCCGGTGGCGCGGGTGAGGTAGACACCCTTCCCACGATCGTACTCCTGCATACGCTCCATCGCCTGCCTTGCAGGGAAAGTGCCGAACGGTGCGAGACTGAACCCATGCTCCTCGAGGAGAGGGAACTGCTCGAGCTTACTCTCATACCTCTTCGCGAAGGAGGGAGAGACGCCGAGGTCAACTATACGGCCAGGGTGGTGGCCGTAGGATTCAGGGAACTCTCCAGCATTGTAACTCCAGGCGAATATCCTGTCATGGGTTCGGAGGAGACCTTCAACGAGCCTGTCTAGACCAGGGTCAGAGGAGAGGGAGCTGTAGAAACCATCCCCTCGAGGATGCGGCAAGTAAGAAGTGGGTTCACGGTAGAGCTCGGCGTCGTGGATGCGGATGGGACGATAAGTGGCGTTCTCCCCAAACATGCCGAGGGTGTTGGCGAAGTTCTTCGCACTGAACACGAGCGGCGTACGGCTATCCGCCTCTGCGGAGCGCACTATATCATCTATCCGTTCACGTTCCATACCTCTACACCTCAACACCACCTTACCAAGAGAGTCTTATAAAAACCGAGCATAAGTTTTTAGGTAAAACAGAAGTTTTTTATAATATACATCCTATTATTACAAGAATGAACGATAAAAAATTGTACAGATTTCTCTTCGAGGTCTCCGGAGATTCGCGCATAACAACCAAAGGATTAGCCACTGCCCTGAGCACAAGCCAGCAGACAGCCAGCTACACCACGCAGAAGCTCCTCAAGGACAAGACTATCCAAAACTACCAAACAATAGCAGACCCTGCGAAGCTCGGCCTGATGAACATCATCGTGCTCTACCACTACCTCGACTTCGACCCGAACAGGAAGAGCAGCACACGGAAAGCGCTACGGGACCACCCCGACGTGACGCGCGTGGAAGAGGTCAGTCAGGGCGCGGACCTCCTCGTCGAATACTGCATCCCCAACCTGTCCCACTTCAACAAACAGCACACCAGCCTCATCTTCAGCCAAAAGGACACCCTCAGCCTCAAGGAGACCTACGTCGTCATCGTCAAGCACCTCTACACGAGAAACTACCTCCACAAGCGACACCCGAAGATCCGGGAAGCAGTCATCTGCGGCGACCGCGACGTCGCAAATATGGACGGACAGCAACGGGCGACGCTCGACGCCCTCGCCAAGAACCCCAAAGCAGGGCTGGCGGCCATCGCCCGGAAGCTGAACAAGGACCCGAAGACGATAACGAAGACCAAGAAGTGGCTTGAGAAGAAGAAAATCATCAGGGGGTACGGCGCAGTGCTCGACCACCGGAAGCTCGACATCAGCAGGGAACACATCCTCCTCAGCCTCCAGCTGGACGACAAAGCCGACGACGCCAGGCTGAGGGAGCACTGCAAGCAGGACAAGAACATCACCGGCCTGACCAAGACTATCGGCCCGTACGACCTCATCATCACGACGGAACGATTGGAAGGAGACCCTCACCCCATCGACCAGCTCCGGCGAGATTTCCATGTCAAGGACTACCGCATCCTCCACTCCGACCGGGTAGACAAGCACGAGTACCTTCCTACGACGAACGGCAAAGAGAACACTTAAAAAACATGAGAGGGCCCACCAAGACCATGACACTCAAGCCAACACCCCTCCACATCGACGAGGACAAGCTCAAAACCGTCGACAAAGACCTCCTCAGACACCTCCTCAAGGCGACGGACGTCATGGGACGATTGTTCCTCAAGCAAAGCTATCACGGCAACGAGAAAGTCTTGGAAGAATTGGAGGCCGAGGGCGACGAGGAGACGTTGGAACGTTTCTGGACGCACTACGGCCCGTTCGACCGTCTCAAGCACGACGAGCCGTTCATCCCCGGCCACGAGAAGCCGGCCGGAGCGGGGTTCTACCCCGACGACCTGACAAAGGAGGAGTTCGAAGCATGGGTTGACGAACACCCGGAACGCAAGGAAGCGTTCGAGAAGCCGACGACCGTCATCAAAAGGGACGAGGACGGGCTCGTCGCAACGCCTTATCACGAGGAGTATCAGGAAGAGCTGGAAGAAGCGTCCAGACACGTCGCGGAGGCGGCGAGGCACGCGGATGACGAGAGCCTCAAGGACTATCTGGAGAAGCTGTCACGAGCCCTGGTGACAGACGCGTACGAGGAGGCCGACGAGGCGTGGCTCAAGCTCGACGGAGACCTCGAGGTCACGATCGGGCCGTACGAGGTGTACGAGGACAAGCTCCTCGGCATCAAGGCGGCATACGAGGGCAGCGTGTGCCTCGTCGACCATGACGAGACGGAGAAGCTCGAACACCTGGAAGGACGACGGGGACTCATGGAAGAAGCTTTGCCTTTAGACGAGGAGTACGGGAAGGCCGGGAGCCGTAGCCCTATCAGGATCTGCAACCTCCTCCACAGCTCCGGCGACGCCCGGGCCGGCGTGCACTACACAGCCTTCAACCTGCCCAACGACGATAAGATACGCGCCAAGCACGGGAGCAAGAACGTCCTGCTCAAGAACGTCGCCCACGCCAAGTTCGACGCGTGCTGGACCGCCATCGCGGACGAGCTCCTCGACGAGGAAGACAAGGAAGAGGCGTCGTTCGACGCGTACTACACCCACATCCTGTTGCACGAGCTCAGCCACGGCCTCGGGCCGGGAGCGACGAAGGACGGGGTGCCGGTGGCGAAGGCGTTGGGGACGGCGCACTCGTTCCTCGAAGAGGCGAAGGCCGACCTGCTAGGAGTATACTACGCCAAGGTGTTGGAAGACGCCGGAGCCCTGGAGACAGGGATGGCGGACAGCATGCTAGTGACGTTCGTGACGGGCATCTTCCGGAGCGCGCGGTTCGGCATCGGGGAAGCCCACGGCGGGGCGAACATCATGGCGTACAACCGGCTCAAGGAGGACGGCGGAGCGTACTTGCAAGACGGGAAGCTCGTCATCCATAAGGAAATATCCCGGGGGTCCATCACAGCCATGGCGCGCGACATCCTCAATATCCAGCACCACGGGGACAAGGAAGAGGCGGACAGGCTCGTCAACAAGTACAAGCACCTGTCCAAAGACGTAGAGGACGCGCTCGAACGACTGGAAGACGTCCCAATCGACATCAAACCGGTGATGCCCCTGTGAAGGTCTACGCGCTGTCAGACTACCACAACGAGGAGGAATTGCTGCCGGAGATGCGGAAGCGGGCGCGGCAGGCCGACCTCGTCGTGATAGCAGGCGACCTCAGCGTGTTCGAGTTCGACCTGGACAAGAACCTCGCGGCGTTCAACGAGTGGGGGAAGCCGGTCCTGGTGGTACACGGCAACCACGAGGACGACGTCACACTGCAGGAGGCGGTGAAGAAGTACGACAACATCGAGTTCGTCCACGGACAAGAGGTCGTCAAGGACAAGGTACGGATACTCGCCTGGGGCGGAGGCGGCTTCACCACCACCGATAGAGGCCTCATCCGGCAGGCGAAGGAGTGGGCGGGGAGCGAGCACAAGGACGAGCCGACACTCCTGGTGACGCACCCGCCGCCGCACGGGACGGCGCTGGACGTCATCCACTCGGGAGCGCACGTGGGGAACAAGAGCGTGCGACACGCGATCAAGAAGCTCCAGCCACGGTACGCGGTGTCAGGGCACATCCACGAGTGCGAAGGGGCTGAAGACAACATCGGGCCGACGACGTGCTACAACCTGGGGCCGCTAGGGAAGATATTGGAATTCTAGCAACAGCAACAACAAAAGAGTAAAAAAATAAGGAGTCTACTTCTCCATGTAGCCGCACTTGCCGCACGTCCAGCGGTCCTTATGCTTGGCCATGAACACGCCGCCACCGCACTTGGGGCACGACTTGTTCTTCCTCTTCAGGGCTTCGCCTGAGACCTCGTAGACCTGTGAGTACTTGTAAGCGGGCTTCTTCTCCTGGGATGCTTTCTTGTCTGCCATGGTGTTCACTCCTTCTTCTCCTCGGCGGCGCCGTCCTGCTCGTCCGAGGAGTCCTTCTTCTCAGAGGTTTCATCCTTCTGCTCTTCGGAGGCTTCTTCGGCGGGCTTCTCAGCCGGGGCGTGCTTGGCCATGAGGCTCTTGTGCTCGACCGCCTTGGCGTCGTCGAGCTTCTTGTAGACCGCCGCGTCGATGTCGAGCTCTCGCTCTCCGAAGCCGCTCTTCATGGAGCGTACGATGAGCTGTTCTTCCTTCACCTTCGCCGCCTTGGCGAGCTCTGCGCGGACCTTCTTGCGGTCGGGCGTGGCTCCCTCGAAGGCCATCCTCGCGGTGAGGAGTGTCCGTCCGAGGAGGGGCTGCTCTTCCTTGTTGAGTATCTCTACCATTTGTGTTCCCTTATCGTACTTTGATCGCGTACTCGCCGTTCATCGTCACGTCCATCTCGTGCGCGACGCGGCTGTTCTTGACGTCCAGGAAGTAGATTCGTCCCTGGGTGTTCGTGGTGAACGAGTCCTTCTTGCAGATGGGGCAGAGGTCGTCGTCCGTGAACATCTTGCACTTCTTGCATGCCTTCTTCTTCATAGGATATCACCTGATTGTCAGCCAGCCATGAGCTGGAGGAGGTCCCTCGACGTTATGATACCGATCATCTTGTCCTTCTCCGTCACGACGATGCGCCTGAGGAGGTTCTTGCTCATGATCTTGCTGATCTCGAGGAGGGAGGTGTCGACGTCGACCGTGACGACCTTCTTCGTCATGATGTCCTCGACCTTCGTGGCTTCCGGGTCCTTCTTGTTCGCGATGATCTTGCGGAGGACGTCGCGTTCGGTGACGATGCCGTCGGGCCGCTTGCCGTCCTTGCTGACGACGAGGCTTCCGACGCTGTGCTTGCTCATCGTCGTGGCGGCTTCCTGCACGGTGGTGTCGGGCTTGACGTTCATGACGGGCTTGCTCATCCAGTCCTTGACGGTTATCACGTGGGTTCTCACCTATTTTTTCTTCTCCAAGTCCGCTACGACCCAGTCATCCTTGCCGAGGCCTTCCTGGCGCATCGTGAGGCCGAGCTTGGGGTTGGCGATGTCCTTGTAGGAGACCGCGATGATGCGGGCGCGGCACACGTCGGCGACGTGAAGGGTGCGCTTGCTCTCCTTGCCCGCGAGGGCTTTGTCCTTGTTGAAGGAGACGAAGTCGTTCATGGCCTGGCTGATGTGGATCATGCCGTCCATGGGGCCGAGGTTGATGAAGGCTCCGAAGTCGGCGATGTCCTTGATGGAACCGTACACGACTTCCTGGAGCTCGGGTATGAAGCAGACGAGGTCGAACGTGGTCTCATAGTAGCACGCGCCGTCTCCCGGGATGATGATGCCTTCCTCGATGTCGTGGACCTGCTCCACGTCGATGACGAGCCCCAGTTCCTTGGAGATGTAGCCGTCGTACTTCTTCTTGACCTCTCCTATGAGGGCTTCGTCGATCTCCTTGCCGAACTGCTCCGGCGGGAGCCGGATGAAATCCTTGACCTTGACCTTGTAGTACATTGAGCGGTTCCCCCTTATGCCTCGAAAATGAGCTTGCCTTGGTGGTAGGTGAGGACGCGGACGCCTTTCTCCTTGAGGCGTTTCTTGAGCGCCTTGTCCTGCGTGACGACGACCGCCTTGCCGGGTTTGGCGTGCTCGACGATGGCGTCGTCCGTGTGCTCTGCTGAGGAACGGCCGATGGTTTTTAAAGCTTTTTGTTTGGCGAGGATGTAGCCGAGCTTGGCGTTGAAGCTCTGCTTCTTCTTGCCTTGCATGAGCCTTTCGAGCTCTGCCAGGACGTTGGCGTGTGTTACGAGCCTGTAGGGCTCGTCCATGGCGTCGTGGACGAGGGTGAAGACGTCTACGGCCTTGCCTGGCAGGAGGAGGGCGTTGGTGTCGAGGATGACTTCGGTCTTCTTCTTGAACATGATAATGGTCGTCGAGAGACGGTCGTTTATAAAGGTTCGTTCTCTGATGTGGAGATTGTTGATATTCGCCTTGGTTGAGGCCGTCTTCTTGGCAACCATAAGACAATCACGAGGAAGAAAGTTTAAAAGCCTCTGATTGTCTGTAGAGGTGTATGGAACCGGATGAACTGTTGGATGAGAAGTACGTGTACGCGATCGTCGGGGCTTCCCGCGACGAGAGCAAGTACGGCCACAAGGTCTTGGCAGACCTGAAGGGGGCGGGTTATCGTGTCGTGCCGGTCAACCCCCACGCGGACGAGGTGCTTGGTCTGAAGGCCTACCCGTCGTTGGAAGACCTGCCTGAGAGGCCTGACGTCGTGGTGTGCGTGGTGCCGCCGCGCGTGACGGAGCAGGTCGTGGAGGAGGCCGCGTCGCTAGGTGTCAGGAAGGTGTGGATGCAGCCAGGGTCTTCTTCCGAGAAAGCTATACGGTCATGCGAGGAGCACGGCATCGGCTGCGTGCACGACGCGTGCGTGATGATAGAACGCAAGTCCTAGGCGGTCGAGGGTATCTGGTCGAGGACGTCGCTTGAGGCAGGCCGGATCTCGTCTCCGAGGACGAGCCTGACGAGGGCGGCGTAGTCCTTCGCGCCGCGGCTGCTCGGCGCGTACCTGAAGATGCTCTTCATCTCCTGGGGCGCTTCCTTGAGCTTGCTGTTGATTCTGATGGGGTCCGCCAGGGTCTCGTAGTGGTCGTTCTGGAGGTGCTGGAGGGCTTGCCGGCACGCCTTGAGCCGGGCGTCGTACTGCGTGGGTACGATGCGGGTGACGCGGAGTTCGTGTCCGAAGTGGTCGTTGAAGTTGGCGATGGCCTCGCGCATCTTGGCGAGGGCGTCGAGCCCGAGGTGGTCTGTCGAGACGGGGATGATCGCCTCGTCGGCGTAGAGCATGGCGTTCTGGTTGAGGATGCCTAGGCTGGGGGCGCAGTCGATGAGGACGTAGTCGTACCCTTCCAGGGGTTGGAGGCTTTCCTTGAGGACGAGGGTGTTGTCTTCCGGGAGCTTTGCGATGAGCTGCTCCGCCTTGGTGAGGCTCTCCTCGCTGCGGAGGATGTCGAGGTTCTTGCCGAGCTTGCTGATGCACTCCTTGGGCTGGGCGTTCTCGATGAGGAGGTCGTACAGGCTCTTCTGGCTGGTGGCGCCGACGCTGGTCTGGACGTTGCCCTGGGCGTCGAGGTCGATGAGCAGGACCTTCTTGCCTTCCCGGCTGAGGCCTGCGGCGAGGCTGATGGCGGTGGTCGTCTTGCCGACGCCGCCTTTCTGGTTGATGATGCATATCTTTCTCATGTAGTGACCCTCACAAAAAAAGCTGATTTTCGTATAAGGGGAGGGGGATTTCCACACTGATTTATAAGGTTTGTTGTTTTATAGCAAAATAAGAGGAAAACAAGACAACAAGAGGCAGATGCAGACAACCCCCACGTCCAAAGGAACCACGAGAAGACACAAACAACCAGAAGACAGACCCCATAGGAACACCCCAACATATAAAAACGGGAAACACCACGGAACAATAGGTGAACGACAATGATACACGAAGACAGGAAGCAATTGACCGCCAAAACGCTCGACCTCAAACGAGCCCTCGACTCACTGAAAGAAGAGCTTGAAGCCACGGACTGGTACAACCAACGAGCAGACGCGTGCACAGACGAGAACCTCAAGAAGATCCTGCTCCACAACGCAGCCGAAGAGAAAGAACACGCAGCCATGCTCATCGAATGGATCCGAAAGCACGATACCGAGTTCGAGGGCGAGTTGAAAGAATACCTCTTCTCAGACAAAGAAGACATCACGCACCACGAGTAAAAACAAGATGTCTTTAGAAAAAAAAACAACTTTTTTCTTACAGATTCTCCTCACCCCACAACCACTATTATACCAAGAAAAACTCTAGAACCACAACCACACGAGCACCCGTGAACAAGACGCAAACACTTAAAAAAGACAGTGATAAAGGAGAGAAGAAGAGGTGAACACACACCATGGCCATGAACATCCAGCTCAAGAAGAAACCCCAGAACCCGACGATCATCCAAGGATTCCCAGGATTCGGACTCATAGGAACCATAGCGACAGAATTCCTCATCGACCACCTCGACGCGGAACTCATCGGAGAATTCATCTACGACGACCTCCCAGCGACGGTAGCCATCCACCAGGGCAAGCTCGTCAAACCCATGGAAGTCTACTACGCGAAGAAAGAGAACCTCGTCATACTACACGCCATCATGGCACCGAAAGGCAAGGAATGGGAGGTCACCGACCAGGTCATAGACCTCACCAAGAAGCTCAAGGCCAAGAAAGTCGTCTGCCTGGAAGGCGTGATGAGCCCTGAGAGCGAGAACATCTACAGCTGGGGCGACCCCAAACTGGAGAAGCAAGGAGTCAAGCCCATCAAGGAAAGCATCGTGCTAGGCGTCACGGCAGCGCTCATGGCGAGGCACCCGAAGAAGACCGCCTGCCTGTTCGCGGAGTCACACTCGCAACTACCCGACAGCAAGGCTGCGGCGAGGCTGATAAAAGTCCTCGACAAATACCTCGGCCTCAAAGTGGACCCGAAACCGCTGTACACCCAAGCCCAAGCCTTCGAAGACAAGCTCAAAGGCATCCTCCAACAGGCCAGCAAGGCGAACACGGAGAAGGAACGCAAAGACCTCACCTACCTGGGCTGAGAAAAAAAAAGTTTTTTTCTTATTGCTTGTTCTCCTCCAACTTGACGCGGATGAGCCGCTGGCTGTACCGGTCGATGACCGTGCTCAAGAGGATTGAATACACCATCTCCAGGACGATGAGCTGGACGACGACATCCATGAACGGCTCCAAGGAAGCCGGGATGGCGAAGACGGAGAGGGAGAAGGCGACGACCGCGACGGCGATGCCCTTGGGCATCGAACACGCCATGAACAACCGCTCCTTCAGGTTGAAACGCTTGTCGCCCTTCCCCTTGCTGAAGAAGATGGAGAAGGTGGTGAACCTGGTAGCCAGGAGCAGGAGGAAGATGAGGATTGAGACGAGGAAGAGGTGGAGTGAGAACTGGACGCGGATGATGAGACCTATGAGGAGGAAGACAAGCACGGTGAGGCTGTTGCTGAGCATGCTGTTGAACTCCTGCAACGACTCCTTCTCCTTGACGTAGACGTTGCCGAAGAACAAGCCGAGCGTGGCGACGGCGAGGACGCCATTACCCTGGAGGTTCTCAGCCAGGATGTAGGTGAGCAAGGAAGCGGTGATGAGACCGACCGGGCTGAAACGCTGGCTGTAAGCATGCCTCATGGTCTTGATCACCACGATGCCAACGATGACACCGGCCCCCACGCCGACGACGACCTCCTGTAACAAGGGGATGAACTGGCCGGCGATGGCGTCCGCCACACCGACGCTCACGTTCTGCAGGACGTCGAGGATGATGAACGGCAAGACGACCATGATAGGCGTGTTGAGGATGGCCTCGACCTCGAGGAACTCGATGACACGGTTCGTCTTGCTCTTCAGCATGATGAACACGCTGCCAGGGTCTGTGCCCGAGAGGACGAACGACAACAACACCGCGAACAGGACGCTCTCAGCGCTGAAAGACCCGAAGAGGAGCCAAGAGGAAACAGGAGCTATGACAAGGATGTTGAGAAAGATGAACAACAAGGTCACCTTCAAGGCGCCTGAAGAGAAACGGTTCACGCTACGCAGCTCGAAACGGCTCGCGCCGTCAAAGATCACCATGACGAGGGTGAGGACCGCGAGGGAGACGAGGAAGGAAGAGGAGAATGAGAAGCGCTCCGCACCCTCAGGGAGGAAGACGCCCAACAAGATACCGGCGACGACGAGGAACAAGATGTTGTTCACGTTAAGCTTCTTGGCGAGGAGGGAGAGGACGAGGCCGAGGAGCAAGAGCAAGGCCAAGTCGGTCAGGAAGAACGTCGCAGCATCAACACCCACTCTATGATCACCTCTCCAGACCAGACTAGGAAAGAGACTGTTTATTAATGTTTCTCTTAAAAAGATAGGTTTGAAGGAAGACGAGGAAGAAGAATCCTTGACGAGACATCCGCAGCACCAGGGAAGAACAGGTCTCTGGCCAGGAAAGAAGAAAACGTTTAAATACGACGACCGTCGAGGAAGGGCGTGATGAAGAGCATCCGAGAACACGTCACGGGCGAGAAACACAAGAACCGCGTGTTATTGGCGCTGAGCGACCACATCTCAAAACTCGTCCACACCAAGCTCTGGCTCAAAGTCCTCATAGCACTAGGACTCGGAAGCGTCATCGGAATACTACTCGGACCTGACATGGGGCTGGTGACGAAGGAAGCGGCGGCGACCATCACGGACTGGCTGGCATTGCCGGGACACCTCTTCCTAGCAGTCATCAAGATGATCATCATACCGCTCATCTTCTCATCAATCATCGTAGGCCTCGTGTCGAGCGGGAGCTCGGCTTTCCTGAAGAAGATCGGGCCACGCATGGCAGTATACTTCGTCATCACGACCACGGTGGCGATCATGATAGGATTCGGCATCACCGAG
Organism: uncultured Methanosarcinales archaeon; assembly: GCA_964556395.1. GTDB lineage: Archaea > Nanobdellota > Nanobdellia > Woesearchaeales > WJKR01 > WJKR01. The sequence goes on from CAZKVR010000004.1 coordinate 39,114, forward strand.
CTCATACAACCAGGGGCGTACATCGACCCGGCCAGCTTCGACACCACCAGCGAAGCGGAGATGCCAGACGTCTCCGCGACAGAAGGAGGGTCCGTCCCGGAACGGATCGTCAGCCTGGTACCGAGCAACCCGGTCGAGACGATGGTGAAAGGAGACCTGTTAGGAGTGGTGATACTCTCCATCGTCGCGGGCATCGCCATGCTCTCGCTGTCGAAGAAACACTTCGAAAGCATGGTCAACCTCCTCGAAGGAATCCAAGAAGTCACGATGAGGATCATCAAATGGGTGATGCACATCGTACCGCTGGCCGTACTCGGACTGATAGCCCAAGTCACCTCCAAGATAGGACTGTCAGTCCTGGCAGGACTAGGTGTGTACGTCATCACCGTGCTGGCAGGGTTATTGCTGCTCGTCGTGTTCTACAACATGATAGTGTTCTTCTTCAGCAACACCACGCCGCGGGAATTCATGAAGAACATCAAAGAAGCACAGCTACTAGCGTTCTCGACCTCGAGCTCGGCAGCCGTCATGCCATTGTCGATAAAGATAGGCGAGGAACGGTTGAAAGTCCGGAAAGCCATCAGCGAATTCCTCATACCAGTCGGCGCGACGGTGAACATGGACGGCACCGCGCTGTACCAAGCCGTCGCGACGATATTCCTCGCGCAAGCATTCGGCGTCACGCTGACGATGGGAGCGCTGGTGACAATCATCGCCATCACCGTCGGGGCATCGATAGGGACGCCGTCAGTGCCGGGAGTCGGCATCGTGGTGTTGGCGACGATACTACAGACAGCAGGGATACCAGCGGCAGGGATAGCGCTGATACTCGGCGTGGACCGCATCCTCGACATGTCACGGACGACGATCAACGTGACGGGGAACCTCGCGGCGTGCCTGTACTTCGACAAGGAACTAGCGCACCTGTTGGACGCGGCGCCGGCAGTACAAGAAGCGACGGCGTGAAACACGCACGAGGACGACCCACACCAGTCAACCGCCACTCGCCTTCCGAAGCTTGTCCATCAAGGCATACCCGAAACCATCCTCAGACACCTCGCGGACGACGATGAGGCCATAACCTTCCTTGTCGGCCAGCCTGAAGTCGCGGAACAGGTTGCGGGCCATGTCAGCCTCACCCTCATAATCCAGGACCTTCACCTTCTCGCCAGGATGATCTTTCAAGACCCGCTCGACGGCGGCCCGGTCCTTCACGACGATAATCCTGGCATCAGGCGAGTAGTGCTTATACTTCATACCAGGCGACCGCGGCTTGTCGCCAACCGCCTGCTCGTACTGGCGCACCTCACCGACGACGGCCTCGAGCTGCTCCCGAGTGACCTTCCCAGGCCTGAGGACCCGCGGGACGCCGCCCGACAAGTCGACCACGGTGGACTCGATACCGATATCCACCACGCCGCCATCGAGGACGGCGTCGACCCGGCCGTCCAAGTCCTCCACGACGTGCTCCGCGGCGGTCGGGCTAGGCCTGCCGGAAAGGTTGGCAGAAGGCGCGGCCAACGGGCGGCCGACAGCGGAGATGAGCGCGGAGGCGACCGCGTTGGCAGGCATCCGGACAGCCACGGAATCAAGGCCGGCGGAGACGACGTCGGGGACGACGCCGGACTTCTTCAAGACGAGGGTGAGCGGGCCGGGCCAGAAAGCATCCATGAGCAGCTCAGCAGCGTCAGGGATGAAGTCCACGAGACGGCCGACCTGACCCCTCCCAGAGACGTGGAGGATGAGCGGGTTGTCCTGCGGACGGCCCTTGGCGACGAAGATCCGCCGCACCGCTTCGCCGTCCAAGCCGTCAGCGCCCAAGCCGTAGACGGTCTCGGTCGGGAACGCCACCAAGCCACCACGCTTCAGGATGGCAGCCACCTCCTCGATGACACGAGGAGAAGGGCTCACGGGGTCGACAGGGAAGACACGGGTAACCATGGGAAAAAAACCTGATGGAAGAACCAGTTTAAAAACTTTCTGAGAAAAAAGGATGTCAAGGGAGGAAAACCGAAAAACACCATAAAAGAGCCTACGAAGCATAGAGCGACTTTAGGTGATTTTCGAGTCGGCCCACCACACGCCAAAAAACCATTTAAAAAAGGCCGATTGAGCATAATCCTTGTTAAATGAGGGTGAGCAAAGCGAAAGGCTGCCAGGATAAGCAAGAAGGTCCACCCGCACATGCTCCGGCACTCCTTCACCACCCACCTCCTCGAATCAGGACTCGACGTCACGACAGTCCAATCGCTCCTCGGCCACGCCCGTCCTGAGACCACGCTCGGCTACTCGCACGCCGCCAAGCCGAAGCTCATCACGGTGAAGAGCCCGCTGGACCCGCCAGGATTATAAAAATGACTCCCGAAACCGTTATAAACTCCTGTTGCCTATCCTCACATAACATGTCAACTGACATCGAACGCCTCTCAGAAAAGCTCGATACGATTAAAACAGACCTCGATTTCATCAAGAAAAGACTCGTCGATGTAGACACAATCTTCACGGACGATGATGCAGAGTCCCTGCGAGAAGCCGAAGAGGACTACAAGGCCGGAAAGACGGAGTTGTTATGAGAGTGCACGAGGTCCACCTCTCCCAACGAACCCAGAAATTCTTAGAAAAACTGGACGAACACATTAGAATAAGGATTAAGAGCGCTTTGAAGAAACTGAAAGACAACCCCATACCTTCCGACGCGAAGTTCATCACACGAGAAGGAGACGACAAGGTGTTCCGCTACCGTATAGGAGACTATCGGGCGTTGTACAACGTCAAAGAGAGGGACGAGATACTACTCGTCACCAAGATAGATAAACGCCCGAGAGTATATCACCGCTAAAGAGTTCTAGCTGAGATGATATCACTCGCCGACAGACTAATAAACCCCTCGTTTCTAACAACCCCATCATGGACCCCCAGACCATCATCGACGGCCTCCGGGAGAAAGTCACACCCACGACCGGTACTGACGTCCCGGAGCGTTTCGCACGGCGGCTCGACGAGAACCTCAAGGCCAATAACATCAGGGCAGAGGTCTTGCTGGGCGGATCCTTCGCCAAGGGAACCTACCTGGAGGGCGACCATGACGTCGACGTGTTCGTCAGGTTCGACCCAAGATACAATGACGAGGAGATGCCCGACCTGACGGCGAAAGCGTTGCAACCCTTCGAGGGCGTGGAGCGCGTCCACGGCAGCAGGGATTACTTCCAACTCGACCACCAAGGCTTCAGCTTCGAGGTCGTCCCCGTCCTGCACGTCACCGAGGCAGGGGAAGCCAGGAACGTGACTGACGTCAGCCCCCTCCACGTCAACCACGTCCAGCGAGCGGTAAAAGACAATCCATCGATAGCGAGCGACATCCGACTCGCAAAGCTGTTCTGCAAGGCGGCGAAGGTGTACGGCGCCGAGTCATACCTCAACGGGTTCTCAGGCCACGTCCTGGACAACCTCATCATCCATTACGGCTCACTACTGGAGTTGTTGCGAGCCGCGGCCGAGTGGCCTGACGAGCTCTTCCTAGACCCGTCAGGACAGCACGAGGACGCGTCGTTCCTCAACCCCGCCAAGAGAGCAGGGCCGCTCGTCCTCCTCGACCCCATCCAGCCTGAGCGCAACGCCGCGGCGGCCCTGTCGAGGGAGCGGTACGACGCGTTCCGGAAGCAGGCGAGGGTGTTCCTCGACCATCCGGATGAGTCCTTCTTCACACCCAAGCCCCTGACGAAAGATGATATCATAAGGCATAACCCCGACAAGAACGTGCTGTGCTACCGACTCCAGCCGTTGGAAGGCAGCAAGGACGTCGCTGGCACCAAATTGCTCAAGGCGCACGAACACCTCGTCAAGCAGGCCGAGAAGGAAGGCTTCACCATCCATGATGAGGGTTTCGAGTTCGATGGGGACAAGGCGTTAGCGTTCATAGCGACAGAGGAGCGAGCATTGCCGGCGTATAGGGAGATGCAAGGACCGCCGACGAGAGTGGAAAAAGCCGCAAAAAGATTCAGGGAAGCCCACGAAGGGGAAGAAGTCACAGAAAGGGATGGCCGGCTCTACGCCAACGTCAAAAGAAAGCATACCACCCTCGCGTCGCTCTTCGAAGCCGTCGAGAACGGTTCGTACTGGCAGAAGAGGGTTGCAGGGGCGAAAATTATTTAAAGCCAGCCCTGGCTTTCTGGAAAAGTCCCGAGAGGTATACCACCATGTTTTGTCCGAAATGCGGCGCCATGCTCAAGATCAAGCGCGAGAAGAACAAGAAGTACTTCGCCTGCAGCTGCGGCTACACCAACCGTGACATGGGCGCCGTCCAGCTCAAGGAAGAGGTCAAGAACAAGGACGACAACGTCGACGTGGTGGAAGACGACAAGGAACCCTTGCCGCTGACGGACGCCGAGTGCCCGAAGTGCGGCCACCAGAAAGCCTACTACTGGCTCGTCCAGACGCGTGCGGGCGACGAGGCTGAGACCAAGTTCTTCAAGTGCGAGAAGTGCAAGCACACGTGGCGTGAGAGCGAGTAGGGATGATGGACCTGCCGCAGCCGCCAGGGGGTTTCAGGGTGAGGGTGAAGCCAGGCAGCAGGCAGGACCGGATAGTGGGTTTCTCAGAAGGAGTCCTCGCCGTCGAGGTGTCGGCGCCCGCCGACAAGGGCAAGGCCAACGCCCGGCTCGTCAAGTTCTTATCGAAACGGCTAGGCCACCAGGTCCGGCTGAAGTCAGGGGCTACGAGCAAGGAGAAGACGCTCGTGTTCACCTGAATCGCTTTTATGAGGCGTGCGCGAAGGAAGGCTTCCTGTGCCACGTGCCTGTATTGGAGGGGAAGCCCTGTATGCGCGGCCAGGAGATGTGGCTGGGCAATGGCTGACGGGTACTGCGGATCGCCATCCTGGTGGACCTCTCACATGTTCTTGTACTTCTCGACCGTCTCGTCCTTGACTTCGAGCTTGACGCCGGCGGCCTTGAAGAATTGTCTCGAGAGCTTGCTGGCGTGGTATGCCTTGGCTGCCACGACGCGCTTGATGCCGGCGTTGATGAGGAGTTTTGCGCAGGTGAAGCATGGTTCCATGTACGTGTAGACCGTGCCTCCTTCGACGGGGATGCCGTTCCGCGCGGCTTGGGCGAGGGCGTTCTGCTCTGCGTGGACTGTGCGGATGCAGTGCTGCTTGGTCGTGCCGTCGTCGTTGACGACGCGGTGCATGAGGTGTCCGACCTCGTCGCAGTGCGGCATGCCGACGGCGGAGCCGACGTAGCCTGTCGTCAATATGCGGTTGTCCTTGACGATGACGGCGCCGTTCTTGCCCCGGTCGCACGTGCCTCGTTCGCGGACGGCGGTCATGATGCCGAGGAAGTAGTCGTCCCATGACGGCCGGTCGGTCTTGAACTTGTACAGGGCTTTCGCGACCTTCTTGTAGAGCTCTTTCAGCGTCTTGTCGTTGATGATGACGACGTCGGCCCGTCTTTTCGTCTCGTCGAAGGCTCGGTAGTGCTCGCCGCCGCCTCTGGCTTCCTTGGCCTCGTGCTTCTTGAACTCCTTGAACGTAGTGGGGTCTTGTTCGCGCTTGCGCGCTTTCATGCGTCGGAAGCGGGTCTTCTGGGGTGCGTCGACGAAGATGAGCCTGAACTTGGGGTTCTTCCTCAACACCTCGACCTCTCCGGGCGTGCCTATAGAGCTGATCACCCAGTCTTCCTCGTCGTTGATGGTGAGTAGGGCTCGTTGTGCGAGGTATCCTGGTCCGAAGCGTTTGCGGAGGTCGTTGCCGAGTTCTTGCAGGTTCTTCCTCGTGACCTGTTTCTTACGGCTCTTGAGCTCTTCCCGGAGGATGTCCGAGAGGGAGAGGTGCTTGAACCCTTGCTCCATGAGATATTCCACGACCGTATCCTTCCCTGCTGCCAGGTATCCTGTTACTCCGACTATCATAGTGAACGAACCTCTATTTTCACTAGAGAGTAACTACTACCTATTAAATAATTTAGTTACTAGAACATATATGAAAAAAAACATATTTTGGCTAGCTGCAGTCACTCCTCTTCCTCGCCGCCGAAGAAGGAGTCGAGCTTCCTGCTGCTCGCCATCGCCTTGTACGACACCTTCTGAGCCATACTACCCCCTCTAGAGACAGCGTTTTTAAATTCTGTTGTGGGCAGACCCATAGCTACCGATAGGTATACCAGACCATTCACGTACGCTCGCCGAGGTTGAGGATGGAATCAATGGACTGGCTGCGCACCTCACCGGAAGACGCGTGTATGCGAACGTTGATGAGCGAGAACGCCTGGGTGACGAGAGTGAGGTTCCACGTCGGGGCGCCGTCGAGGGTCTGGAGGATGACGATCGTCTTGTTCACCAACTCCTTAGGATACTTGTCCTGGCGCACCTGCTCGGCGGTCGCCAAGGCGTCGTCCAAGGAGACCTCGACCTCATCAGCCTCCAAAGGCGGGACGTGGCCGGACTCGCGGAAAGCCTCGTCCTCATCATGCTTGGACACAGACTCATCAGCGACGAAAGAGACTATACGCTCAGTATCCTGGGAGTAGAACCCCACCTGCCACGGCGCCCGGCCAGACTTTTCGACCGTGCAGAACCCGTGGGCGAGGTAGTAGCCCTCGCTGCCCCTCATGAACTCCTTATAGACATCGCTGTCCTGGACATGCTCCAAAGCCTCGTGGAATCTCATACCCAGAGGCCGAGCAAGCACGGTTTAAATGTTTTTTCGTCAGTCGAACACCATCTTCTTGACGGTGACGCCGAGCCCGCGCAGGCGCTCCTCGAAGGAGAGAAGCTCATCACCGGTGCCGACGAGGTCTAGGAGGATGTAAGCATCCTTCGTGGCGTGATCGCCGTGGACGTCATGCAAGCCCACACGAGTCTTGATAAGCCCACCATTGTCAGTCAACACCTTCTGCACGTCCGTGGCGAGGGCGTGGCGGTCCTCCACCCGCAACCCGAGAATAGTCTTCATACCGGCTGCAAAGGAAGAGGAAGTATATAACAGTGACGGTCCACAGAATTGTAGAAAAAGTCCGAGCATACGGGCCAGGTATTGGTGCTTTCAATAAACAACACCCTCCCTGTTTATAAAAAATTATCCTTGCAAGAGCCATTCAGGTGCCGCCAACCAAGGTACGAGTGATTCTCTACAAAGCCAACCCACAGAAGTTTTTTAAAAGAACACATATTTGCTTGCGTTCATGCTTCCGCAAGAGGCCGTCGAAGAGCTGGAGAAACAGCAATACCGCGTCGTCGGAGAGAACAAGCACTCCAGCGTCAAGGTGTGCGGCTGGACGAAGAACAGCCTCACCGGCAAAGGGACGTGCTACAAGCACCGGTTCTATGGCATCCGAAGCCACCAATGCCTCCAGATGAGCACTGCGATGAGCTGCGCGAACAGGTGCGTGTTCTGCTGGCGCGGCTACAAGGCGCCCGTCTCCAAGGAGTGGCCGTGCGGAGTGGACGAGCCGGACGACATCATCGAGGAGAGCATCGAAGCCCACAAGGACCTCCTCACCGGCTACGGCGGCCACCACGACAAGGACGAGAAGCTCTTCGCAGAGGCCCAGACGCCGAGGCATGTGGCGTTATCGCTCACCGGAGAACCGATCACCTACCCGAAGATCAACGAAATCATCAGGAAGTTCCACGAGCGCGGCATCAGCACGTTCATGGTGACGAACGCGCAATACCCGGACGAGATCGCAGCGCTGGAACCGGTCACCCAACTCTACCTCAGCATCGACGCGCCGACGGAAGAACTGCTCAAGCGGGTGGACGCCCCGCTGTTCCAGGACTACTGGGAGCGCATGCTCCGAAGCCTCGACACCCTGAAGGAGAAGGAAGGCCGGACGACGATCAGGCTGACGATGATCAAAGGCTGGAACATGACCTTGCCGGAGCGGTACGCCGAGCTCATCAGGCGCGGAGACCCGGACTTCGTCGAGGTGAAAGCGTACATGTTCGTCGGAGCCTCGCGGCAACGGCTCAGCATGGAGAACATGCCCTACCACGCGGACGTGAAAGCGTTCGCGGACGAGGTCGTCAAGCACCTGCCGGGCTACAGCGTGGCGGACGAGCACGAGCCGAGCAGGGTGGTATTGTTGGCCAAGGACGAGTTCTACGACGACGAGTGGAAGACGTGGATCGACTTCGACGCGTTCTTCAAGGCCTGGGAACGGCACGAGCAGGACGGCGCCCCGGTACGGAAAGAGGACTGCACGACGCGCCGGACCCACCGCAAGGAATAAAAACACGAGTTCTAGAGAACAGGACCTTTGGGACCGCGACAGCTACGACGGCTCGGACAAGCCTTTGAGATACTGCTCGTCTTCATAGGGCTCCCACTCCTGTTCGCCCTCACCGAACCCATGCCGCGGCTCCTCGCCATAAGCCTGGCAGGGCTCGCCTACCTGGCGGTGTTGCTGAACGACAAGACGTTCGACAAGCACCGGTTCGGATTCAACGGGTTCAAGCACTGGAACGTCCTCATACTCCGGTTCAGCGTGTTCGCGCTGCTGTTGACGCCGCTCATGCTATTGTTCGCGCCGGAAGCATACCTGCCAGAGCACCTGCGGCAAGGAGCGATGTGGCTCCACCTCCTCGTCGGCTACTCGGTCTTCAGCGTCATCCCACAAGCAATCGTCTACAGGGTGTACTTCTTCCACCGGTTCCGAGACCTGTTCAAGAACGACGAAGCGCTGATACTGCTCAACGCGTGCCTGTTCTCATTCCTCCACATAGTCTACCACAACTGGCTCGCGCTCATCCTCACACTCGTCGGAGGCATCGTGTTCGCCTTCACCTACCTGCACAGCAAGTCGTTCGCAGTCACGGCGATAGAACACGCGCTGTACGGGGAGACCCTCTTCATCATAGGCCTGGGAACCTCCTTCACACCCTAACACATATAAATGACAGAGACCTGTTCATATAAAGGTGATAGGACAATGGGAGACTACGCACGAAAGATAGTCAAGGACGCGGACAAGATCATAGAACTGCTCAACAAGGCTTTGGCCGACGAGTGGCTCGCATACTACCAGTACTGGATCGCCGCCAAGGTCGTCGAAGGCAAGATGCGACCGAACGTGGAAGCGGAGCTCGACGAGCACGCCAAGGAGGAATTGGAGCACGCCGACAAGCTGGCTGACCGAATCGTGGAGCTGGGCGGCACGCCGCTGAAGGACCCGAAGACGTTCGGACAGCACTCCAACTGCGGCTACGACGCGCCGGAGAAGGAAGACGTCGAGAGCATCCTGGCGGACAACGTCAAGGCGGAGCAGTGCGCCATCCAGGTCTACCACGACCTCATGGACTACTGCAAGGACAGGGATGCCGTGACATACCACCTGGCGCTGGACATCCTCAAGGACGAGCTCGAGCACGAGCAGGACCTCCAGGACCTCCAGGCAGACCTCTCATACCACAAGTAAGGAGGACCTTTTCTTTTTTCCTTCTTGAGAACTACCGGCCGTGCACGACGGTGCCCTTGAACGGCTTGCCGGCGACCATCTTATCCAGTTCAGAGTACTGGCCTATGAGGAGCGAGAAGCCCTTGTAAGCCCTGCTCTTGCCGACCTGGCACGCCGCAGGGTCCAACGGGTAGTTGCCGCCGGCCACCCACTTGTCACCGACGAGCTCGCGCATCTTACCCCACGACATCTCAGGCAAGGGTTGGTACTCCTGCACCTTCTCCTTGTCGAACTTCAAGGCCGGCACGTCGAGGACTACCGGGAAGTCGCTCAGCTTGATAGCCTTGTCCGCGTCGAAGCTCTCAGCCAGGACCATCATGTCATAATCCGTGCTGTGGCCGGGCTTGGCGCCCGTGGCGAGGTAGATGCGATAGCCGGTCGGAGGCCTGGCGTGCGGGTCGATGAGAGGCTCGGGGCAGACGTCATCACCGAAACGGGGTTTGAGCCTCGAGAGGAGGTAGCGGGCGTTGATCTTCGTCACGGCGATGCCGACCTCGTCGCTGGCGGTGAGCTTCTGGTCCTCCGGGATGACGCCGGTGAGGATGTCCATCGAGGCTTCCTGGAGCCTGCGGCAGATCTTGCCGCCGCCGATGATGAGGCAGAATATCTCCTTGGGGTGCCGGGCCAAGAGGCCTGCTAGGTGGTCGATGGCCTGCTCGTCGTACTTGCCGTCCGGGTTGAGGATGCTGCCGCCGTACTTGATGACTATCATACGAGGTACACCTACAAAAGCTGTTTAAAAGGGCTTCGGTTCTGATGGAAAGGCTAAAATAGGACCTCTCACCTGGAAAGCGCGGGTGGTTCCATATGAGAAAGTCATTACGACGGAAAGACAGGGATGAGAAGACTATCAACATCCTCGTGCAGGAAGGCTTGAAGGAATACTACGAGGACGAGGCGGAGCCGGCCGTGATGGGTGTCTACCACGCGCGAGGGCAGCCGGACACGGACTACGGCCGCAAGCCGGAAACCATGAGGGAAGGGGACAAGGGTTTCAAGCCGACGCCCAGGCAGGAAGAGGAAAACCCTATCCTGCAGGAATTCGAGGCGTACAGCACCACCATGGAACTCCTCAAAGTGCCAGGCAACCATGTGGACGTCATGAGCTTCTCCAACGTCAACCGGAAAGTGGACACGAACTGCCTGAACAACCTGCTCTATGGCATGACCGCGCCTCGCTCGACGGCGCTGCCGGAAGAGTCCTACGGCGGCGACGTGACGGCCGATTACAGCCGCACCAAGCAGGAACTGGTGTGAAAGCTTGAGCATGAACCTTTTTCTTGTCCTTTCTCGCATTCTCAGACCGGGCTCCTGAATGGCTCCGGCCAGTATAATCCTTCAGAACGCCATCTCCATACCTACAGCCACCTAGCGGGTGTTGAGAAGAAAAGAAAAAGCGCGCCCCTGAGGAGCAATGGGGTTGTTGGGGGGTGATGTTGCTCAGGGGGGACAGAGGCGCGTAAGGAAGAAAGGAGAAAAAAAGTAAACCGCCTTATTTGACGATCTCGATGCCGAGCTCCTCGGAGAGCTGTTGTCGGGCCTCGGCCGACTCCTTCGCGGAGGGCTTGCCGAGGATCCACGGGCTCTTCACGCCGGTGATGATGGTCATCACGGTGAGCTTGCCCTTCATGTCCTCGGCGACGCGAGCGCCCCAGATGACGTTGGCGTCGTCATCCATGCTCTCAGTCACCAATTCTCCGGCCTTGGAGATCTCTTCGAGGGTCATCTCGGGTCCGCCTGCGATCTGGATGATGGCTCCCGTGGCGCCCTCGTAGCTGATGTCGAGGAGCGGGTTGCTCAAGGCGCCCTTGACAGCCTCTTCCACGCGGTTCGCCGTGTCACTGGCGCCCACGCCGATGGCCGCGACGCCGCCGTCGGTCATGATGGTCTTGACGTCGGCGTAGTCGAGGTTGACCAGGCTGGGGACCGCGATGGTCTCGACGATGCCTTTGATCATGGTCGCTATGAGCTCGTTCGCCACGGCGAAGGCCTGTTGTACCGGGAGGTTGCCCGCGATCTGGACGAGGCGGTTGTTGTCGATGACGATGACCGTGTCGGAGACTTTCCGGAGTTGTTGGAGTCCGAACTCGGCCTTGTCGATCCTGGCGCGCTCGATCTTGAACGGCATCGTGACGGTGCCGATGACGATGGAGCCCGCGTCCTTGGCGACCTGCGCCACGACGGGGGCCGCGCCGGTGCCGGTGCCGCCGCCCATGCCGGCGCACACGAAGACCATGTCCGAGTCCTTGAGTGATTCCTTGATCGTCTGGATGCTCTCCTGGGCCGCTTCGGCGCCTTTCTCAGGGAAGCCGCCGCATCCCAGTCCTCGCGTGATGTCCTGGCCAAGTAGGAACTTGCGGTCGGCCTCGACCATCTTGAGGTGCTGCTGGTCCGTGTTGCACGCGATGATCTCGGCACCTTGGATGCCTTTCACGTACAGCCAGTTGACCATGTTGCCGCCTGCGCCACCTGCGCCGACTACCTTGATGTTCGCTTGTCCGACCTCTACTTCTTCGAAGTTGTTCGGGTTGTTCTTCTTGGCGTTGTCCACAATAAAATCCATCTGTCTTTTCCCCCGTTGTTGTTTTATCTTTCGATTGTTGACCCGCGTCGTTTCAGGCGCGAATCAGCGGGATTCTCCACCACACCCACGTTTCTGAGGAAGTCAAATCCCTATGAGTATACATGATTGCGACGGTTCTATATAAATATTATTGAGATGCTATTTACATACTAGAAAATTATTTTCTACCTGTTGAAACTTATTGTTCGTAGAGTAGGACCTTCTTGCCAGGGTAGAGCCCCATGCTGCTCATCTGGTTGTACTGGTCGGGAGCGAGCGTGAGGTAGATGATCTTGAAGCCGTAGGTCTCCTTGGCCCTGTAGGAGGCGTTCCTGATGAGGTCGTGGTCGAGGTCGTTCCCTATTATCAATAGGTTGGCCTTGAGGGATTCCTCCTTGCCATGGAGGACGACCATCTCGACGTGAGGATCCTGTTTTATCTCTTCGACGAACTCCTGGACAGCTGATTTCCGGTCGGCGAGGATGTCTGCCAGGAACCCGGCGTTCTCGTCGTGGAGCTGGTAGAACTTGAAGCGTTTCACCTTGGATTCTGTGATGAGCTCTATCTTGAGGAGTTGTTGGACGACGCGGTAGGTGGTCGCGGGCGGGACTTTCGCCCGTTTGGCGAGTTCTCGCAGGTAGAATTGCTGGTCTGGGTTGTTGATGAACACCCGGAATATCTTGAGGAGTTGGTTGTCGATGAGCGCTGCGAGGATGTCTTTCTTTTCCATCTATTCGCCTGTTAGAGCGCTTCTATTTAAACATTTCTGTTTTCTGGAACAGTGTTCCTTTTCAGGAACGTTGTTTCTATTTTGGAACGTGTGTTTATGAGGGTTTTGGCAGGGTCGCAAGAACATCAAGATGACAGACATCGGAGGAAAAAGGCCGCCCTGCGAGGAGAATGATTGTGGGGTGTGGTGGGAACAACGAGGTGTTCTGCAGGGCGGAAAAAGTATCGATCCGGTGCATCCGCAAAGGGTGAGTGAGGTGGTGTGAGGTGTGTGAGGTCGGCAAAGAATATTGCCGCGGACGCACCGGTCGATGATTGATGATGGTTGACGGGTGGAAGACCACACATCTTTCATCACCAACTAGTGATACTGTATGTGGAAGCTTCTATTTAAATGTTTCGGTTATTTAGCACTAATGAGTGACAAAAAAAGGAAATGTTATAAATTCCTGGCACCCACCCCCACCCGTGACAACCCAAGAAGAGCTCGAGACACTCACCAAACAAACCCTCACCAGACTCGCCCAAGACATCTTCCAGGTAGAAAGACCCCCAAACCCGATCGTGAAGTACGACCCCCACACAGAGTACCCAAACCACCACGAAGGCACCATCACCTACAACACCCCCAACCCGAAAGCGATCTACGAGGAGACCGCACACTACCTCCACGAACACCACAAGAGAGAAAAGACCAAAGGACTCGACACCCTCACAAGATTCTTCAGAAGGACCAACGAGGAAGCACTCGGCTACTTCAGCAGGCACTTCTCAAGACAAGAAAGCAAGGACACCCTGGCTGACGCGCTCGAACACCCCGAACCACACCCCTTCTCGACGAGCCTCGCCAAAGACATCCACGAGAGCATCACCACCATCATCTCAGCGGCAGACCAGAAAGACTACGCCACAGCCACAGGCCCCAAGACCCGGAAAGCCATCGACGACTACCTCAACCCACACACCAGACCGAGAGCGCCACCCGAAGCCCACATGAACCTCGCGCTCCCCCGAGAACTCTCACGACACACCCCAACCATCATGGCAACCCTCAAAGACCTCAAGACCTACAGCAAAGCCATACACCTCCTCGGCTACCAGCTCGGAGACGACCTCCACACATACTATGAAGAATCACCAGATCAGGCCAGGAAGCTCGCCAGGAAGATGCTCACCGCAACCGAGAAAGACTCCATCAAGACAGTACTCGAAGCCAGCAAAGAAATCTACAGCCGGAAGCGCTAACGCCCGCCGCGCTGCTTACGATACGCAGCCTCGACCATGGACAACGTCGTCATATCATCCAAACCCCTATCATCACGGAGCTGGACGAACCGAGGGAAACGCAACGCAAAACCCGAAGAATACGAAGGGCTCTTCTGGATCTCCTCGAACCGGACCTCGACGACGACCTCAGGCCGCACCGACACCTCACGACCCTCAGTAGACGTGATGAGAGGCTTGAGACGGTCGGTGACCTCCTGGAACGTGATGCCATCCTCGGCAGCGTCCGCCTTCTCCTTGATGCCCGTCCCGAACCGACCAACCGTCACCAACTCCTCGTCGTGGTCGTCCCAGCAAGCCACGGTGAAAGACGTCAACCACCCGGAACGCTTGCCAGTCCCCCACTCAGCCCCGACGATGGCGAGGTCGAACGTGTCCAAGGAAGGCTTGAGCTTGAGCATGGTGCCGACACGGCTGCCAGGACGATAGACGCCGTCGAGGTTCTTCACCATCACCCCCTCGTTGCCTGCGTCGAGAGACTCCTTGTAGAACCGCTCAGCCACCTGGGATTTCTCGACGGACTCGTGACGGGCGAGGACGAGGGAGCGAGACTTCTCATCGACGATGGACTTCAAGAAAGACCAACGGTCGCGCAACGGCTTCTCCAGATACTCAGAACCGTCATGGTAGAGGACGTCGAACACCGCCACCTCGACGGGAAGCTTCTTCTCCAAGGTGGCGATGTCATACTTCCGCCTGATACGCTGGCTGACCTCCTGGAACGGACGGTACGAGCCGGAGGACGGGTCGTAGCCGACGGCCTCGGCATCGAGTATGAACTCACCACCCTTCACGTGCTTCCGGACAGCCCTCACCACGTCGGGAAACTGGGCCGTCACCTCCTCCAAGCGACGAGTGAACAGCCGCACGGAGCCATCCTCGAGCCCGTGCACCTGGAGACGAAAGCCATCGTACTTATATTCTATAGCGCAAGGAGTGCCGACCTTCTCGAAAGCCTCGTCGAAGCCGTCAGCCTTCTGGGCGAGCATGACCTTCAAAGGCTTGCCAGGCTCGATAGAGACCCTTTTCAGGCCGTCAAGACCCTTCTCCTTGGCGATCTTAGCGACCTTGCCGAAATCGTTGGAACGGTCGAGCGCCGCCTGGACCGCCGCGAGAGCGTCATCATACGTCTCACGAGCCTCACCCTCCAACGCCTCGTCAGGGCTCCGGTCGACGAGGAACGCCCACACCAACGAATCCCTAAGAGTCCCTTCAGCCACACCGACGCGGAGGTCTCCGATGACACTCCTGACGACGTACCGGGCCTCGACGCCACGGGCGCTGGACAACAACTGGGCGACGAGCTTCACCTTGAGGTCCTGGGCCCCCTTGCCCTCAGACGCCGCCACCTTACGCAAGTTATCGAAAACCCGAGCGACGGAGAGGTCCTCAGCAGTGAGGGTGGCCTGCGTCTTGCCAGCCACCAACTTCTCAGCCACCTTGCCGATATCCCCCAATTCACGCCACTCATCAACCACCCGCCTCTCAGAGGCGCCGGAAGAAGTGGAGATGGCCTTGACCACCAGCTTCTCAGAAAGCCCGAGGACGCGCTTGTCCCACAACGGGAAGACGCGACCCTGGAGCAAGAGGATGACCTGTTCCAAGTCATCAGCAGACGTCTGTCTCAGGAAGTCGGCGATGAGCCTAGTCTTCTCCAAACGCTTCGGCGTGGACTCCAACGACTCGTACAAGCCAGCCAACTCCTTGTATAACATACTGCAGGCGGAGAGCGGAGAGTATAAAATACTTTTCCCAAAAACCAGAAGCCGTCCGGCAAGACGACACAAACTATATAAAACACAGCCCCGTCCACGAGAGCCATGGGATTGTTCGAGGACGTCCTCAAAGGCGACGAGTCGCTCATCAGGAACGAGAACGCGCTGGACTACGAGTTCCTACCCAAGATACTGCCTTACAGGGAGCAAGAGCAGAAATACCTGGCGACATGCATCAAGCCATTGTTCCAGAAACGGTCCGGCAGGAACCTCCTCATCCACGGACCCCCAGGCATCGGCAAGACCGCGGCGACAAGGTTCGTCCTGAGAGAGCTGGAAGAAGAGACCGACGACATCCACCCAGTCTACGTGAACTGCTGGCAGCACAACACGACGTACAAAGTACTCTTGGAAATCTGCGAGCAGGTCGGCTACAAGTTCACCCAGAACAAGAAGACGACGGAACTCTACGACGTCGTCCAGAGAATAGTGAATAAAGGGGCAGCAGTCTTCGTCCTCGACGAGATCGACAAGGCGGAAGACTTCGACTTCCTCTACTTCATACTCGAAGAGGTGTTCCACAAGGCGATATTCCTCCTCACCAACTACAAGAGCTGGCTCGTGGAACTGGACGAGCGGATCAAGAGCCGGCTCACGCCCGAGATGATCGAGTTCAAACAATACACCGAGACCGAGACGAGAGGCATCCTGAAAGAACGACTGGACTACGCCTTCGCACCAGGCGCGTGGGAGGACAAGGCCTTGGAGATGGTGGTCCAGAAGACAGCCAGCCTGAAAGACATACGGTCAGGACTCTTCCTCATGCGGGAAGCGGCACTCCAGGCGGAAGACCAGAGCAAGAAAAGAATCCAACCAGAAGACGTGGAGAAGGCCATCAAGAAGCTCGACGACTTCACCGTCAAGAACTCTGCAGAGCTCGCGGCGGACGAGCAACTCATCCTCAAGACCATCAAAGCCAACCCTGAAAGCAGGATCGGAGAGGTCTACAAGCAGTACAAGAAAGCAGGCGGGGCGGCGAGCTACAAGACCTTCCAACGAAAGATAAAAAAACTGGAGGAAGGCAAGTTCATCAGCGCGGAGAAGACGATGGGAGGCACGGAAGGCAACACGACCATCATCCGCCAAGGGAGCAAGAAGCTCACAGACTACTAGCCGAACAGATTCTAGGTCCTGAGACCACTGGACACATATTTTCACCACGAACGAAGCGCTGAGACAGCCCCAGAACAACCCTCACCCCAGCACAACACTTCTACCGCCCAAATTCTCACACCCACTGGACAACCGCCGTCGCCGACTATAAAAACCACTACGATAATGACAGGGGTAGAGGTGATACGGATGCATAACGACCCCGCATACATCAAGGACGTGACGTTCAACCAGATACGCATGCTCACGCAAGCCAGCCAAGCACGGCTGGAGAGCTTCGACCGGCAGTTCAGCGGCTGCATGGAGGTGATGGCATGAGACTGCACGACGAGGACGGGCGGTACACGTACTACGCCGAGCAAGTCGCGACGTTCATGGCGCAGCACGACCTGATAGGAGAGGACGAGAAGTCAGAATTCGCACAGTACATCAGGGGGTGCGCCTAAGATGAGGTTCAAGAAACGAGAGGACGAATTCATGAGCTGGGAGGACTACGCGCGGCGGAAAGCCATGCTCGAACTGCACGACTGGCAGCAAGCGACGAGGAGGCAGACGCTCAGGAACATGGCCACCGAAGCGTGAAAGCACTACTTTTTTATATCACTCCACCTTCCCCGGAAACCATGAGGGTGCTCAACAAAGAGGAACTGGAACAAGACAAGCCGAAAATTCTCAAAAGCCTCAAGAAAAGCGTGTTCATCTACCCGACGGACAGCATCTACGGGCTCGGCTGCGACGCCACCAACCCAGACCTCGTCCAGCAAGTCCGTGAAGCGAAGAACAGCACCCTCCAACCATTCAGCGTCATCGCACCGAGCAAGGAATGGATCCTAGAACACTGCGAAGTCCCGCCGCACGCCAAGGACTGGGTGGACCAGCTGGGAAGCCTGGTCGAGATCGACGGCGAGCCGAAAGCGGTCAGCCTCATCCTCAAGCTCAAGAACAAGGACGCGGTCGCGCCGAACGTGACGCAAGGCAAGGAGACCCTCTCGGTCAGGATACCGGATCACTGGTTCAGCGACGTCGTCGCAGAGATGGGCATACCCGTCATCACGACATCCGCCAACCCCACCGGCGGCGACTTCATGACGAACAAGGACAACCTCCACCCACGCGTGAAGAAGCACGCGGAGTACTGCATCTACGAAGGCGAGAAAGAAGGAAACCCCTCAACCCTCGTACACCTCCACCAGGAAGCGGTGGACATCAAGCAGCGGTGAAACGACCACGAACAGCAAAATGAGCTGCGAAAGGCCCCACGTCGGCATCGGAGTCCTCATCACGGACGAAGAAGGACGAGTCCTCATGATACGACGGCAAGGAAGCCACGGCGAAGGCACGTGGAGCTTCCCCGGCGGCAAGCTCGAAACAGGAGAACGATGGGAGGACTGCGCCAAGCGCGAAACGAGAGAGGAAGTCCGCCTCGACATCGACGGCGTGGAATACATGACGGCGACGAACGACGTCTTCCCGGAAGGGCCGCACTACATCACCCTCTTCGTCAAAGCCAACGAGTTCTCAGGAACACCAAGCATCGGAGAACCCGACAAGGCGACAGACATAGGATGGTTCCACTGGGACGAACTGCCAGAACAAGTGTTCCTACCCATCAGGAACCTCAAGGAACAAGGATTCAACCCTTGACCACACCGAGCGGGACGACCTTGACGACGAGGTTGCCGATGCCAGCGTCGTGAGACACCTTGACCACCTCGTCGACATCCTTGTAAGCCTTAGGAGCCTCCTCGGACACGCCACGCCACGAAGCCGCCTTGACGTAGATCTTCTTCTCCTCGAGCTCGCGACGGACGTCCTCGCCACGCCAGCTCTGATTGGCCTGCTTGCGAGACATGAGACGTCCGGCGCCGTGAGCCGTACTCCCGAACGACTCAGCCATCCCCTTCTCGGTACCGACGAGGACGTACGAAGAAGTACCCATCGAACCAGGGATGAGGATAGGCTGACCCACATCACGGTACGCCTCGGGCACGTCAAGGTGGCCGGGCGGGAACGCCCTCGTCGCACCCTTACGGTGCACCCACACCTTCCGCTTCTCGCCATCGATGACGTGCTCCTCCAACTTGGCGATGTTATGAGCCACGTCATACATCGTCCGGACCTCGGTCTCAGCGCCGAAGACCTCCTGCAACCCCTCACGAACCCAATGCCCTATCATGTGGCGGTTCGCCCAAGCGAAGTTGGCGGCGGCGCACATCGCGGCGAAGTAATCCGACGCGAGCTGGCTCTTGGCAGGCGCGTAGATGAGGTCCTTCTCGGGCAGCTCCGCCATGACCTCAGGGAACGACTCCTCCATGCGACGGAGGTAGTCGGAACACACCTGGTGGCCGAGGCCACGGGAGCCGCAGTGGATCATGACGACGACCTGGTCCTTACGGGTGAAGCCGAACGCCTTCGCAGTAGCCTCGTCGAAGACCTCCTCGACGGTCTGGACCTCGAGGAAATGGTTGCCGGCACCGAGAGTGCCGAGCTGTTTGCGGCCACGAGCCTTCGCCCGTGGCGAGACCTTGCGCGGATCCGACAACCCCTCGAGAGAGCCGTTCTCCTCGCAATGCTCGAGGTCATCCACAACGCCATACCCTTGGGAGACGCACCACGAAGCCCCCTTGCGGAGGACCTCGTCGACCTGGGAGTCATTGAGCCGGAGCCGGGACTGGCCGCCCACACCGGACGGGACCTTCTCGAACAAGACGTCGAGGAGCTCCCGGATACGCGGCTCGACGTCACTCCGCGTCAAGTCCGTCGTGAGGAGCCGTACGCCGCAGTTGATGTCGAAGCCGATACCGCCCGGGCTGATACACCCCTCCTCGGCGTCGATGGCGGCGACGCCGCCGATGCTGAAGCCGTAGCCCTGGTGGGCGTCAGGCATCATGATACTCTTGCCGTAGATACCCGGGAGGCACGCCACGTTGACGCCCTGCTGGAGGGAGTTGTCCTGCCGCATCTTCTCGATGAGAGGCTCGGAAGCGAAGATCTTGACAGGGACTTTCATCTTGCCGTTCTTGGGAATCTCGTAGGAATAATCGTTCAATTTGCGGACGTCCATGATATGCACCGAGGAGGACGAACATGAAGGCGTTTAAATATGTTTCTTCAGATGTCGAGGACTGCCTGGATGAAGAACACCCCACCCTCCTCGCCGAGCAGCATCTCATGATAGGTGGGAGCCTTGATGTCACCCTCCACCTCGTAAGACGAGATGTCAGCATCCCCCTGCAACGTCACGGAAGCCTCCAAGGACCCGTCCTTCTCAGACACGGACAACGACGACACCTCACGGCACAGGAACCCCTCGGTATCCAGCAAGAACAACAACTCCTCGAACACGTCGTACACCAAGGACTCCCGCTTGGACGACGAGACGGTGAACGACCGCTCAGACCTCGAAGCAACCTTCTCCGTATCCGTGATGACGTTGTAGACGGCCAGGACGGCGTTGGACAACGCCTCCTCGAAATCCTTGCCGTAAGCCCGGAACATGACGTCAGCCGTGTGGTCGAAGTACTCGAAACGCTCCATAAGAGAGAAGAGGAAGAGAGGGAAATAAAAAGGTATCTAGTAAGGCACGATCTCGATACGCTCCGGAGAGCCATCACCGGAATCCTCGGGAGAACGGTCATCAGACCCCTCAGAAGAGGACTCCTGCGAAGAGGGACCGGAAGACTGGCCGTCATTGCCGAACATGCCGAAAAGCCCCGGCTGCGGCGCAGGCTCGGAAGAAGGCTGGCCGGAAGAGCCCACACCCACCCCTGACGAGTCAGAGTAACCCTCCAAGAAACCTTTCAAGAACTCGACAGCCCTACGGATGTCATCCTTCGAATCCCGCTTCGTATCAATCGTGATCTCCATGGTCAAGCCTCCGCAACACCTCAGCCTCCACGAGGAAGCAATCATGCGTCGGGTACTCCTTCACCAACGCCACGGTGGTATTTAACTCTTCCGCAGCAGCCTCGGCCACGGACGTGGTGGTGAGGAGCCGCAACCGGTCACGGTCCAAGGCTACAAGCTCTTCCGGGACGCCCCACTCGTCGAGGAGCAAGCGTCGCAACGACTCCAAGCGCTTCAAAGAAGACCTCTTCTCATGCTCAGACAATCCTTCCAAAGACTCGCCATACCCCTCGTCAGCGATGGACACCACGTCGTAGATAGCACCCCTCGTGAGCAAGCCCTCGTCATCCACGGCGTCGTAAGGGGCCGCGGCCCGCTCAGCCCGGCGCTTCAGACGCGTCGCGAGCTGGACGGCATCCTTGGACTTCGCGGTGCAGAGGTGGGCCGACAACCCCAAGGAGGAGGCGAGCCCCAAGAGCTCCTGGCCGAGCTCGACGCTACCCTTCACGCCGTAGCTGAGAGAATCCTTAGGCTCGAAGTGCTTGCCGGCCCGTTCGAAGACCTCGTTGTCGGCGTACTCGAACTCGTTCAGGTTGATGAAATCGACTGCGTCGTGCTCGGCGAGGTACTGCAACAGCTTTTTCAGATTCTCCACGTGCTCGGGGATGACAGGGACCTCGACGCCGACAGCCCAAGAATACTCTCTGGCGAGGAGGAGCCGCTCCCACTCGCGGTCGTCATCAAGGCGTGGGTGGAACCGGATCTCGTCCAAGCCAGCGTCGGCCAACCGCCGCAAGGAGGACTCGCCGACGCGCAACAGAGGAGTATAAAGGTGTATGTGGAAATCCTCACCAAACTTTTCCTTGAACAACCGGATGTACTCGACGGTGCGATCCAGCACGGCGAGAGGATCGCCGCCCGTGACGCCGGCGCCGGTCGCCCGCATGAGACGCGCCTCCTCCAAGACATCCTCTTCAGAAGACACCTCCCACTCATTGGCAAAGGTGACGTCGCGCATGTTCTTCGCATCAGAGACCGGACAGTACGGGCAACCGTTCCCGCACACGCCAGTGACGAAGAGTACGAGCTTCTCGCCACGGACGCAACGCTTGCAACCCTCCGCCAACTCTCCGGAAGCGGTCTTCCAATTGCAATGTCCGGTCTCGACGAAAGCCATGGTGAATCACAGGAACAAGCGCTGATAGTTCATGAAGAGGACGTTCGCCACCTCTGAAGGGTCCATGCCCTTGAGCTCGGCGACCTTCTCGACGGCGATCCTGACGTTGCGCGGGTCGTTACGCTCACCCCTGACAGGGCCGAGGTAGGGGCTGTCGGTCTCTGTCAAGAGCTGCTTGAGCGGGACGTGCCTGACAAGCCACTGGAGCTGCTCGAGCTTCGCCACGGTGACGGGGACGCTGAACGAATACCCGAGCCCGGCGGCGCGCTCCACGAGACGCTTCTTACCCATGAAGCAATGCAGCACGACCTTGGACGCCCCTTCCTCCTCGAGGATGTCGAGGACGTCCTCCTCAGCCTTGCGCGAATGCACGATGATAGGGACGTCGAGCTCTTTCGCCAGGCGTATGAACTCGCGGAACGCCTCCTGCTGGACGTCCTCGTGGCAGTCGCCATCCTCGCCGCACTCCTTGTAATCCAGGCCGACCTCGCCGAGAGCGACGGGCGCCTCACGCCTCATCACGTCAAGCTCAGCCCTGACAGCCCCCAAGCCGTCCTCCCAGACATGGACCGGGTAGTAGCCCAAGGCGGGCTTGACGATACCGTACTCGCGCGACAGCCTGATGACGTGGCGGTTGCTCTCAGGACCAATACCATTGGCCACGACCGCCTTGACGCCGGCAGCCTCACAACCTTCGAGGACCTCGTCCAGGTCGTCGTGGAAGTCGTCGAAATCCAGGTGTGCGTGCACGTCGAACAAAATCATCAAGGAAGAAACCAAGAACTATCTTTTAAACCTTTTCCAGCAACAAAAAAAACCTACTTCTCGCGACGCATCTTCTTGAAGCTCTCGGCCAGGTCGACCATGTACTTGCCGTCCTCAAGCTTGTAGATGAGCGGCTGCTTCTGCTGGAACAAGTTGACCAGGTCGAGCTCGTACTGGCCGGGCTTGAGGATCTTCACGCTCTCCAGGTCGAGGATGACGGGCTGGTCCTCCTCGGAGCGGGCGCCGATGATCTCGAACACGTCCTTCTCGATCCGCTCCTTATCCTGCTTGGAAAGCTTGAGCTTCTCGACCTCCTTCTTGGCGTCCTCGAGCTTCTCCTTCTTCACGTAGAAGAACAACCGCCCGCCGCAAGAGCAACCCTTGAGTATCTCGGAAGCACCGTCGTCGTAGAACGTGCCGCATTTGACGCATTGATGAGGAATGACATATCACCTTCGCTTCTTCTTATGGACGGCACCCATGTTCTGCATGAGGAGCTGCACCTTGTCAGGGTCCTGCTTGATCTCACGGACGATGGACGCGGGGCCGATGATAGTGAAACCTGTCCGGTTGCCGAGGAGGAGGTTGACGAGCGCGGACCTGATGCGTTTGAAGAACGCGGCGCCGACCGTCTCAGGGTTGATGACTGCGAGCTCGATGCCCTTGAACTTGTCGCTGATCTGCTCCATCGTCTTGCGGATGAGCTCTGCCTCCTCATGGCTTCTCAGACGCCCCTCGAGGAGGAGTATCTTCTCGCGCTTCACCAGGTTGAGGAGCTTCTGGATGCGCTTGACAGAGCTCAAGCCCTCAATCTCATGGTAGGGGATGAATTGTAATGTGAGTGAATCCATGCATAACCACCTTAGGATGTGAGCTCGAACAGCGCCTCGTAAAAGTCATCGACGTGCTTGCCGTACTTCGCGCTGATACCGATGACGTTGTACTGCGGGAACGCCGACTGGATCTTCTTGATGTCGGCCTTCTTCAAATCAACCTTGTTGGCGACGACGAGTACGGGGATGTCCCTCGCCTCGAGGTTTCCGATGATGGTGACGTTGACCTGACTGTAAGGGTCCTTCGTCGCATCGAGCACGACGATGACGGTGTCCATGTCATCCAACCACTTGATAGCGTCGATGACACCCTTCGTAGCCTCCTTGGCGCGGGACTTCGCCTCCGCCTCCTTCATGCCGACCTGGAGGAACTCCTCATAATCGATCTTGGTCGCGATGCCAGGCGTGTCCACCAGGTTGAACTTGAGCTCGTTGCCCTTCTTGTTCTTCATCACGATCTCCTCCTTCATCTGGATCTCGCGAGTCTCGTGAGCGACGTTGGAGACGGACCCCATCTCCTCACCGAGCCAATCCTTGCAGACACGGTTGGCGAGCGTGGTCTTGCCGCCGTTAGGAGGGCCGTAGAGCCCGAGCTTGACATCCTTCTTCTTCTTGAAGATGTTCTTGAAGAAGCGTTTGAGGAACTTCTGGAACAGTTTCATCATGCGAAGACGAAAGAATGAGAGGTTTATTTAAAGGTTTCGTTCATTCCTGTCAGGGGTTGACGACGACGTTCCGGCCAGGCCTCAAAGGAGTGGCGTTGGTGAGGTTGGCGTCGAGGAAGAAGACGTGCTCGCGCCCACGATAATCGATGACGAGGTCCTGATGCTCGTAGAGCTCCAAGGAATAATCAGACCCGTCGAGGAGGACCGGCAGGTAAAAAGTCCGCTCATACCCCTCATGCACGTTAGCAGCGAGGACGGCCTCGTTGTTCAACACGCTGGCGAGCTGTCCGGCGAGCTCCGCATTGCGGTCGTCCTGTACGCCGACCATCCGGTTCTGGATGCCGGCGACGACGAGGATGAAGAAGAGGAGCATGAAGCCCGTCAAGACGACGAACTCGGTGCTCGCCTGCGCCCGCCTCAAGTGCGCACGACGGATACGGCATCACCCTCCGATTCCACACGGACCGCGTTCGCGCCCGGACTGACGTCGATAGGGCAAGGCCCGGGGTCGCAATTGGTCGCAGTCCCATTGGTCATGTTGATGTCGCTGAAGAACAACGCCTGGGTCAGGCCAGTCTGGGTGTAATAGGAGACGACGAGCTCTCGACCACCGTATATCTCCACAGACTCCAAAGAGTCAGGCATGACGAGGTCGAGCGTGACGCGGGAATCCCTTCCGAGGACGTACATCTCCTCGGCGCTGGAGACTATCCGGTTGCCGATCCGGTTCACCTGCGAGGAGACCACGGCGTCCTCGGAACCCTTGGAGAAGTCGAAGAAAAGGAAGCTGGCAGGCAGGATGAGGGCTAGCGAGAGCACGACGACGAACAGGTACTCCATAGACGACTGGCCGCGACGTGACACCGGTGCAACACCTCTTTATCCTCCTACCATCACACGTCAACTTTATAAAGATTATGTCCGTGGCACGAGCAGGAAAGACCGGTCCGGACGGGAACAACCCGAAACCTTTATTAAGGCCTGGGCAACCCAGCCGCCAAGGGGAACCAACCAGATGAGACGCTCAGAACGCATCAGGAAGAAGCAACGACGACCAGTCGTCCCCACGAAGAAGAAAGCAGCAGCGCAAGAGACAGGCACCAAGGCCTCGAAGGCCGAAAGCACCGGCTGGTACTACACCCACTACAAGAAACTTCTCATCATCCCCTTCGCACTCCTCATCATCTCCATACTCGCATTGGCGTTGCACGCAGTCCAGACAGGCGACGTCATCAACCGCGACGTCTCCCTCGCAGGAGGAGTCATGGTGACTATCCCCTCAGAGTCGGTCGACCCCGACAGCCTCGTAGCGGAGATCCAACCATCCTACCCGGACACCAACCTCGAGACGAGAGTCCTGGAAGAAGCAGGGAGGCAGATCGCGGTGACGGTGAGCGCGAACCTCGAAGACACGAGCGAGGAGAACGTCAACCAGTTCCTCGACGCCATCGAGCAATACACCAGCGTGGACCAGGAGGAGTACTCGGTCGAGACCATCGGATCGACCCTCGGAGCGTCATTCTTCCAGCAGACCGTCAAAGCGTTGTTCATAGCATTCCTGTTCATGGGCTTCGTCGTCTTCCTCTACTTCGGCGAAGGGGCGCGGGTGAAAGCCCTCGCAGGACTCGCAACCCTGGTGGCAGGCTTCATGATGTACAGCACGATCCTCGCGCTCGACCTCATAGCACTCGCCATCGGCATCGGCCTCATAGTCCTGTACGCCAAGAAGAGCGTGCCGAGCGTGGCGGTCATCCTAGCAGCGTTCTCGGACATCGTCATCACCCTAGCGGTCACGACCGTGGCGGGCATCGAGATCAGCACTGCCGGCATCGCGGCGTTCCTCATGCTCATAGGCTACTCCGTAGACACCGATATCCTCCTCTCCACAAGGGTCCTGAAAAGGACTAAAGGGACGGTGTACACCAGACTGGTCGGAGCCGTCAAGACAGGCCTGACGATGAACTTCACCACACTGGCAGCCATCACCGTGGCGCTGCTCGTGGCGCAGTCAGCAGTCATCACCCAGATCATGACGATACTCCTCATCGGACTCGTCGTGGATATGATCAATACGTGGTTCCAGAACGCAGGCATCCTCCGCTGGTACCTTGAGAAGAAGCACGAGAGGGAGCGCTCATGAGCAAGGCTAAGAAGCTGTTCATCAACACCCGGATGATCATCCTCATGCTTGCGATAGTACTCGCATTGCTCGCCATCCAACCAATATTCCAGGACGACGGCGTGGCCATCAGGAACGTCGCGCGGAACAGCACGGCCGCCGAGGCAGGCATCGAGAGCCCCGGACCGACCATCAGGCCGATGCAACGGGAAGTCATCCTAGAGATCAACAACCGGCCAGTGGCGGACGTGGAAGCCTACCACGACATCATATCGGGACTCGAGGTCGACGACCAGGTCTCAATCAAGACTAACAAGCAGACCTACTTCATGGAGGTCGAACCACGGTATAACGTCACAATCCTCAACGAGACCGAGAGGGTGACGAAAGAAGTCTTCAATGAGACGCTCAACAAGACCGTCAACACCACTGTGGAACAACCCAAGGTGGAACGAGAGATCATCGGGGCGAAAGACCTCGGGCTCACCGTCTACGAAAGGCCGCGGAACAACATCCAGAAAGGCCTCGACCTCGAAGGAGGGACGAGAGTCCTCCTCAAGCCCGAAGAAGCCATCACGGAAGACGAGCTTGACCTCGTCGTCGAGAACATCAATCAACGACTCAACGTGTACGGCGTGAGCGATGTGGTCGTCAGGCCTACGACAGACCTCGAAGGCAGCCGGTTCATCTCGGTGGAGATAGCAGGCGTGAACGAGGAAGAGGTCCGAGAACTACTCGGACAACAAGGCAAGTTCGAAGCCAAGATCGGCAACGAGACAGTCTTCCTGGGCGGCAACGACATCGCCTCGGTCTGCAGGACGCCTGACTGTTCAGGACTAGACCCGGATCGGCGCTGCGGCAAGACCCCTTCAGACGACCAATGGGCGTGCAGCTTCAGGTTCAGCATCACCCTGTCGCCGGAAGCGGCCCAACGGCAAGCGGCCGCGACGGAAGACCTCGAAGTCATCATCGACGAGACCGGCCAAGGCGGCGGCTACCTCTCCGAGAACCTGTCGCTCTACCTCGATGACCAGCTCGTGGACGAGCTCCAGATCAGCGCGGACCTGAAAGGAAGTTCGACGACACAGATCAGCATCACCGGCTCAGGTACCGGCGAGAGCGAACAAGTAGCCCAACAGAACACCCTTGAGGAGATGAAACAGCTCCAGACGGTCCTGGTGACGGGCAGCCTGCCGGTCAAGCTCGACATCGTCAAGACCGACGCCATCAGCCCCCTGCTCGGACAAGCGTTCCTCAAGAACGTCATGCTCGTCGGCATCCTCGCCATGCTCGCAGTAGTCCTCGTGGTCTTCGCACGCTACCGTGAGTGGCGCGTCTCCATCCCCATGGTAGTCACCATGGTGAGCGAGGTCATCATACTCCTAGGGGTAGCGGCGCTCATCGGATGGAGGCTCGACCTCGCAGCCATCGCAGGCATCATCATCGCCGTAGGAACGGGCGTGGACGACCAGATCGTCATCGCGGACGAGACGCTCCGGAAGGAGCGGAAGGAGAAGACGCTCGGCTGGGCGGAAAGGCTGAAAAGGGCGTTCTTCATCATCATGGCGGCCTACTTCACCACGGTCGTGGCGATGCTGCCGTTATGGTTCGCAGGCGCAGGGTTACTGAAAGGATTCGCGCTTACCACCATCCTCGGCGTGAGCATCGGCGTGTTCATCACGCGGCCGGCGTACGCGAAGATGCTCGATTACAGCATCAACAAGTAAAGGAAAGCTTTTTAAGAGGGCCGTTGTTCGTCACTCCTCGTGGGCCCGTGGTCTAGCCCGGCTATGACACTTCCTTGACGTGGAAGGGGTCCCCGGTTCGAATCCGGGCGGGCCCACTCTTCTCACAACCCAGAAAAGGATAAATAGGAGTAGTTCCTGGCCGAGAGTGACTATGGCCAAAGAAGACTATCCGATAGGAGGAGGATTCCGGCAGGAAGACTACGAGGAAGGGAGTGTCCTGCCACGAGCCGACCCCAAGGCCCTCCGACTCCTCTACAACCCGCCGGCGGAGAAGCCGTACCAGGATGCGGGCCAGAAAATCGATGAAGACCTCCTCGCGACGGAAGTCCAAGGGGCTGATGATGCAATCCTCACCCTCGACACCCTACAGGAAGAGGAACCAGCATTCGACAACCTCAACCTAGACCTCGAATACTACATCCTCAAGGAGCACGGGCCGCAGAAACCCCTGATGCTCACGGTCGCGGAAGAGTACCGGAACTTCAACGAAGCGCTGAAAAGATGGGCGACCATGCACGACGACCCGTACGCCTACGACGTCTACAGCGCACACCTGAGAGAGTTCGCAGGATACCTCGAAGAGGACCCGTTCTACCCTGAGAACCAATCAGACCACGCACGGCTCGTGCCTTATCTCTCCACACTCTACAAAGAAGGCATGGACACCAAGAGACGCCTACTCATAGCGGATCCTGAGAATTGGCAACGCACCATCAGGGAACACCTTCCGCTCCTGCTCTCGCTCAACACCCATGCGCAGAACGAAGCGGTAGTCAACAAGGCCCTCAAGGATTTCAAGATACTCGAACGAGGAGGCCTCACACCAGAGGACCACGAGTTGGGAGGCCACATCTACGCGGCTCTCACCGACTACGACATCCCTCCAGCACAGAAGATGGAGTATTACAGGAAAGGCATCCAACATTACGAAGACACCCTGACCACGTCAGGGCATGGCATAAGCGTAGCAGGCCAGTACGTAGACCTGGTGAACGACTACATACAAAGCATGAACCCTTACGGAACCATAGCCGAAGAAACCCTCGGGAGGGCGAGGAACATCCTCGACTACGCCATCAGGAACGCGCCAAAAGAGCACCAGGACCACATCAAGGATGTCAAGGAAGACCTAGGGAACCACGACGAAGACGACATGGACTTCTAACCCCGCCCTGCCCGCTTCATGAGGGAGCTCTTGAAACGCTCGGGAGAATGAGGCTCCAGCCTGACTACTCTGGTGTTCTTCAACCCGTAGGAATCGAGTTTCTCTCGCAATCCGTCGGTGAAAGAGGTCTGGTCGTAACCCAAAGCCACGACGTCAGGCCTCGCCCGTTTCAGGACCCGGTAGACGTCTTTCCGCTCACCGAGCAACGCCTCGTCCACCAACGATTCCTCCTGTACGGAGCGTAGACGTTCCTGCTCGCCATGCAACGGCTCCTGACCCCTCAAGGAACGGTAGGTGTCATCCCTGGCCACCACGACGACGAGGCGGTCGCCAAGCCTACGGGCCTGCCTGAAGAGGGAGCGGTGGCCGTCGTGGAGGACGTCGAAGGAGCCGAACACCATCACGGTCTTCATGCTCATAGTTGAAGAGGCGGTGGTTAAAAAAGGTATGGCTCGTCCCGAGCTGCAGGTCCATTCGTATCCCGTCCTATCTCGAGAAGTGGCGCCCACAGTATCTTCGGAGCCAACGCAGTTGACGCACTTTGAGGCAAGGGAGGATACCTGACAGGGTATGCTGCCGGGATTGAGAAGGCAGACCTATCAATGTGGTGGTCACAACCAATAAAGGATAAGAAAAAAAAGGTTTCAGCAGCTGCCTTGGTCCGGGGCGTTTGTAGCTGCTTCGAGGGCTTCGTCGCACTCCGCGGGAGGCTGGTCGAACTCGGCGCACAACGCCTCCTTCAAGCTGTTCGCGTCCCTGCCGTCGGCGTAGGTCTCGCCGTTGATAAGGTAGGTAGGCGAGGCTGACGGGCTGACGAGCTGTCCCTGACGCTCGGTCTTGAGACTCTCGAGGAGGCTGCCCTGTTCCTCGGCGTAGTCGAGCCTGTGCTCCTCGAAGCACTCTTTGATGGGTTCTGTGGCGACGCCTGCGGCTTCCGCAGCGTCAGTCCAGCAACTGTCCGCATTCTCGGAGGAGCACTCCTCGTTCACCTCGAGGGTGAAGTCGAAGAACGCGTCCTTGCCGAGCTCTTCGAGGGCGCATAGTTCGCGGACGCCTTGGTTGCCTTCCTGCTCGCCGTGGAGGGATTGTATCGTGTCTCCGGAGACGCTGATGATGTAGTGCGGGACTATATCCACCTTATCTCCGAAGAGGTCGTGGAGCTTGCTTGCCGCCTCGTCGGCTGGGTTGCCGTAGGGGCAGAACGCCATGACGAAGTAGTCGAGGCGGGGCTTGTCGCCCGTGGCGCCGAGGGAGTCCAGGTTGTCTTCAGGGTAGGACTCCATTTTCTGATCTTGCTCCTGGCGTTTCTCCTCTGAGAAGTACCACGTCGCTCCTACGGCTTGCGGGTCGAGGCGGTAGCCGTCGCTCGTCTCGATGAATGATTGCTTGAGGTTGGGCTGGTTCTGCCAACTGCTCGTGTCGGCGACGGCTGCGGGGAAGAGGTAGGCGGGTCCGAAGGTGAGGTCGTGCTCCTCGATGAGGGCTTCCCCTTCGGGCGTGGAGGCGTCGACCGTCTCGAAGCTCGCTCCAGGGAAGAGGTCTTTTGTGACTGACCGGACCTGTCCGGTGTCACATCCGGTGCATCGTTCGTCGTCCACGATGGTGACGGTGAACTCCTGCGGCGGTTCGATGTCGGCGCACGGCTCGCTGTCGGGTGCGATGCCGCAGATGATCTGCTGGAACTTGTCGAACGGCTGGGCTCCTGTTACGGTCTGTCCGTTGATGACGAAGCCAGGCGTGCCGGTGATGCCTTGCTGCCTGGCGGCTTCCGCGTCAGCCTGGACTTCTTCAGCGTGCTTGCCGGAGTCGAGGCACTCGTTGAACTCCTGGACGTCGAGTCCGAGGTCTGCAGCGTGCTTCTTCAGGCTGTCGGTGCCGAGTCCGTCCGGGTTTGCGAAGAGCTTGTCGTGGTACTCCCAGAACGCGCCTTGGTCGTGAGCGCACTCAGCGGCTTCCGCGGCTTTCTGCGCGTTGCGGTGATTCAGTTGGGGGAGTGGTAGGTCGCGGTAGACGAACTTGACGAGTCCAGTGTCGACGAATTCCTCCTTTATCTTAGGCAGGGTCTCCTCCCAGAAACGAGTGCAGAATGGGCATTCGAAGTCTGAGAACTCCACTATCGTGATAGGAGCGTCCTCCGCACCCATGAATGGGTCGTCGTCCGCGAGTTCCTTCATGGTCTGGAGGGTCTGCTCGTCCACGTCGACTCCTGATAGGGCGACGACACCCCCTGTGGCGCCTTCCTTGTCGGGGACGTCGCCGTTGGTGAACGCCCAGACGAGGACTGCGATGAGGGCCAGGGAGAGGACTACGATGGCGGCGTTCTTGATGGACTCGTTCGAACCCGTTGACGTCTTCTTGGCCCTGTGCTGGCGCTCTTCGTGGCCGTGCCCTTTATGGGTCTTGGCTTGTTCGTCGTGATTGTGCTTCGCCGCCTTGTGGGTGTGGCTGGCGTGCTTCTTCTTGGTCTTGTGTCCGGAGTGTTTCTTGGCCATGGTGTCTCTTCCTCTGGTTGGCTTTTTCATCCTTATAGTTCGCATCCTGCGATCCGAGCGAGGGCGGGGAGCTTCTGGACTCCCGGGATATTGTTGCCTTCGGGCGTCACCCACGTCTGGTAGGCTTCGACTCCTGCTTCTTCGCACCATCGCTTGTCGTGGTCGCAGTCCTTGTACGCCCCTTCGTGTCTCATGACGTCGTCGAAGGCTCCTCTGAACATGCTTTTCTGGTCGGCGCAGTACGAGCACCACTCGGTGCCTGCCATGACGTAGCCTTCGTCGGCGAGGCATTGGGCGAACCCTTCGTGGTCCTGCTGGTTGGCGAAGATGAGCGTCAGCAACCCTCCTGCGATGATGATTCCTATGGTGATGAAGATGTAGGTCGAGGTCGGTTTCTTCTGGGCCCGCTTCCTTGTCATGACACCACCGATAGTATGAAACTTTCTTCAATCGAACAAGAGGTCCTATTTAAAGGTTATGGAACGCCCCATCATCCCATCCGAGAGGCGGAACACGAGGATTTTTATAAAGATTATGATTGCCCGGAACACTATGGGCTACTACGACGACCTCGCACCAGGGTATGACGAACTCCACCAGGAAGAGCAGGAGCGGAAGCTCGACATCATCCTCGAAGAATTGGCGAAGATGGATGTGGAGGGCGACATCCTCGATGTGGGGTGCGGCACAGGCTTCAGCCTCGACGCGTTGGCAAAGGCGTTTCCAGACAGCAAGTGCATCGGCGTGGAGCCGAGCAGCGGGATGCGCGAGCAGTACAAGGGAAAAGAGAAACTCGTGGCGGGCGAGGCCGAATGCCTGCCGTTTCCTGACGACAGGTTCGGCGCGACGGTGAGCCTGACCGCCATCCAGAACTTCGCCGACGTGAGCCGTGGCGTGGCGGAGATGGTCCGTGTCACGCAGTCCGGCGGGGCGCTCGTCGTGACGTGCCTGAAGAAGAGCCGCAAGCTCAAGGAGGTGTCGCGCGAGTTGGCGGAGCAGGCGGTCGTCGAGGACGTCATCGAGGAGGAGAAGGACCTCGTCTTCAGGTGCCGGGCGCCAGACCACACATTTTAAATACTGCTTCTTCCGATGAGAGACCATGAGGTTCAGCGAGCGCGTCGGCCGGATGTTCCAGTCGTTCCTGCCGCAGCGCTACCGCAACCTGACGGCGGCGCCGTTGAAAGATGTGATGCGGACGGCGATGGTCGCGTTTCTCCTCATCCTCTTGCTGTCCGTCTTGTCGGCGGTGCCGCAGATACTGCAGATGCCCGACCGCCTGGCGGCGCGGGCAGCCCCCTTGTCGGAGGCGAACTTCTCAGCCAACCTGACAGTGACAGAGCCAGTCGTGCTGAACGAGCGGCCGCTGGTCGTGGTCGAGACCGACAAGGAGAACCTCACTGATGAAAGAGTGCTGATCAACGAGGACGGCATGCAATTCCGACGACCATTCTGGCAGGGCGTGAAGCGGACGTCGTGGGAGGCGTTCGACAACCCGTCAGGGCTGGTGCGACAGCATGAGGGCGTGCTGGTCACGCTGGCGCTCCTGCTCCTCCCGTCGGCAATCATCGCGTTGGGCCTAGCAGGGGCGGCCGTGATGATAACTCTCGTGGTGGCAACATTCCTCTTGGGCCGCCTGGTGACCAAGCTGGCACGGTTCCGGATACGAACGAAGCCGTTCCTCAAGGTGTGCGTCATCGCGAGCACGCCGTTCGTCGCAATCCTCCTGTTGCCGTTCTTCTACCTTAAATGGATCCTAGTGCCTGTGGCCGCGTACCTCCTCCTCGTCTTCTTGGGGACGTGGCTCGTCGGTGAAGGGAAGCATGAGCACAAGCCTTCTTCGAACGAATGAGGACTCGTGAGTATGAGACACACAAACAGCTCTGTCCAGAAAGGAACAGATTTGTATACTGCAGCAAAGCCACAATATTTCTTCTCGAAGAGAAAAAGCATACTTTGATGGGCGCTCACATACTCATTGCATTATTCTGGACAGAGCTACACAAACAAAATATTTATATAGTAGTATCTTTTTTTGTATACTCACGTACGTTTTACATGTAAGGTGACAGATATGGAATTCAGAAATATCAAGAACGCAAAAGTACGGGAACTCGCCCAGACCCTCAAGCAGAACGGCCTCGCAGCCTCCGAAACCGAAGCGATCAGGATGGCCGAGAACATGACAGGGACAGAAGAGAAAGTCACCAAGCACTTCGACGAACACAAGAATTACGCAGTCAAGAACTTCGAGAGGAAAAGAGGAGAAGAACAACAAGAAGAACCGCAACAACCATCACAACCACCACAACCCTGGGAAAAAGAGGAGAGCGCGCAGGGGGAACCTGCCGCCCAGGAGCAGGCCCCTGCGCCAACCCAATCGAACAACGCCATCACGGACGCGATCAGCAACGTGAAAGAGCACTTCGACAACAACCCACCGCAGCAAGAACAAGACCTCAACACGATGACAACACAACAAGCGGCGCAAGAAGCTCAGCAGCAACCGCAACAACCCACACAACAACCACGAACGGAACAAGCGCTAGAGCAACCGCAACAAGAACCACAAGCGCAACCACAGCAGCAAGCGTCCGTCGTCGATAACCCCCTACCACAACAAGAACCACAACAACCACAACCAACACCACAAGAACAACAACCACAGAACCAACAACCAGTCACGGAAAACCCCCTACCACAACAAGAACCACAACAACCACAAGCCCCAGAACCACAACAACAACCAACACAGCAACAACAAGCACAACCACAAACCCCGCAACAACCGGAACGGAAGTCCAAGAAAGACCCCTCCTCATTCGAGGAATCCAAGGTGGAACTGAGCAACGTGTTCAACTTCAACAAAGGCTGAAAGCCCTGAAAAGAACCCGCTCAACCACCAGAACCATTTTCATCTTCTCCAACATATATATTCTCATAACATAATGCTTATAAGCATTTCTCACCACCCAGTGAAGACGAGTTACTCGACCGACTCATAAAGGGGGAAAACACACCATGAGACACGCGAAAACAACCGCACTCCTGCTCATCCTGAGCATACTCTGTACAGGCCTAGTGAGCGCGACCGTCAACCTCGACACGACGAGCATCGACGCGACCGCAAAGCAAGGCGACAGCTTCAACGACAAGATCACCATCACCAACCAGAACGAGACCGTCAACCTCACGTTCACCATGACGGACCTCATCAGCGGCGCAAACACCATCAACGCCAGCGACATCACCATCAACCCGACCAGCAAGGACGACCTCGCGACAGGCACCAGCATCGACGTCGCGGTCAGCACCAACATCGACGCGTACCAAGCACCAGGCACCTACACAGGCACGCTCGACATCAACTACGACAACGGCACCGCCACGGGCGTCGAGCAAGCCGACGTGAACATCACAGTCCAACAAGCACCGAAAGGGACGCTCACGTTCAGCGACCTCGACCTCGGAGACGACGACCAGGAAAGAGGAAGAGACATCATAGGCACGTTCACCATCAAGAACGAAGGAATCCTAGAAGTCGAAGACATCAACCTCACCCACACGGCGAAAGACAAATACGAACTGGCACTCACGCCGAGCAGCACGACCATCCCAGCCGGCGGCTCGATCGAAACAAGTTATACGGCACGCGTACCGGAAGACCAAGACTCCGGCACCGAAAGGATAGGCACCATCACAGCCACAGGCACCACAGGAAGCGACGACCTCACCACGACGAAGTACATCAACCTCGAAGTCGAGAACAACCTCATCATCGACAGGACAACCATGACGGTCGACGGCCAGAGCGACAGGCTCGACGACGGCGACACCCACGACGAGGAAGCCAGGCCCGGAGACGAAGTGGAGATAGAAGTCAAGGCGGAGAACACCTTCGACTACGACGTGGAGATAGAAGACATAGAAGTCATCATCGAAGCCGACAACGACCTCGAATGGGACGACGAAGAAGACGTCAAGGACCTCGACGAGGGCGACAAGGAAACAGCCACCTTCACGTTCAGAGTGCCCGAAGACGCGGACGAGGACGACTATGAAATCACCATCACGGTGAGAGGCGAGGACGAGGAAGGCGCCCGGCACGGCGAGGAATGGACGATCGAACTAGAGGTCGAGAAAGAAGCAGAAGACCTCCGCATCACTGACGTCGACGCAACCCCAAGCTACATCACGTGCGGCGGATCACGTAGAGTGGCCCTCAACATCGACATCACCAATGCAGGAAGGAAAGACCTCGACGCCGCAACCCTCAGGATCAAGAGCAACAGCGACCTCGACTTCGAGGAGATAATCAGAAGCATCGAAATCGACGAGGGCGAGAGGACAACCGAACGGACCACCATGAACGTGCCGGAAGGCATTCCCGGAGGAGAGTATTACATAGACGTCGAAGCATACACCTCAAGCAGAGAGAGCGACCTGACCAGCGTGGAGAGCACGAACATCGCGGTCGAGGACTGCGAACCCCAAGACCAGAACGGCACCGACGACGAAGACGACGACGAAGACGAGGACGACGGCATGGAAATCATCCCGCCGCCGCAGACCGAAATCATCGACGAAGGCCGAGGCGAGAAGCCAGGCCTGTTCGACAGGGAAGGAGACCTCTACCTGGCACTCCTCATCGTCATCGCGGTCCTGCTCGTCGTGCTCATCATCGTGGTGGGCGCGAACGCGTTCAAACCTGCGAGGAAATAGAACCTTTTTTCCTATTCTTCTTTCTTCTCCCGAGGCGTAGCGAGAGCCCGCTCCACAGCCACACGAAGCTTCTCGAGACGACGACGAGAGCGGACGAGCTTCTCATTAGCCTTGGAGACGAGGAAACCGACGTACTTCTCATCGAACAACAACTCACCGCCGACGGCGACAGGCGTGTCGAGCCGCTCATTAGCGAGAATCTCGACCATGACGCGCCTCTGACGAGGCGAACGGCCACCCATACTCGTAATACCAGACCGCTTCCAACCCTCAGACTGGCACACCCTGAGAAGACGCTCAGCGGCCGCACCGTCGCGGCAAGCCACATGGAAGATAGGAGCCTCCATCCTGAGCCAGACAGTCTCGGCAGGCGGGTCGCGCAACGCCCCGACAACATCATCCTTAGACGCCACGTCATGCGTGACGAACAACCATCCGGCCTCGTGCTTCTTGCCGGACTCTGGCTCCCGGAACAGGTTGACACGGCCGGCGCAGCTCGACGTCGTGTAAAAATCACGCAAAGAATTGACTGTATCGATGAACGGCCACGCCTGGTCATCCACACGGCCCCGGCGGGACCGGTCAGGCCCGCCAAGCCGGCCCAAGACCTCACGCTTCGCCTCGTCGAACGAATCCATGGAAGCACCGGAACAAGGAACCGTTAAAAAAAGTTTCCAAATGGATTTAAACAAACAAGCCTTGCCAATAATGACATGAGAAACCACCCTACAGGCCTCGCCAACCCGAAACAATACGTCTCACAACCCAAGACTGCCGAGGATATCGACGCAACCCACGGCCTCGACTACAAAGCAGGCATCAGCCTCCACAACGTACTCGAACAACTCGAACACTTCCCGAAGCTAGTCAGGCCAGGGAAGGACCGCACAAGGAGCCACAAAGAACTCTTCTACATCAACCAGCTCATCATAGACCCAAACCACCTCCCGGAAGACCTGTGGCGACAAGACCTCAAACCCGAAGAGCTCGAAGGACGCATACAAACATACCTCTTCAACCCCTCAAAAGGACACCTCAAGAGCAACCTGACCCCAGAAGCCAGCGGAAACTCCCTCGAAGACCACTTCAGCCAAGCGATGGCAGAAGACACGAACCTACACCTACCCTTCAGGGCGCTCTACGAAGTGACAGACCACAAGACGCTCAACGCAATACTCTCGAACGAGAAGAAGGAAGCACGATACATCAACGGCAGCCTCATCAGCGACACCCTCCTCACCATACCACTCACAGGCTACGAACGACCCGGAAAGCATTAAAACGAAGCCTCGACCCTGACGAGACATGGACCACCACGCACAGACGACCATCCACGACATCCTCGCCAACGGCAAGGAACGCTACGGCGTCACAGCACTGCCGCAATACGAGCAACCCTCACAAGACCTCGAACACAACGAGCGCTACGGCCTCACCTACATCGGAGGCATCACCGCAGCCAACCTCACACACCACGTGCCCATGACAGAGATACCGCTCCAGAAACACACGGAAGAACTATTCCTCTACACCAACCACTACGAGATCCCACCCTTGGAAGACCTCATACGGAAAGGAAGGATACCGCCAGTCCTCAACCCACGACAAGGTCTCTGGCCCAACACGACAAAGGAAACGGTCTACGAGACGCTCGAACTGCTCCTCGACAAGCCCACGAGCAAGGACCTCGAACACCACATGATCTACCGATCACTCTTCCTCATCAAAAACAAGAAGCTCTTCGAGGAAAAACTGGTAGAAGACGACAAGAAGCCACGCATCATCAACGACAAGTACGTCGCTGGAGACACAATCCTCACACCACGGTTCTAAGAAGCCTTATCCACGACCTTACGCATCGTCTTGACAAAAGCGTCAGCCTCAGAGGCGAGGCGGTCGAACTCGGCGCCGGACATCGACTGGCGCTTGCGATGCAACACCTCCTTGGACAAGGTGTAGAACTTCCTCATCGTCCCAGGCGCATCAACAGGTATCAGCTTCTGGCGCGCCAGCTTGTCCTGCAAGAGGTCAGCCACGTGCTCAGGACTGGGAGGAACCTCGCCGATGCTCATCAACGCGGCGTGCGCAGCGTCCACGACAGCCCAGTACAAGTCGACGACGGCCTGGAGGACGTGCCAGGAACTGTTCGAGATCGTCTGGTCGGCACGAGTCATGTACGTCCACACGCTCTCAGGACTAGGCCTGATACGACCCTGGTGCAACAAGAGCTGCAACGGGTCGAAAAAACCGGTATCCAACAAAGGGAAGCCGTCACGCAAGATGTTCACCGCGACAGGGTCGCCGGCACGGGCGTACTCCCAAAAAGCGGAGAGCTTGAGCGTCGTGACATGCAAGCGGCGAGAAAGGTCTCGGATGATCTTACCCACGATGACACGATACGTCTGAATGAGCTCGGGCGAGAGCTTGAGCGAAACGTCATCAAGCACGACGAGGATGTCGATGTCATGAGAACCCTGCTTCTTACGGGCGGTGCTGCCGAACAGGACGATAGCCTTGACGACGTCACGGCACTCCTCATGGCAACGCTTGGCGAAACTATAAGCCAAATCCATAGCGTCCTGGGAGTACTGCTCCTCGGCCCGGTGCCGCCGCTTCTCGATAGAGAAATCCACTCGTACCCTCACCTCTACACACCACAAGGAAAACCGTCATTTAAATAGCTTTCTACTCGAGAGGCGTCTCGGTCCACGGCTGCCAATCATTGCTCGGCGTGTAAGCGCCAGCGATGAAGAACGGCGGGGCATTGTAGCCGAAGTGCTTCTGCTGTATCTGGTTGAAACGCGGCAACCTACCGACACCATAGACCGGGCTGCCCACGAGCGAGAGCGTGTCATACATGGCAGAAGAGATGTTGTACGAGCCGGGCTCGACGATCATATCCTTCATACCATGCTTCTCCATGCGCTTGAGGAACTCCTTCATAGGAGTGTTACCCTGGCCGGGCGTGAGGTGCTCGTCACCATAGCCATAGTTGTCAGTGAGGTGCACATGGCCGATGACACCATCCTTGGCGAGCTTCTCAGTCTCATCGAGCATCCACTTCTGGAACGCCTTCTCACGCTCCTCAGCAGTCTTGTACTTCGGATTACCCTTCTCATCAACCGGGTCGAAGTACTGCCGCCACATGTTCATGTGACCGATATCCAAGGTCGCCTTGATGTGCTCCTTAGCCATCTTCAAACCCTGATCGAAGCTGCCGACCTTCTTCTCAGCCACGAGCCGCTTCGCCATCTGCTTACGACTCTCCTCCACAATCTTCTTCATCTCCTGAGGGTGGGAGCCATAGAGGTGTTCGTCATAGTTCTCAGGAGCGGCGTACAACGGCTTGCTCAAACCCTTACGCCTGGACTCCTCCATCGCCATCATACCGACCTTGGCGATGGAATCAGCGGAACGCTGCAAACCATACTTCTCAGCCGACTCGACGTTCTTGATCATGTCAGTGTACTGCTGGGCCTGGGCGTCGGCGGACGCGGAGGACTCGTGGATGTGACGCATACTGTTCTCGACATCCTTGAGACGCCTCCTGAGGATGTCAGAAGGAGCCCTCTTGTCAGTCTTCACCAAATCCTCCTCAATACCACCAACCTCGGGAGCAAGCTGCTTGAAACGCTCCAACTCCTCAGGAGGCAAGTCACCCTCATAAGCCTCATAAAGGTCCAAAGCCTCACGAAGCTTCTTTTGCTGTTCAAGATACTGATCGTAACGCTGCGCGTGGAACAAGCTCTGACCCTTCGCCTGCAAGACACGATTCTCAATCTGCGTCCGGGCATACAACTCCTCAGGCGTGAGCTGCTTGTCAGGCTCGTCAGCGTGACGCTTGTTCCAATCCTCAGCACGCTTGACGAAGTCCTTCCACTCCAAAGACTGCACCTTGAAGTGAGTCCCGTCAGCCTTCCACTCAGGTACGCGGTTGAACAAACGGTCCACAGGCGCATCCTTAGGAATAGGATTACCCTTCACATCCACCCAGTCATCAGGCTGGACCTGACGGCCATCCACAATCTTGCCGACCAGCTCGGGATGCTCATCCTTGATAGTCTTGTACACGGGCTCGTACACCTTCTCATCCTTCCGGATACCCTCGATGAACTTGCCAGTCCTCTTATCCACGACGACCATCTGACTATCCTTCTCCTCAGTGTCATAACCCTTGAACATCCACTGGCCCTCCTTACGCTTCAACGAATCCATGCCGGCGTAGTGCAAGGGGCGCTGCCACTCGGAGAGGTGGAAGACGATGGCGCCGCCGTCCGTCACGTCGCCGGCGAAGTTGATGGCGCGCTGGATCTCCTTCATAGCCTCCTGGCGCTGGGCCCCGCTGAAACCCTCGCGGCCCGCACCGGCGAGCGACTCGCCATGGACGGAGGCGTGGACTGACGACTTGATATCATTGATGGTGAGCAACTCCCGCATGTCCTGGCGCTCCTTGGAACCGAACGACTCGGGCGTAGGCTGCTGGCTGTTACCCTTACCCTTGCCTATGAACTCGAACTCGAGACGGCCAGCACCCTCCATCACCCTGGACTTGACAGACTCGAGGGTGTTGCCCATAGGATTCGTCGTGGTACCTATCTCGGCGGTGCCGAGCGACATAGCCTCCTTGACAGCCGCCTCATCCTCACCCACCAAAGGCTCGATGACGGGCTGGCCCTCGAGGCGGTCCATGGCGTGATAGTAATCATCATTGGTAAACTGCATCATCATCCCTCCTGGACGGGTCGTACAGGCCGTCGGTCAAGTCGTGGAGCTTCCTGTCAAGCCGCTGCAAGACCTGTTCGGTCCTGGACAGATAGTTGCCACGCTGCCGGTCCACCTCGTCACGCCGCTCGGACGAGTAAGCATCAGTGATGTCAGACGCCCGCCCACGGAGCTCGGCGACGCGGCGCTGCTCCTCGGACGTCAAATACCCCTTCTCCTCGAGGTGGCTCAGCTCGGAGTACAAGTTATAATCAGACAACTCCTCCAAGGAGCCGGGCAATGGGATGCCATAGGACACCTGCCCCTGCGGCTGCGGAGGCGCCTCGGCGACAGCCTCCTCCAACGAAGCCGGAGTCCCGGCAGACCCTTCATCGTCCTCACCAACATCCTCCTGCTCCTGCGCTTCGGCACCCTCCTCCTCGAGCTCGGCCCGTGCGTCCTCGAGACGCGACTCGAGCACCTTGAGCTCGTCCTCCTTCTCCTTCCGGAAGTCCTCGAGCTCCTGACGCTTCTGGGCGCGGAGCTCGCGCAACGCCTTCACCCGCTCCGCCGGCGGGAGGTCCTCGAGGTCAAGGTCGGTGATGCCCATCGCTACCAGCTCAACATGCCGTGGCTCTTCTTATAATTCTTGTACGCCTGCCACATGGCGCCGGCAGCGCCAGTGGCCGCCTTCTTGTCCAAGCCGAACGCGTGCTTCTTCACCCCAGAACCCTTGGGCTTCTTGGAAAGGCTGACAGGGATGAGGGCTGAACCGAGCTCTCCAAAACCCTTGAGCAGGCTGACCAAGGGTTCGAGGAACGACTCCGAAGGACCTGTTTTCAACTTCTTAGAAGGCTTGGCAGGCTTGGCATCCTTCTGGCTGCCGTACTTCTTGTTGACGTCGCGGTCGAACACGTCCTCGCCGGCCTGGTTGAGATACTTCTCCAAGTCGTCGCCCAGCTCGTCCATCGCGGCCTGCACGGAATCATCCACGAGGTAGAGGAGGTCGCGCTCCTCGTCCTCGCGCATCTTCTTGTACCGCTCGATCTGGTCGTCCTTCCAGCCGTAGGCGCGGAGCGTGACGATGACGCGCCCGACGTGGACAGGCCCTTGCTGATACTCCTGGCGGTACTGGAGCAACGGCTTGGTCTTGAACTGGAACGTGCCCAGGATGCACGAGCCATTAGGCTTCCTGAACAACAACTCCACCTCGGTCATGCTCGTCTCGAACGCGGAGACGAGGTCGGGGCTATCAAGCTGGTTCTCGTTCATGTGCAGGCGTTTGATATGCTTGAGGTACGGCTTGGTCCACGCCATGTACATCTTGATAGTAGCCCAATGCTGACGGAGGTAGCGTATCTGGAAGCGCTTGCGGTTGCGGAGCTCGTCGTGCGTCTTCTCCTTCCAGACAAGGAACTGGAAGAGCTTACGCTTGAGCACGTTACGCACATTCTTGTTGAACTGGGTCATGTTGTCGATGACCTCATCCACCTTCTCCTGACGGTAGACATGAGTGTTGAAGAACAGGTCGGGAAGGGAGGCGTAGCCGACCTGCTGTGCGAGGTGGTATATGCTGCCGGGCTGCATCTGCCCGCCCTTGTTCTCGGCGAAGTCCGAGAAGATACCCTTGAGAGTGGCGTCGGCGGACTTGGAACGCCGGACGTTGCCATTCTCATCCTTGTACTCCCACGAGTCGTAGATCTCGAGCCGCTCATCGATGATACGGAGCTCGCGCACTATCTGGAAGAGCTGCTTGACGAGTTCCGAGATGCCCCTGAGGAAGCTGCTGGCGCGATCCTCCTGGATACTGAGGCGCTGGGCTGACTGTCCGAAGAACGCGCTGTTCTCGGAGGCGGAGAAGATGTCGGAAATCTTGTGCACCTCAGGGAAAGCCTGGTCCTGCCGCAAGTGGCCGAGAAACCAGAAGTAAGTCTCCTCAAGGCTGGCGTTAGGAGCCTCATAGATGAGGCGGTAGCGTTTCAAAGGTTCAGGGAAGCCTGTGGAGAAGAGCGAATCAGTCCCGGTGATGTTGACCTCCTCAGCCACCTCCTGATCCGCGTGCCCCTCGTGCGACGCACCCTCAGCCGCGGCGTATCGGAAATGGCCAGTCTCCTCGTCATACTTGTACAGGGTAGAGTACTCCGGCTTGATGAACCCGTTCTTGACCAAGAGCTCCCACGAAGCATGACCACTAGCCATACGATGACCAAGAGAAAAGAGGTTTATAAAACTATTGCTTGCCGTCCGGACGCCACACCACGATAGTGTTACCCGTCACGCTGACGAGTTCCAGGCCGGTCCCGACGACGAGCTCCTGGGCAGAGGCGTGCCGGTCATGCTCGTCAGCGTGACTCCGGAGGAAGCGGACCTTGACGAGCCCGCGCTTCTTCGCCATCCTCGAGAGCTCTTCCTTCACCTGGTCCGTCACGCCGTTCTTGCCCACCTGGAGGCGCGGCTGGAGGTGGTGGGCCTTCCCTTTGAGTTCCTTGCGCTTGGCCGGAGTCAGCATGAGTCCTCGAAAAGAAGGCTTATTTTTATACCTGCTGGTGAGGCGGACGCCACCGGTTCCACGAGAGGCGTCGCCACTCCGCGATTGAGAACAATCTTTTTAAGAGCCCTCAGCTGAAAACCACCTCATGGCCAGACAGGAGGCGTTGCACAAGTCGCTGATACAACAACACCTGGACATCCTGAAAGGACTCCAGTACGGCTCCGGACTGTTCGCAGCGTCGGACAAGAACGTGGCGACGGGGTATGACAAGTCGTGGCTGCGCGACAACTTCTACGAGTGCCTCGCGTTCGAAGTCCTGGACGACTGGGACACGGTGGAGACGACGTACAACGCATTGATGGGAATATTCCTCAAGCACGAGAGGAAGCTCGACTACGCCATCACCCACCGGCCGCAGAGCAAGCACGAATACATCCACGCCCGCTACCACCCCGAGACGTTCGACGAGTTCTGGGAGGACTGGGGTAACAAGCAGAACGACGCGGTCGGCGCCATCCTATTCCGCATCGGAGAGTTAGAGCACCACCACAAGCGAAGCATCCTGAAGACGCCCGACCACGTCAGGATCGTGAACAAGCTCGTCAGATACCTGCAGACCATCGAGTACTGGCACGACCCAGATAGCGGCATGTGGGAGGAGGACGAGGAAATCCACGCGTCATCGGTCGGGGCGTGCCTGGCAGGACTGGAAAGCGTGAAGCGCTTGCCGGGCGTCGAGGTGCCGGACGACATGATACTCAAAGGACGGGAGTCGCTGGACCGGCTATTGCCGCGGGAGTCCGAGAAGAAGTTCGTCGACCTCGCACTGCTCAGCCTCATCTACCCGTACGACGCCGTAAGCAAGAAGCAATGCGACGATATCCTCAAGAACGTGGAGTACCAC
Source organism: uncultured Methanosarcinales archaeon (assembly GCA_964556395.1). GTDB lineage: Archaea > Nanobdellota > Nanobdellia > Woesearchaeales > WJKR01 > WJKR01. The sequence continues at coordinate 83,655 of CAZKVR010000004.1, forward strand.
CTGTTGCGGAAGCGAGGCGTCATCAGGTACAAGAACGACCACTACTACAACAAGAACCCCGACGGGTACTCGGAAGAGGCGGAATGGACGTTCGGACTCGCCTGGCTGGCAATCATACACGAGAAGCTGGGACAGCACAAGAGAGCCAACGAATTCCTGCACCTCATGCTCGACACCGCGACTGAGAAAGGCGTACCGGAACTATACTACAGCAACACACCCAAGCCGAACGAGAACAACCCGCTCGGCTGGGCGGAGAGCATGCTCATCATAGCCCTGCACGAGGTGAACGACCGCCACCTAGCAGGGAAGCACGCCACGGGGAAGCGTAAGACATCCGAGAGTTGAGCGAAACGCAATTAAAGAGCACTACCTGTTTCTAGAGGCGATGGAGTACAGCGCAGGCATAGTAGTAGTGAAGGACGGAGAATACCTGCTCGTCCATAGCAAGGAGAACGAGGAGTGGGGCCTCCCGAAAGGACACCTTGAAGCGGGCGAAACAGAGGAGGAAGCGGCCCACAGGGAGTTGTATGAGGAGTCAGGCGTGACCGTAGAGTTGGTGGAAGGCTTCAAGGAGCCAGTTCACTACCGAGTCCACCAAGGTAAGACTCCTAAGAGAGCGACCTACTTCCTCGGAATAGCAGTATCCGAAGGCGAGCGCACGCACAAGGACGAAATCGATGAAGTGCGGTGGTGCGCCTATGAAGAAGCTTACACCTTGCTACCGCACGACGACCTCAAAGAAGCTCTGGATAAAGCCCACAGATTCCTCCAGGAGCGGTTTCACAACACATAAATAGTCCGCAATCCTACCTACAGACTAGATGAGGATACGATTCTCGGCAGACGAAAAGAGAGGCGGCCACGGCCAGAAGGAGCGCCGCAGACGCCGTGACGCGGGGGATTCAGCCCTCAGCTACCTTCTCTAAAGAAGCCTTCTCCACCCGACAACCACCGGCGGGCAGGTTTGGGATGACGTCGTCAGGCTCGCCACACCCTATGATGGCGATGACCTTCTTGGCCGTGTCGGAGGCCTTGGTGTCACCTTCGCTTATCCGCGCGGCGACGCCCTGGTGATGGGCCTTTGCGGCGTTCTCCGGAGCGACCATGACCTTGTCCTCATACGGGACCGCCACCAGCCCTATACGGGGCTGGATGTAGTTGCGCTTGCCGTAGACCATGAAGCTGCCCTTCTGCATGTACTCGCCCGCCTTTGCCTCCTTGGTCACCTGCTCCGGCTCCACCCAGTACGTCTCGGCCGAGGAGAGTCCGAGCTTCCAAGCCTTGGAGTGGGAGGCGCAGAAATCCGCCGCCTCCTGCAAGACCTCATCAGGCACTTCCTCGCCTTCCGTCTTGACGATGACGAACGGGCTGCCAGGCGCGTCGGTGTGGAACACGACGTCACGGGGCTCCAGGTGTTTCTTGACGAGGTTCTCGTTGGTTGTCGCGTCGCGGCCGGCGAGTACGAGCATGCCATTCGAGGAGAAGAACCATTTGAACTTCTCATACCAGGACCTCTTCCGCACCTTCTTAGGGAGCTGCTGTGAGGCCTGCTTCTGAGGCAGGGCTTCGGCTTTCTCCTTGGCTTTCTTCGCGCGCTCGATGGCCTGCCGGGCGCCATCTATCTTGGCACGGGCCTTCTTGGCGGCGTCGAAGTAGGCGGAGGCGTTCTCCTCCAAGGACTTGCGGACGTCAAGGGAAATCTTCATCAGAGTAGAGGAAGAATGATTGTATAAAAAGGTTTGCTGCTCCTACTCTTCAGAACAGGCCGGGAGGACGTCCTGGACGATACGCTCCTGGAGGCAGTAGTGCGACTCGCCGCCAGACCTGACGTAGGGGACCAGCTGCACGTGCACCTTGCCGCTCTTGTCGAACGGCATCTCGTGCTCGAACGTCTCGCCGACAGGCATCTTGCTGGAGGGGATGTCCTCCTTCACCTGCTTGAGATCTGCATCTACGGTACGGACCTGGATACCCTGGACAGTCGTGGAGCCAGTGTTGACGACGTTGAACCGGATGGAACCCTGGTCTTCGTCGTAGCAGAAGATGCGCTTGTCGAACACCTCGTTCAACTCGATGGAAACCTTGGCACAGGGGTCGCCTGAGGAGGAGTCCTCACGGGGTTTCTGCTCGACGTCGCTCGACCAGTTCATGATCATGGCACCGAGAGCTACTGCGAATGCGATGAGAAGGACTGTGGCTATGAGCGGGGACATCCCCTTGCGGTTCCGCATAGGCAGCACAAGGCAAAACTCTTTTTATAAATATTTCGTTTTCCTCCATAACGCTTGAGAAGGCCTGGAAAAGCAAAATTATTAAAGGAATCTCTCAGACGGTAATGAAGGGTGGTAGCAAGATGGCAATCTGGATAATACTCGGCATCATCGCGTTGTTCTTCCTCGCAAGCCTCAAGGTCGTGAAGGAGTACGAGCTCGGCGTCAAGTACACTTTCGGCAAGTACACCGGGCTCATCAAGCCAGGGTGGCGCCTCATCATCCCTATCATCCAGTCATGGGTGCGAGTGGACATGCGCATCAAGGCGGTCGACGTCCCGGACCAGGACTGTATGAGCTACGACAACATCTCGATCAACGTCAACGCGGTCATCTACTACAAGGTGAAGGAGGCGGAGCGGGCCATCAATAAGGTTGAGCACTACATGTACGCCGTCTCCCAACTGGCCCAGACGACGATGCGCAACATCGTCGGAGCCGTGGAGTTGGACGAGCTGTTGAGCAACCGGGACGAGGTGAGCGAACGGATCAAGAAGATCGTGGACAAGGCGACCGACCCGTGGGGCATCGACGTGCAGAGCGTCGAGCTCAAGGACGTCATCCTTCCGAACGACCTGAAAAGAGTGATGATCAAGCAGGCGGAAGCGGAAAGGGAGAAACGTGCGGTCATCATCAAGGCCGAAGGCGAGACCATGGCGGCCGCCAACATGGCCAAGGCGGCGACGATGCTGGGCAAGGCGCCCGGGGCGCTGCACCTGCGGACGCTCCAGACGCTGAACGACCTGGCGGCTGACCAGAGCAACACGGTCATCTTCGCCGTACCGGTCGAGATCCTGCGGGCTTTCGAGAACGTCGGCCAGCTGGATGCGAAGACGAGCGACAAGATCGCCAAGACGCTCAAGCAGGCCCAGAAGGCGAAGAAGAAAAGCACTGACGTCAAGAAGTCTTAGGGACACCGCCACTGGGCGAGCATCTCTTCCTCGACGTGGTGGAGGTTCTTCGCAGGTATTATGATGGAGTGCATGGGCTGTCCGAAATCCTTGCCCTGCAGTTCTGCGAAGGTGCCGGCGCATATCTTCGGGACGTGGTTGACGCCACCGATGCGCGCGAGGCCGACGACGACGGTGTCATCCGTGATGACTCCCTTGCCGTGCTTCACCTCCAACCGTTTGAGGACGTCGAGGCCTTGCTGGACGGTCATGAACCGCGGCGGCTCGGGCGTGTCATCGCCCTTCCTCAACGACTCCTTAGAGGGCTCCGAGACCTTGATGTCGAGGAGGCAGAGGGTGTGCAGGCCGGCATCCTGGTTCTTCCGGACGGCCTCGTAGGGCGAGTCAGGGAGCCAGCCGTCGTCGGGGAAGACGAGGGTGGTGGTGCGGCCGTACTTGTAGAGTTCCAGGCCGACGACGCCGACGGCTGAGAGTATCGAGGCGTTGTGGATTACTTCGACGCGGACATCCTGTTGGCGGGCGCGTAGGAAGAGGTCCGAGTGCGTCGTGGCGCCGAACGGGTCTCCCACGACGAGGAACGCGACCTCCTTCTCCTTCGCCTCTTCTATGATGTCGTCGCCCTGGCGTTCGACCATGTCGCGTCCGGCCTGGACTATAGGGCGCTTGAAGAACGATTCGAGCTCCTCCTTACGAGTGTGCAGGACGGCGGTGTAGTGCTCGAGGTAGATGACGTCGGCGTTCCTGATGGCTTCCAACCCCCTGAGGGTGACGTCCATCATGTCGTAGAGGCCGAGGCCGATCATATACAAGGCCATATCGCGAGGCTGTGTCGCACTAGCATTTTTAAATATAGTTGAAGGAGTATACTAAAACGTATACTTCTAAAGGGTCAGAAAGAAAAAGTGTTCTCACTTCGACGATGCTGAGCGCTGCATGATGAGGAGGTCTTCCGTGGTGAGCTTCTTCTTCTGCTTCACCTTCTCCTCGACCTCGGCGGCCTTCTCCTTCAGGTTCTTGGCCTCCTTCTTGCGCTCCTCTTCCTTGAGGGCGACGTCGTTGTCCTCGAGGCCCTGCTTGATCTCCTGGAGCTGCTTGAGCTTCTCCTTGAGCTCGACGTTGACCTCCTTGAACTTCTTCTTCTCCTCGAAGAACTTGTTGTACGCCTCCTCCTCAGCCTTCTTGAGGTCGTCGATCTCCTTGGAATCGGTGAGGAGGGCTTCGTGCTGCTGCTGGCTGGACTGGGCGGCCTCCTGAACCACACGGTGATACTCGTTCGCCTTCTTCTTGAGCTCGTCGATCTCCTTGCTCTTCTTGGTGACCTGCTCCCACTCCTTGCGGACGTCCTCGAACTGGGCGTACTGCTTCTTGAGATCCTTGATCTCCTTCATCAGCTTCTGCTCCTTGTCGAACTTCATCGGCTCGACCTCGAGGCGGTATTCGAGGCGTTCGATGCGCTTCTTGATTTCGGACGGGTCCCCTTTGATGCCGTGCTTCTCAGCCACCTTACGGTAGGCATCCTTCATATCCTTTATCTCCTTGATGGCGTCGGAGATCTGCTTGTTCAGCCGGTCACGCTCCTGCTTGGCCTGCTTGGCCTCCTCGGTGAACGTGTTACGCTCGGACTTGGAGCCCTTGACGGTCGAGATCTTGTCGCGGATCTGGCTGCCGATCTCCTTCTTCTTGGCGAACCACTCCTCCTTCTTCTTGTTGACTTCGGAGAGGCGCTTCTTAATCTGGGCGACTTCCTCTTTTACCAGCTTGAGCTGGCGCAACAGGTTCTCGACTTCTTCCTTGTTCTCTTCTGGCATAGGGGTCTCACGTGGTCAGTAATGAAAGGTAAAGGAAAAAAATATTGGAGGAATCAGCCGAAGAGGCTTCCGAGGCCGGCCGCGGCCTGTGACTCGTCGACCTTCTCCTCTTCTTCCTTCTTCTCTTCCTTGTCCTCCTTCTTCTCTTCGGCTCCGCCCTCGGCAGCGGCCGCAGGGGCTGCTGCTGCGGGTGCGACGGCCGCGTTCGCGATGGCGTCGTCGATATCAACACCCTCGAGCGCGGCGGTGAGCGCCTTGACACGACCATCATCGACGGTCACGCCAGCCGCTTCCAGCACCTTTTTCAGCGAAGCTTCATCGATCGTTTTACCGGCCTTGTGCAACAACATTGCAGCGTAGACATATTCCATGTTTTTCCCTCCATTGATTGGATTACTCTGATGTCCTCTCCTTCAGCGACGCGGCCTGCCTTTCAGCCTTGGCCAGCACCGCCTCCTTGGTGTCCTCGGTCATGACGTCCTGCGACAGTGCGAGGGCGTACGCGTCGGCGTGCGCCTTCTGCAGCAGGGGCTTCGTGGTCTCCTTCGTGGGGAAGCCCGCGTTGAACGCGAGGTTGAACGCCCACGAGGCGGCCTGTTCGAAGTCCTGCCTGTACTGGTCCTCGTCCACGTCGAGCACGTCTTTGGTGAGTATCTCGCCGTTCTCCCACGCGGCGGTGAGGTTGAGGCCTATCTCCATGGGCTCGATGCCGAGCCTGGTGAGGAGTCCCGCTAGCTTGGAGGATATCTCCTCGCCTTCCTTGGCGACGACAGCGTCCTGCTTGATGGCTACCTTGCCTCCTTCGATGCCGGCCTTGATGCCGACCGAGCCTAGCTCTCCGATGACGGGGCCGGGCGCGAAGCCTGTAGGTCCTGCGGGGACTACTATGTCGTTCGGGGCCGTCTGGCCCGCCTTGATGGGTGCTTTGCTCTTGCTCTTCTTGAGGAGGCCGTACAATTTGAACGGGCTCTCCTTGGTGAATATGAGGGCGGGCATGCCCTTGAGGTACGGGATCAGTTCTGAGACCCCGTCCTTCTTCGCCTCTTTGAGGGCGCGTGTGAGGAGCCGTCTCTTCGTCATCTTGATGAGCACGGTTCCGCGGAGCTGCTCGCGCATCCTGCTGAGCTGGAGGGCGGGGAGGTTCTCCACGTCGACGGCCCCGATGACGGGGTACTCCTCGATGAGCTTGGTGAAAGAGTTGACAGCCTCCTTCTTGTCCTGGGAGACTTTCGGTCGGTATTCCTGTGATGTCATGATCGTTCAACCCTAGCTGATGATGGCCGGCTTGCCCATGGTGAGCTTGACGTAGGCGTGCTTGACGTTGTTCTGCTCTCCGGGGAGGTGGTGGATGAGCTGGTCGTAGACCGTGTAGATGTTGTCCGCGATGTCCTCGTCGCTCATCTGCTCGTCGCCCACTGACAGTTGGATGGCCAACTGCTTCTTCGCCGTGACCTTGGCGAGCTTCTGAAGGCGTTCGACGACGGGCTGGACGGCCGCTTTCGGCGGCAGGATGCAGCCCGCTTTCGGGTTGGGCATCTTCCCCCGGGGGCCGAGGATGCGTCCGAACGCTCCTGCGACCTTGGGCATGATGTCTGCCTGGGCGATGAAGTAGTCGTGGTTGTCGGCCAGCTTCTTCGCCTCCTTCTTCTCCTTGTACTTGTCGAACTCGTCCTGCGTGACGACGGTGTCGCACGCCTCTTTCGCCTTGTCGACCATTTCGGGGCCGACGAGTGCGCAGACCTTCCTCCTCTTCCCGACCTCATTGGGCAGGTTGACGAAGAGGTCTACCTGCTCGTCGGGCTTCTTGAGGTTGAGGCCTTTCAACGCGACGATGAGGTCGACGGTCTGGGAGAATTTGCGCTCCTTCGACTGCTCTCTGGCAGCCTGCAAGGCCTTGATGATGTCTTGCTTGTCCATGTGATGTGTCCCTCCTACGCGGATTCCGTAGTGGTAACGGGTTTAGGTGGCGGGAATGCCAAGGGGTTTTTAAACCTTTTGGGGGAGAAGACTTAAATATGATTTTTATTTCATTCATCTGTATGTCGGAGGAACATATAGGAAGCCACTGCGAACCGACCGAACCCAAGGTAGGCGACAAGCTCACGTACAGCCTGGCAGGACTGGCACTATTGCTGGCAGTGACTGCGCTGGTACCGTCGCTGCACGGACTTTTCAGGAACCTGATGGACTACCTCAGCCTCATCTGGTGGGCCATCCTCCTCGGCTTCCTCTTAGGAGGCGTCATCGAACACTTCGTACCGGACGCGTTCATCCAAGCGCAGCTCAGCACGGCGCGCAAGGGCTCGCTGTGGCGGGCAGCCGTAACGGTACCGCAAATCGTGCTGTCAGGGATAGCGTTCAACGCGTTCCTGTAACGCCACTGGTCACGGGCGCCGACAACGCTTAAATAAGACATCCTCCCAAAATGAGAACATGACGACTACAGAGACCGTCCTCATAGTAATAGGAGCAGTCATCCTCCTCTGGATAGGGTACGTCGCAGGCAAGAAAGCAGGAGCGTTGTTGTCGGACAGGAAGTGGCGACGAGACCTGCCGAAAATCAGGGAGGACGCGGCGAAGCGGAGCAGAGCGGTGCTGGGAGGCCAGTTCTCAGAACAGTTGGCACCGTACCTGCCCGACTTCCCTTGGCAACCCACCGAGGCACGGTTCCTCGGCAAACCGGTAGACTTCCTCGTGTTCAAAGGACTGGAAGAGAAAGCAGTATCAGAGGTGATTTTCGTCGAAGTGAAGAGCGGCACGTCAAGGCTGAACGCGACGGAGAGGAGCCTGAAAGAAGCCATACGGGCCAAGAAGGTGTCCTGGCAGGAATACAGGATACCTCAAGACCTGACGAAAAGCGAGAACAAACCATAATATTTATAAATGAGGTGTGGTTTTCCTACTAGTACAAGTACTTCTAGAGCCTGTTCAAAATGGCAGAAGGAGGGCAAGAGATGGAATCATCGTCCGTATTGAAGACAGGAACAACTACAGTCGGCATCGTAGGCAAGGATTGCGTCATCCTAGCGGCTGACAAGCGCGCGACGGCAGGACACCTCATCGTGGACAAGAAGACCCAAAAGGTCGTCCCGATCAACGACCGCCTAGCCGTCACGACGGCGGGCAGCGTCAGCGACCTCCAACTGCTCATCAAATACCTCAAGGCAGAGCTCAAGCTCAAGGACATCCGCACCACCCGCAAAGCCACCGTCAAGGAAGCGGCCAACCTGCTCGGAAGCATGGTATATGGCAACATAAGAAGCTTCTCACCCATCCCGGGCATCGCCCACTTCATACTCGGAGGCACGGACAACGGCGACACCCACCTGTACGACCTGTTCCCGGACGGGAGCATCACGCACATCACGGACTTCGTCGCCACGGGCAGCGGGAGCGTGTTCGCCTACGGAGTCCTAGAGAGCACCTATCAGGAAGGCCTGGACGAGAAGGCGGCTGTGCAGCTCGCCATCAAGGCCGTCAACGCAGCCCTCCAACGAGACACGGGCAGCGGCCAGGGCATCGACGTGTACGTCATCGACAAGCAAGGCGTCCGAGAAGCCCACAAACAACTCATCAACACCAAGCTCGAATAAGGAAAACCACTTCTATCTTTCCTTGTCCGGGCAACGGTTCTTTTGACAACACATGAGAGAGGAACCCCATGCCAGCAGATATCATAAAGGAAATATACAAGGTCATACCCCAACGCGACGTCAGCGAAGCCGTCTTCGAAGGGGCAAACATCGTGCTCTACACCAAGGACCGAGACTTCTTCATCAACGACCGAGGACTCGTCCGAAAGGCAGTGAGCAGCATCAAGAAGCGCGTCGAACTCCGAGCAGACCCCACCCTATGCATCGACCAGGAACGGGCGGAACAGCTCATCAGAGAGATCGTTGACGAGGACGCCGGCATCGACCAGATCACCTTCGACCCGCAACGGAGCCAAGTCGTCATCGAAGCGGAGAAGCCAGGCATGGCGATCGGTAAGCAAGGAGAGACGCTCCAAGAGATCAAGAAACAGACCTATTGGGTACCCCTCGTGAAACGGACGCCGGCCATCAGGAGCCAGATCATCGAGAACATCCGCTCCGTATTGTACCAGAACTCCGACTACAGGAGGAAGTTCCTCAACAAGACGGGCGAGCGCATCTACAACGGCTGGCAAAGAGACCGCAAGGAAGAATGGGTCAGGGTGACCTACCTCGGCGGCGGACGGCAAGTCGGACGATCAGCCATACTCCTCCAGACACCAGAGTCACGAGTGCTACTGGACTGCGGCATCGACGTCACGCAAGACGACCAGCTCGCCTACCCACACCTGGAAGCGCCGGAGTTCGACATCCAAGAGCTCGACGCAGTCATCGTCACGCACGCCCACGTCGACCACTCAGGACTCGTCCCATACCTGTACAAGTTCGGCTACCGAGGACCAGTCTACTGCACCGCGCCGACGAGGGACATCATGGCCCTATTACAACTGGACACGGTGAAGATCGCTCACAGCGAAGGCAAGGATCCGCTGTACACCTCCGAGGAAGTCAAGGAGATGGTCAAGCACACCATCACCCTCGACTACGAGGAAGTCACGGACATCACGCCGGACGTGCGCATCACCATGTACAACGCGGGCCACATCCTCGGCTCGGCGATGGTACACCTGCACATCGGCAACGGGCTGCACAACCTACTCTACTCCGGAGACATCAAGTTCGCCAAGACCCAACTGTTGAGTCCGGCGAGCACGCAGTTCCCAAGGCTCGAGACGCTCATGGTAGAGAGCACGTACGGCGCCCGCGACGCGGTGCTGGCCTCGCCGAAGGAGCAGGACAAGCTACTGGCAGACATCGTCGTCAACACGGCGAAAAGAGGCGGAAAAATCCTCATGCCCACGCTCGGCTCGGGCAGGGGGCAAGAAGTCATCATCCTGGTGCAGAAGCTCGTCAAGCAAGGACTCATCCCGGACGACATCCCCATCTACATCGACGGCATGGTATGGGACATCACCGCCATATACACCGCCTACCCGGAGTTCCTGAACAACACGGTCCGGCAGCAGATATTCCACCGGGACAACAACCCGTTCGTCACAGGGAACATAAAAAGGGTGGGGAGCAACCAGGAGCGCAAACGACTCATGGAAGAGGAAGGCTCATGCATCGTCCTCGCCACGAGCGGCATGCTCGTCGGAGGCCCCAGCGTGGAATACCTCAAGTTCATGGCGAACGACAAGCGCCACAGCCTCGTGTTCAGCTGCTACCAAGGAGAAGGAAGCCTGGGACGCAGGATACAGCGCGGCGAACGCGAGATAGCCACGCACGCCGGCGGCAACCGCCAGGAGATCATGCACATCAACATGGAAGTCCACAAGATCGAGATATCAGGCCACGCTGACAGGCGCGAGCTGATGAACTTCATCAAGCAATGCAACCCGCGGCCGAAGAAGGTCTTGGTCAACCACGGGGAGAGCAACCGTTGCCTCGACCTGGCGAGCAGCATCCACAAGCAGTTCCGCGTCGAGACGCAAGCGCCGCGGAACCTGGACGCCATCAGGATCAGGTGATTCTAGAAACCTTTAAATAAGCCTTTTCCTGAAGACAGGATATGCCCGAGAAGCGCCAGGACTGGCAAGGCCAGCAGATACCCATCATCAGGTACAAAGGGGTGTTCGACTGGGCAGGCCTCTATCGCCTGTGCAGGCTGTGGATGGAAGAGAACAAGTACCGCTACTTCGAGAAGCGCTACAAGCACAAGGGCGACGAGGTCGAAGTCGAGATGCGCGGCCAACGCAAGATCGACGCCATGCACCGGTACGACATCGCCGTCGACTTCCACATATGGTACCTCCAAGACATCGAAGTCCCCAAAGGGACCAAGACCGTCAAGCTGAACAAGGCGAACGTCCAAGTCATCATCAGCGGCGAGGTAGTGGTCGACTACAGCGAACGGTTCGGAAACAGCAAGCTCCACCAACGACTGTTCGACTGGTGGCTGAAGATACGCGAACGAGACATTAACGTCAACTACGTTGAAGCCATGTCCAAAGACCTCATGGAACTACACAGACAGATAAAAACCTTTTTAAACATGAGTAGCGACGTCAACTACTGGACCTGAAAAAAAATGGCAGAGTTCAAAACACTCGTCTGGCTGAAACCGCTACGGTACAGCGGACTCCTAGACATGAAAGGCCTGTACAAGACCATCGACAAGTGGCTCGCCGAGAACCACTACGACAAGGTCGAGAGCAAGAACTTCGAACACGTCGAGGAAGGACACCGCCAGATCATCCTGGAACTCATGCCATACAAGAAGGTGTCAGACTACGCCAGGATCGACCTACGCATCTACGTAGAGCTCACCAACCTGACCGAAGAGGTCGTGACGAAAGGAGGAGTGAAGCAGAAATACTACCGCGGAGACGCGTTCTTCAGCTTCGACGCATTCCTCGTCACCGACTACGAGGACCACTGGGAGACGCGGCCGGCATACTACTTCATACGCACGCTGGTGGACAAGTTCGTCTACAAAGGGTACATGAAACGATTCCAAGCAGAAGGCAAAGCAGACTGCATGGCCCTCATCAATGAGATCAAGAACTATCTCAACATGGAACGGTTCAAGTAAAGTTTTAAAAAGACTGTCTGGTTCTTCAACAGCATTGCCACCGCCGCATACGCGGAAACGAGACGTTTCCGGTCGCGCCGCTAGACAAACAAATGCCACCGTCGCATAATCTGGTATTGCGCCAGCCTTGAGAGCTGGTTCCCTCTGGGAATTCCCGGTTCGAATCCGGGCGGTGGCGCATTTTCTTAATCTAATCAAACTTATATGAAATGAAAAAAAATATATTGAAGAAGATAAACAAAAAGAAAAAGATGAAGCGAGAAGAAAGCAACAAAGGATTCTTTGCTAATTTCATCCTCAATGTCATATCAGGCTTAATAGGAGGCCTTATCGTATCATTAGTTTTGTTGGAAAAACCAGAATTGTGGAGAAGAGTAGGCGCACTAATAGTTTTAGTAATAATACTTTCTATAATAGCCCTGGTAATTCATCACAAATACAATTCAAAAAAATAAGTGATCACTCCTCGCAAGCGCCTTCGGTCCAGTACTCCACATTCTCATCCATACATGCGAAGCAGTCGTTGCTGTACGTCTCAGCAGAGCCGTCGCTATAACCGCAGACGGGCTTGTAGAGCTCGATGCACGCGTCCACGTCACGCTCGTCAGGCGTTCAGTCGTGGCGTTCGAGGTCCGAAGTCCCGTCGCCATCAGACGCGTTGCCCGAGTCCTCGTCCGAAGGACACGGCCGGAACTCGCAATCGTTGTCAGGGTCTCGTGAGGCGAACGAGCCGTCAGGACACTCCTTGACGTCGGCGGCGCACACGTCCGCAGAA
>CAZKVR010000005.1:0-71459 GCA_964556395.1 uncultured Methanosarcinales archaeon
GGATGGGTTCGGCCTGGCTGCGGGGCCGTGCTTTCGGCTGGGTGGTGAGCTGGTCCCGGGTTGCGAGGATGTGGTCTTGTCCATGGAGGTAGGCCTGTTCCGAGGCTTGCTCGTAGCGCTGTTCGTGTGTCATGGTGTCCGGGCAAATCGTCTTATTTATGGGCGATGCGGTCAGAGTTGTTGGAGGCTCTTCCGGAAGCTTATTCTTGGATTGTGAAGATGTCCTTGTATTTATAGGTTCCAGATGTGTCGTCTGGGGTAGCTAAAAGCTTAAATATACGTTTTCCTATAGCAGTATAGCAGCCATTGAGGTGCCACCCATACTCAAGCACGACGAGTACGTAGAGCGGCTGTACGAGCAGCTGAAGGCGAACTACGACCAGGTGTACAGGGGGCTCCCGCTTATTTCTCGACGAGGACGCTTGGTGGGCGAGATCGACCTGCTCGGCGTCCACGGCGGCGGCGTCGACATCTTCGAGGTGAAGTGCAGTTTCCGGCCGGTGAAGGCTCGGAAGCAGCTCGCCAAGGTGCGGAAGCTGTTCGGCGCGGAGTTGGCGGAGACCGTGAACACGTGGTTCTACTGCGGCGAGGCAGCGCAGCTCGTGCCCGTGTGAAAAAGCGTGGAGAAGAGGGTGCAGAGCGCCCGGCCTACTTCTTGTGCTCCGCCCGGTACTCCTCGACGGTCTTGCCGCCGAAGCACAGGTCGTAGTAGTCGCACTGTCCGGTCCGCCACTTGCACAGCGGGCTCGGCCTCATAGGATAGTCCTCGAGGTGGTCGCTGCCGGTGCTGGCGTGTATCTGCTCGAGCTCGAACCGCGCGTGCTGCAATAATTCATCATCGACCGGGAGCATCTTCTCGATGCTCTTGAGGAAGTCGATGCCGACGTAGTCGGGCTTGACGCCGTGCTTCTCCTCGTACAACAACGCGTAGATGGCCAGTTGCAACTTGTACTCGTCGCTGATGTGGTCGCGCTTGCTCGTCTTGTAGTCCATGACGAGGGTGTTACCGTCCACCTCGTGGATGTAGTCGATGTAGCCGCGTACCATGAACTCTTCGGACCGGTACTCCGCCTCGCGCTTGGGCGTGAGGTTCCTGAAGGCTTCATGGAACTCCTCGCCGTTGGCCATCCGGGCCTGCATGCGCTTCTTGAAGCGGTTGAACCAGTTCTGGAGCATCATCACCGTCTCGTCGAAGTACCCTTGTAATTCCTGGTCGTCCATGCCGAGGCCTTCGAGCTCGTCCTTGCTCCGCTTCCACTGGACCGTGAAGAGCTTGAGCAGTCTTAGGTGGAGGAACCGGAAGTTCCGCGTCCGGTCTTCCTCGAGGGCGAGGTCGTAGAAATCCTCGAGCACCTTGTGGGCGACGTTCCCGCGTATGAGGTGTATGCTCGTCCCGGTCGGGAGGCGTTCGACGTACCGGTAGTAGTACTTGCGGGGGCACTGCTTGTACATGTTGATGCTGCTCGGAGACTCGACGCGTCGTCCCTGGAGCTGCTGCCTCTCGACCATGGAAAGCGAGATGGAAAGGCTCGTTTTAAACCTTTTCCCCTAGGGGTGGCCAGTGGCGGCAAAAGGTTTTTAACCTTCCGTGACATGCCTGGATGGTATGGGACAGGCGGTTTCTCTCACGTCGGACTTGGAGAAGAGTGTCGTCGAGTACAGCCGGATGGCCGGCTGGAGCGGTGTACCTGGCGATACGAGCGGGTGCAGCTAGGTTCCTCTTATTTCTTCCATGGTCTTGCCGGTCTTGGCGGACCTGTCTTGTTTGAGGATGTCTTTGTTGCGGTCGGCGTGCTCGTCGTCTTTCTTGATGAGCAGCCAGTTTTTGCCTCTGAAGCGGTGGAGGGCCCAGCGTCCTTTGAGTTTTTCTCCGTGTAGTGTGAAGGTGAGGTGTCCTTCTTCACGGCTGCCTTCGAGGTCGCTGTGCGTGCCTCGGTCCCAGGCCATGACGGTGCCGGCGCCGTACTGCCCTTCGGGGATGGTCCCTTCGTAGTCCTTGTAGTCTAACGGGTGGTCGTCGGTGGGGATGGCGAGTCGTTTCTGGGACGGGTCGAGGGATGGCCCTTTGGGGACGGCCCAGGAGGCGAGCTTCCCGTCGATCTCTAGGCGTAGGTCGTAGTGGGTAGTGCTGGCTTCGTGCTTGTGGGTGACGTAGGCGTTGCCCATGCGTCGGGGTAATGAGCGGTGGTATTTAGGGTTTTAGCCTACGAAGAACTGGGCTGCTGCGAAGTAGTATTCGTTCAGGAGACCGGACCAGCTGAGCACGCCTGTCTCGACGAGCGCTCCGACGGCGAAGACTCCTAGTGCTATGATGAAGAGCCAGTAGTTGTAGATGAAGACTTCCTTGTGGCGCTTGTCTGGGAAGACGTGCTTGAGGAGGTAGAGGAATCCGAGGGCGAGGGTGACATTGACTGCGAGCAGCATCCCGCCGTCGAGCACCATGCTGAAGGCCTTGTTGAGGAGCCAGAACACCCCTATGGCGACTGCCAGTGCCGCGACGAACTTGCTGAGGTCCTTGGCGTCTGAGATGACGTCGTCGCTGATGAGGGCTCCTGCGATGCCTGCGAGTATGTATGCTCCTCCTTCGAGTATGATGTGTGGTAGCGTGATGGCGAGCATGAGCAGTCCTACGAGGAGTGTTGATTCTCCGAGCATGGCGCCGGCGGCTACGCTGCGTAGTCCGAAGATGACACCCCATGCGGAGGCGTTCCAGACGATGAAGAAGGTGGCGCCGTTGCCTGAGATGAGTGAGAGCAGGAAGCAGGCGAGGAGGACCCACCAATTGTTCATGAGGATGCTTATGAACGCGCCGAGGCTGAAGGTCGCGCGGCCGCTGATGGCAGGGTCGAGGAAGACCTGTTCTCGGAAGAGGGCGTTGACGTCCCATCCGAAGGCCAGGCCGAAGAACGCTAATGCGAAGTATGCTATGAAGACTCCTAGGAACATGCCGCCGTAGGCGTGGACGAGGTGCTTGTTGTCCTTATAGAGGTGTTTGAGGCTGAACCGCCGTTCGCGTTCCTCCCGTCGCTCTTCACGTTCGAAGAGTTTCCGGAGCGATGGTATGAGGAGGATGCTGACGAACATGACGCTGGCGAGTCCGGAGTTGGCGCCGAAGAGGAGCCGTGCGGTGACGATGCCGATGACGCTGTAGACGGCTCCGAGGAGGAATGCGTAGCCGGTCTTGTTCTCGAGCCAGTTCTCGGGGAAGAGGTGTTCGAGTACCATGGCTTGTTCTCTCGTCCAGCCTATTTTTAAATGTTTGTTATCACTGTCGGATTGCCTGGAAGCGCCAAACATTTAAAAACAAAGGGTCGTCTCTACAATGTCATGGCTGAGATGGGCAAGAAGGGGCAGAACGTGCGCATGACCGCGAAGCAGCGGCATAAGATGAAGCAGTTCTTGAAAGAGCTGGAGCAGCACAAGGGGCGCGGCACCGAGTTGGTGTCGGTCTACATCCCGGCCGGTTATGAGCTGAACAAGATCACCACGCACATCTCGCAGGAGCAGGGGACGGCGAGCAATATCAAGTCCAAGCAGACCCGTGACAACGTGATCTCGGCGTTGGAGAAGATGATCCAGCACTTGAAGTTGTTCAAACGGACGCCTCCGAACGGCTTGGCCGCCTTCGCGGGCAACGTGGCTGAGCGGGAGGGGCAGCAGGACTTCCAGGTGTGGAGCATCGAGCCGCCCGTGCCGTTGAACACCAGGATTTATAGGTGCGACAAGGAGTTCGTGCTGGAACCTCTTCGTGAGATGGTGGAGGACCGGGAGGTGTACGGCATGGTCGTGATGGACCGCCGTGATGCCACCATCGCGTTGCTGAAGGGCAAGACTATCGTGCCCTTGTCCAAGACCCACTCCGAGGTTGCGGGGAAGACCCGTGCCGGGGGCCAGTCAGCCCAGCGTTTCGAGCGTCTCCGCGAGGGTGCGACGAAGGACCATTACAAGAAGGTGGCTGATTACATGAAGGAGCAGTTCCTCTTCATGGAAGGCTTGAAGGGCATCTTGCTCGGCGGTCCTTCTACGACGACGAACGACTTCCTCAACAAGGATTACCTGACGGGTGATGTGAAGAAGAAGATCATCGCCGTCAAGGACTTGTCGTACACTGACGAGTTCGGATTGCAGGAGTTGTTGGAGAAGTCACGGGACGTGTTGGCGGACGAGGAGGTGACGCAGGAGAAGGAGCTCATGCAGCGCTTCCTCACAGCCCTGTCTAAGAATCCTGATAACGTCTCGTACGGGCTGGATGCTACGAGGCGGGCGTTGGAGCTCGGCGCGGTGGACACGTTGCTCTTGTCCGAGGAGTTGGACGAGGCGACCGGTGACGAGCTGGATGCCAAGGCTCAGGAGACAGGGTCGAAGGTGGAGATCGTCTCGACCGACACGCGCGAGGGCGTACAGTTGCGGGACCTGGGCAAGATAGCGGCTCTCTTGCGGTTCCCGTTGCAGGCGTAGTCCTGAGACATAAAGTTTTTTATAGTGGTTGCGACGGGCCTTCTTCTTGGTGGTATCCTATGAAGAGTTATGAGCACATCGGCGTCAAGGTTCCTGAGATTTTGCTTCCGAACGACAGGGTTGACATGACGAAGTGGTCTGTCATCGCGTGCGACCAGTACACGAGCAGTCCTGAGTACTGGGAGAAGGTCGCGCGGGTCGTGGGCGACGCGCCGTCCACGCTCAACCTGGTCTTTCCCGAGGTCTACTTGAAGGAGAAGGATAAGGGTAGGCGTATCGAGGACATCCAGCGGCACATGCGGGAGTACCTCGATGATGGCTTGCTCGAGCCCCGCGAGGGCGTCATCTACGTCGAGCGCCGCGTCGGGGACAAGGTCCGGCCCGGACTGGTGTTGGCTCTCGACCTGGAGAAGTACGATTTCAGCGAGGGTTCCAAGAGCCTCATCCGCGCGACCGAGGGCACTATCACGGATCGGTTGCCGCCACGGATTGAGATCCGCAAGGGGGCTCCTCTCGAGTTGCCGCACATCCTCGTGGCGATCGACGACCGCGAGGGGTGTGTCATCGAGCCGTTGGCCGACGAGAAAGGGTCGTTGGAACAGGCGTACGATTTCGACTTGATGCTGGACAGCGGCCACCTCTCCGGCTGGTGGTTGGATGAGGAGCGGACGGAGCGAGTCTTCCGGGCGTTGGAGCGCTTGGCTGATCCGGAGGCGTTCAAGGGGCGTTACGGCGTGGATTCTGATGACGTGTTGTTGTTCGCGATGGGCGACGGCAACCACTCCTTGGCGACTGCGAAGCGTATCTGGGAGGAGACGAAGGATGAGAAGGGGGCGGACCACCCGTCCAGGTACGCGTTGGTCGAGGTGGTGAACATCCATTCGGATGCCATCGTGTTCGAGCCCATCCACCGGGCGGTCTTCGGCCTGAAGGGTCACGTGGTGGACGCGTTGCGCGAGGAGTTCGGCGGCGGCCTCGACGTGGAGGAGGCTTCCTCGCTGGATGAGATGCGGAAAAAGGTGGAGGCGTCCGAGGGCCAGACGTGCGGCCTCATCACGCCCGACGGCTACAGGGTGGTGACGTTCACCGAGCCTTCGTCCAGCTTGAGCTACGGCACCTTGCAGGGGTTGCTGAACGGGTTGTTGGAGCGCGGCGAGGCTTCCGACGTGGATTACGTCCACGGGACCGGGACTGCTGAGAAGCTCGGCCAGAAGGAGGGGCATGCGGTGTTCTTCATGAAGCCTATCACGAAGGAGAGCTTCTTCCGCAGCGTCGTGGTTGATGGGGCGTTGCCTCGCAAGACGTTCTCCATGGGCGAGGCCGAGGAGAAGCGGTTCTACACCGAGGCCCGTAGGATACAGTAGGGATAGGTTGAAAAAGGAGTGATGGACACCCTTGGTTATGGATCCGGCTGTCCGTGCGAAGGAGGAGTTGTTCCCGGACAAGGCTGACGGGAGGGCTTTCTCGACGCGGTACTCGGGGCGTTTCTCCCGTTTCAACGCGAACGTGCGTTATACGCGGAAGGAGATGGTGTTCTCCCTGTCCAGGTCCTTCCTCGAGGTGTCCGAGGAGATCCGGCAGGGTATCATCGAGCACCTGTTGTGCCGGGTGTACGGCGAGGAGCGGCCGAGCCTGAACCAGGACCTGTACCGGTCGTTCATGAGGCACCTGAACAAGGTGGCGGTGATCGACGAGAAGGACCCTTTCTTGTTGTCGCGGTTCAAGGTCATCAACGAGGGTTATTTCAACGGGATGATGACCGAGCCCAACCTGAAGTGGGGGCAGGAGTCGTTCCGGAAGCTGGGCCATTACGAGTATTCTTCGGACACGATCGTCATCAGCAAGGTTTTTGCGAAGGCTGTGGATGACGAGCGGGTGCGGGGGTTGCTTGATTTTGTGTTGTACCATGAGATGCTGCACAAGAAGCACCAGTACGACCACACGAAGAAGCGTGCGCGGCACCACACCAAGGCGTTCCGGGAGGATGAGCGGCGGTGGCACGACCCGGACGTGGAGCGGAAGCTGGGCTCTTTTCTAGGTAAGAAGAGGCTGCGGAAGGCGTTATGGGACTGGTGACCAACAACAACATTTATAAACCGCTTCCTGTTCCTCGGCTTATCCTAAAACTGTTTAGAGGTTGTTTTCAACATGGCAGACATCAAGCACAAGCCCGCGGGCAGCATGCAGAAGGGCAATTACGTGGTCATCGACGGCAATGCGTGCGTCGTCCAGGACGTGAAGATCAGCAGGCCTGGCAAGCACGGTCACGCCAAGGTCAATCTCATGGCCGTCGGCATGATTGACGAGAAGAAGCGCAACATCATCGTCCCGGGGCATGACAACCTCGAGGTGCCTGTCATTGAGAAGAAGAACGCTCAGGTCCTTTCTGTCACGGATGCCACGTGCAACGTGATGGATATGGAGACGTACGAGACGTTCGACCTGAAGATCCCGTCAGAGCTCCAGGGCCAGGTGGCTGAGGGGCAGGTCGTGGTGTATTGGGTCATCCTCGACGACAAGGTGTTGAAGCAGATCAAGAGCGAGGGTGAATGATTCATGGCGAAGTTCCCAGAAGCTGAGGCTCGGTTGTTCAAGGACATGTTCGTGTGCCGTTCCTGCAAGTCTAAGATTCGTGCGGGCAACCTGCGCGTGCTGGCCGGTAAGGTCAAGTGCAGGAAGTGCGGCGGCAAGGCCTTGAAGCCGGTGCGCAAGAAATAAGACGATTTTTTTCTTCTTGAATCCTTTCTTTGTTGGATGGCGTGACGTCCGCAGGCCTTTCTTCCTCCAGGGCTCTTTGCGTGACAGGGGAGCTGCCGCGCGTCCTGGTGCGGAAACGCCCTTTTGTAGAGGTTTGAGGCCTGCGGACGCGTTTACTCACGTCCGCCATTGGCGAGCGGGTGCTCGCCGATGACCAGATAGGTAGTGCGCGATGGATATTCTTATTTAAATGTGTATTTTTGTATGGGATAATAGAATATTCTTTATTATCCTGAAAAAGAAAAACGTTGCTAAAGCGCTTCTCGACGGGAAAAACCCTTCTCAGGAATGATACCGTCCGAAAAATACACAAGTGCCAGAACCAGACAAGATAAAAAAAGAGAAAAACAGGATAAAAATAAGATAAAAATAAACTATTTTAAGAAGAAATGGATAAAAAAATAGCGTTTTGATTTTTATAACGCCCTTGAGCGCCTCACCCATAGGGGTGAGACCATGAATTCTGTACATACAGAGAGAAAGAAGACGAAAATAGATTGGAGACACTACCAGCGCCTCAGCGCGAGAGCGACCGAGAAGTACATCGAAGACCTCGTGAAGAACGAGGAAGGGAAGCTGTGGAGCACGTACGCGGCGTCGTACGACAGGCTCATCGCCCACTTTCCCATATACCAGGAATTGCGCGGATTGGTGCTGGAGAGCATGGACACTATCAACACTGGCCGGGAAGACTCGTTCCTCATCGACATGGGGGCCGGCGCAGGTCACATGCTCGGACCGTTGAGCGCCTACGGCCACGTGCAGGGAGTGGAGAAGAACCCTGAGATGATAGCGAAGGCAAAGGAGAGGACGAAACGCAACAGCCGCGTCGGGATAATCCAAGGCGACATGCGGACATACCGGCCGCCGCACATGGCGGACGGCGTGGTGTTCGCGAACAGCCTCTACGTGCTCGACCAGGACGTCGCCGACAGGGTGCTCGAGAATGCCGTGGACTACCTGCGGCAGGGCGGCGTCATCTCAGTCGCAGGCCCGCGGCCCGGCGTCGACCTGGACGACATCTGGGAGAAGGAGAAGCCGGCGCTCCAGAGGAAAGGCATCGACCGGCGGTTCCCGAAGGAGTTCGTCGAGTTCGAGATCTGCAACCGCGTCATCGCGCGGATGGGGATGCGGAACAAGATGACAAACGGGGAGCTGGAGGACAAGCTCAAGCACTACGGGGCAGACATCATCGAGTCCCAAAGGGTCTACCACGGCCACGAGCACTTCGTGGCGGGCCAGAAGCCGGTCCGGAAGGAGGACTTGCCGGGTCACGAGGCTGTGAAGCGTAACGTCGTGCACGACCTTGACGCAGAGGTCACCGCGCCCGTGGCCAGGGAGGAGTACATCCTGGACGTGGCCCGCGCCCCGAAGGATTTTGAGGAGTCGTTCAGCCTCAGGTACAGGAACTTCTGGGAGGACGACATCCTACGGTTCCGGAACCGTGAAGGATTGCTCATGGACAGGTACGATAAGGACGCGGTGCAGGTCGTCGCCAAGAAGAAGGACGACGGTAAAGTGATAGGCACCGTGAGGCTCCTGCCACGGAAGCCCGGCGCCGCGCTCAATTTCGGCGACCGGTATGAAGGCGCGATCAAGGAGGACGAGCCGACGGCCGAGACCTCGCGGCTGGCGGTGGATCGGTCGTCCAACGGCAAGGACATCGGCGCTGACATGCTGCGGTACGCGAACGCCATCGCGCACCGGATGGGCATTCCGACCGTCGTGAGCTTTGGCCGGGCGGACCTTGAAGGATACCTGTCGCGATGCGGCTACCGGCGAAGGTCGGGAGAGCAGCGCTTCACCAGAGGGTTGTTCACGACGACCCATGCGGGCGTGGTGTACACGTGCGACACCTCGCGCCATGGGTTATGAGAGGAGGTAGTACTTGCGCCCCATGCGCTGGTCTATGAGCTGCCTGAGGCTGGGCGGCAGTTTTTCTTTTTCTTTCTCGACCAGTCCTTTCCCGCCGTCGAGGCGTAGCGTGTAGGTGACGTCCTCACCTTTGATGGCGGACTCGCAGGCGGTGACCGCGACGTCGTATGAGTGGGTGGCGGCGCCTACGATCATCCCTTCCACGAACCAGTCCCTGAAGCCCGAGGAGGTCCCGACCATGTTGCGGTATTGGACGAGCGGGTAGGAGTGGCCGCATCGCACCACGATACGCCGAGGCGTGCTCTCCTCCACCTCTATCTTGCCGATGCCGCAGAAGTAGAGTTGGTTGAGCACGGCCTTGAACGACTCGTCGCCTTTGGCGACGCCGAAGTTGTTGACTTGGAAGAGGACGGCGTGCTTGGCTTGGACATGCGTGAGATAGGAGAGTTCGGGTGTGATGTCGAACCCTTTCGCGCGGAGGGTGCGGGGGATGATCTCGTACACGTTGAGGGGAAAGAAGTGTGCGAGGATGTTGAACACCGAGAGGTGGCCTTCTTCCAGGCGTATCTGCTTGGTCGCCACGACTCGTTGGATGAGGGTGTTGGGATACTCGGCCACCGTCGAGGAGTAGAGGTTGTCCCATGTGAGGTCCTCGTCGAGCTCTTCTTGCGAGAAGAAGCCTTGGTAGGGGTCTTGGGTGACGAGCCTGAACCGGCACCGGTCGCCTTGGTGGACTGCGCATCCGACCTCTTCGAAGTGGCAGTCGGTGCCAGAGAGAAGTGAGAACGCGCCGGCGTAGAGTCCTGCGAGGAAGTGGTTGACCGGCTCTTGCTGCGTGCCGAAGGATCGTTTCCACTGCTTGGCGAGGGGGCTGTTGTTGGTGAGGTGGCATGAGGGTGTAGTGAAGCTCATTCTTGTAATGGTGGTCTTGCCGAAGCCGAGGGCTTCGAAGTCCTTGAAGAGGTTCTCCAGGACGCGTTTGCGGTCGAGCTTGAGCCCGTGCTTAAGCTTGGCTGTGATGCTCTTGCCGAGCGCCTTGCCGATCCTGAAGAGGAGTTCGCGGGATCGTTCTCCGAACTTCCGGTCGAGGAGGTGTTGGAAGACGACGTAGGCGTAGAGCACGCTGACGAATTTTGGTATGGGCCCAATGACTGAGTGTTGCCGGTTGCCGAAGAACCCGTTGAAGAATCGCTTCGCCATGCTAGTCCTCGTAGGAGTGGATGACTATGCCTTCCGGTCCTATCTCGACCGGGTGTATGTCCTCGTCGTTCTTGGTCTCGCGCATCTTCCTGACCGTCAGGTGGCGCGAGTAGTCGGCGCCCATCGTCTCGTACTTGAGGTGTAGGATGCCGTCGGCGACGTATTCTGAGACGCCGTCGCTGGAGAGCTTGCCGTCCGTACTCTGCGACACGAGGAGCGTCGTGGTGTCCGGCAACGATCGGAGGTCGTTGATGAACCCGTAGATGAAGCGTTGGATGTAGAGGTGCGTTATGGATGTCAATGACACTTGGGTTGTGGGGACGTTGATGGCGAGCGCCGAGAGCGAGTCTATGACGAGCCTGCTGACGTTCTCGTTCTTGGCGTACTTGATGATTTCCTGGGCGGTCTCTTCTGTCAGGTCTTTGACGGGGAAGGAGAGGAGTTTCATGAGGCCTTTCTTCTCCATGGCGTCGATGTCCCATCCGAAGGCTTTGGCTTGGGACTTGAGGTTGCTGGCGCTCTCCTCGAAGGTGATGTAGAGTCCTTTCTCGCCGTGCTCCTTGGCACCCTTGTAGAGGTATTGGAGTGAGAAGATGGTTTTGCCCGTGCCTGGCGTGCCGCTGAGGAGGACGCACTTGCCCGCGGGCAGGCCTCCGCCTACGAGCTTGTCGAAGCCTTCTATGCCTGTCTTGACGAGCCGCTTCTGCGGTGCGGCCTTGGGTTTCTTCGCAGTCATTTCAATCCCAGCTTGTTGATGACGTAGAGGAATATGATGTTGGTGCTCGTCTCGATCTTCTGGCATCGGGCCTTGCGCTTGAGCTTGAGGCCTTTGCGGAGGGCTTTGGGGACGAGGAAGTAGGTGGTGGCCTCGTTCCGGCCCCTTTTCGTCATGGTGGTCTCGACTTCGGCGACGTCTTCTGAGAAGAGGTGGACGTTGTTGAGGTTGCCCTTGAGTTGCAACGCCTCCTCGTAGTCGACGAGGACCTCGAAGACGACCTTGCCGTCCTCTTTCGTCCTGGAGCTCAGGATGGTTCCCATGGTGGTCTTGTGTGGTGAACAACTCATATTTAAGGATATGGACGGAGGATGACACCAAAACAAATAACAGGATAACAAAGAGAAAAGCAGTAACACCCATTCCTTCATGACAAGACTACAGCGTCAAACCACGAAGAAGAGCACAACCTTTAAAAAGAAGCCTTGCAGGAACCCTCTCACCATGTCCTTCCTGGCACAGTACGGCAGCGTCATCGCGTTCTACCTCATCATCATCTTCCTCATCGTGCGCTACAGGAAGCGGTTCGACTTCCAAGGGAAAATCATCGCCATGCTCCGGACGAAGATAGGCCTCAAGCTCATGCACAAGTGGGGGACCAACGGCCGGCGGTTCGTCAAAGGGCTCGCCACGGCAGGCATCTACGCAGGCTTCCTCGGCATGGCGGCCACCATCTACATGATCATCGACGGGTTGTGGAAACTCCTCTTCGTACCCTCGGCACCGCCGACGTTCGCCCCGGTCCTGCCAGGCGTCAACATCCCGGGCGTGGAGATCTTCGTCCCGTTCTGGTACGGCATCATCGCGTTGTTCCTCACCATCGTCGTGCACGAGTTCAGCCACGGCGTCGTCGCGGCGGCGCACAGGATGAAGGTGAAGAACTCAGGCTTCGTCATGTTCGGACCGCTCCCCGGCGCGTTCGTCGAGCCCGACGAGGAGCAGCTCCAGAAGGCGAAGCCGAAAGCCCAGTTGTCGGTCTACGCCGCCGGCCCGTTCAGCAACATCCTATTGACGATCATCCTCATACTCCTCTTCGGATTCCTGCCATTGTTCGTGTCAGGCATGGGCGGCACGCCCTCGGAAGGCCTCCAGACGTTCACCAGGTACACGAGCGTCGTCAACTTCGGAGCGCTACGCGACGACATGTACCAAGCCACCGGCCTACGCATACTCGACGTGAAAGAGGATTCGGGCGCCGACGAGGCAGGACTGGCCAACGACACGGTGATCAGGAGCATCGACGGCGTCGACGTGCGTGACAACCTGACGGCCTTCGGCGACGAGATAGTATCCTTCCAAGACCTCGCGCCTGGCGACACGGTAACATTCAGCAACGAGAACGAGACGTGGACTATCACCACGCAAGAGCACCCTGACAACGAGAGCCGCGGCTGGATCGGCATCGTGTTCGACACCGGCTTCGTCACGGAGAAGAACCCGAAGGCGGTCGAGAAGTACGGCGAGGCAGGCTTCAAAGGCCTGGAGATACTCTACCAGCAGGTCCTCTGGCTCATCATCCTGAGCAGCGGCATCGGACTGGCCAACCTCCTCCCCCTGGGACCGGTGGACGGCGGACGCATGCTCCTCGTAGCCCTGGAACGATACCTGCCGAAGAAGAAGGCGCAGATGGTATGGGGGAAGGTCAGCATGGTCGTCTTCCTCCTCGTCATCATACTGCTCCTAGGTCCCATCCTGCAGAACCTGCTCGGATAGAAGACAGCCTCTTGTTCTTATCCGACCGAGGCCTTTAAATAACACTGCTTATTCTTCCCCTCTCATGGATTGGCAAAGCCTCCGCAAGCAGGCCCTCGACGAGACGAAGAAAGCCCTCTCCGAATCAGTGGGCGACGACCAGCTCATCGTCCAAGCAGTGAGCGCCGTCGAGGACTGCGACAAGGCGGCCAACCTGTTGGCGAGGCGTCTCAGGGAGTGGTACGAGTGGTACTTCCCAGAGCTCTCGAGGAAGGTCTCTGACAACGAGGCGTTCGCACGGCTGGTGACTGAAAAGCCGCGCGCAGAGCTCATGGCGGAGATGGACATCCACGAGACGATGGGCGCCCCGTTCAAGGAAGCTGACGTGACGGACATGGTCACGCTAGCGGGCAGCGTCGGCGCGTTGTACAAGGAGCGGGACCTCCTGGAAGCCTCCATCAAAAGGGTGATGGGCAGGCATTGCCCCAACCTCCTCGCCCTCGCCGGCCCCACGATAGGCGCCAAGCTCTTGCGAGAGGCTGGTTCCTTGAGGAGGCTGGCGACCATCCAGGCCAGCACCATCCAGGTGTACGGGGCCGAGAAAGCCCTGTTCCGACACCTCAGGAGCGGTGCCAAGCCGCCGAAGCACGGCTACATCATACACCACCCGTTGTTGACGCAAGCCCCCCAGAAGGATAAGGGCAAGGTGGCCCGGGCGTTGGCCGACAAGCTCAGCATCGCCTCCAGAGTAGATTACTTCAAGGGAGAGCCCATCGGCGAGAAGCTGAAGAAGGAGTTGGAGGCGCGATTCTCATGAAGCAGGCCCGGTTCGACAACATCTACACGATGCGCACGAAGAAAGGCCTCAGGCTGTTCACCAGGAGCCTCTACCCGTCTTTCAGGGGTTTCGAAGAGACGGTCATCAAGAAGCAAGGAGTCGCTTACCGCGAGGTCGACCCTGAGCGCAGCAAGCTCTTCGCAGGCGTCGCCAAGGGCGCGTCGCAGATCGGCATCCGCGAGGGCAGCTCGGTCCTCTACCTCGGCGCCAGCCACGGCTACACGCCGTCGTTCGTCAGCGACGTCATCGGCAGGCAAGGCCGGATGGTGTGCGTGGACATCGCGCCCAGGGTGGTGCGGGACCTCGTCTTCCTCTGCGAGCGGCGGGAGAACATGGCGCCGGTGATGGCGGACTGCAACAAGCCCGAATCGTACGAGCACCTCGTCCCGGAAGAGGTCGACGTCGTGTTCCAGGACATCGCCCAGCGGGACCAGGCAGGCATCTTCCTGAAGAACTGCCGCAAGTATCTGAAGAAGAACGGGTTCGGCTTGTTGGCATTGAAAGCGCGGAGCGTGGACGTGACGAAGAAGCCGCACCAGGTGTTCAAGGAGACGTTCCAGGAACTCGAGCAAGCGGACGGCTTCGCCGTGGTTGACAAGCGCGAGCTCGCGCCTTATGAGAAGGACCACATCCTGTTCGTGGTGAAGCGCCGGTGACGGAGTGGGTGCCTAAACCATCATTCTACGGACACGCATCCTGAGGAGCACGTCCACCTCCAGGGCAAGTGATTTAAACCATTCTAGACTCCTCTTCGCTCATGGATTTCTCCTGCCAGGACAAGACCGAGGCTTTGTGTGCGAGCGCGCGCGAGGCCGTGAGGAAGACCCGGTTCGTCGTCGTCGGCGTCGGCGCGTTGGGCTGCGCGGCCGCCCAGGCGTTGGTGCGGAGCGGCGCTGAGGAGTTGGTGTTGGTCGATGATGATTCTGTGGAGGTGGATAACCTTCCGCGGCAGGTGTTGTTCGTGAAAGAGGATGTGGGGATGCGTAAGGCTTCGGTGGCTGCGGAGCGTTTGCGCGCGCTGGATCCTGGCCTCCGCGTCAGTGTCGAGAATGAGAGGCTCGATGCGGATAACGTTTCTTCCTTGCTCGAGGGGGCTGGCGTCGTGGTGGAGTGCACTGACAACCTCGCGGCGCGGCGGGTCATCGACGGGTATTGTGCAGCTTCGTCCACGCCTTGGGTGCACGCCGCCGTCGCGGGCGCCAAGGGTGAGGCGATGGCTGTGCTGCCCGGCTCCAAAGGGTATGGTGACATGGTTGAGGGTAAGGTGGTTTCTGAGGATTGCGCTAACGAGGGAGTCCTTTCTGTCAACGCTATCATGACGGGTACGTTCGAGGCGATGTTGGCGTTGCGCGTCGCTTCCGGCCAGGACGAGGGGTTGCTCGGCGTGTTGTTCCGCTTGGACGCTTGGTCCGGCGCTGTGGACCGTTTCAGGCTCTAGCCTTTCTTCGGCGCTTCGCCGAGCGTGATGGTGACCTTGAGGCCTTCTCGGAGCTCTTCCTCCGCGTCGCCGTACGTCACCTGTTCGGCTTTCGTCGCGGCTTTCAGGTCGTCCTCGACGAGCTTGAGGAGTTTCGCGTCTTCTTCCGGGCACTCGACGGCGAGGCTGGTGACTGGTGTCCTGAGGGAGACTTGTTCTTCTGACTTGCGTTTGCGGACGGCGTTGAGCACTTCCACCAGTAGGTCTCCGGCCTTCTCGGCGTCCCGGTCGATGAGCGCGTCCTCGTAGGAGGGCCACGGGCTGGTGTGGATGCTGTCCTTCTCGTCCTCGGCGTAGGCGTAGCTGTATATCTCTTCGGTGATGTACGGCATGATGGGCGCGAAGAGTTTGAGGATGGCTTCGTGCGCTTTGCGCAGGGTCCATTGCGCGCTGGTCTTCGCGTCTTTGCCGTACGTGTCAGGGTTGTAGATGCGCTCCTTGATTATTTCCAGGTACTGGTCGCAGAACGTGTTCCAGAAGAAGTTGTCGACCAGCCCTTTGGACTTGGCGTATTCGAAGGCTTCGTAGGTGTCCGTGCTCTCCTTGATGATGCCTTGCAGCTTGGTGAGGATCCACTTGTCGGCGGCCTGAAGCTTCTCAGGTTTGGTGCCGTCGTGGTCCTGGAGCTGCATGAGGGCGAACCTGGAGGCGTTCCACAGCTTGGTGACGGTCTTCTTCCCGGTCTGGAGGTCTTTCTCCTGGTAGGGGAGGTCGTCTCCGAGCTTGGAGCCTGCGGCCCAGTACCTGAGGGCGTCGGCGCCGTACTTGTCCATGACGTCCTGGGGGGCGATGGCGTTTCCTTTGCTCTTGCTCATCTTGTTCCCTTTGGGGTCGAGGACGTGTCCTGAGATCATGATGTTCTTCCATGGTATCTGCTGGTGGTGGTAGAGTCCTTTGGCGATGGTGTAGAACGCCCACGTCCGTATGATGTCGTGGGCTTGCGGCCGTAGGTCCATGGGGTAGAGCTTCCTGAAGCCTTCCTCGTCGTCTGGCCAGCCGGCTGCTATCTGTGGCGTGAGGGCTGAGGTCGCCCAGGTGTCGAGGACGTCGGTGTCTGGTTGCAGCTCTCCTTCGTGGCTTTCGGGCCGGTCGCTGAGGGGGTCGACGGGGAGCTCCTCCTTCTTGGGCAGGATGACCTTGCCTTCCTCGTCGTACCAGACGGGGAATGGTATGCCGAAGTGTCGTTGCCGTGAGATGCACCAGTCCCAGTTGAGGTTCTCCACCCAGTGGATGTACCGGGTCTTCATGTGCTTGGGATACCAGCTTATCTCGTCGGCGGCGTCGAGCAGTTCTTGCTTGTGGTCGAGGACGTTGACGAACCATTGCGGCGTGTTGAGGTATTCCACTTCTGTTCCGCAGCGTTCGTGGACGTTGACGGGGTGCGTGATGTCCTTGCTCGCGATGAGGAATCCTGCTTCTTCGAGGTCGTGCCTGATGGCTTTCCGGGCTTCCTTGACGGGCATGCCTTCGTACTTCTGGGCGCGCTCGTTCATCTTGCCGTCCCTGGTGAACGCGACGCGTAGGGGGAGGTCGTGCTTGTGCCATTTCTCGATGTCTTCCTTGTCGCCGAACGTGCAGCACATCATCAGGCCGGTACCCACGTCCTTGTCGACGGTCTCGTCCTCGAGTATGGGGACTTCGTGGTCGAACAACGGTACGGTCGCGAACTTGCCCTTGAGGCTCTGGTAGCGTTCGTCGTCGGGGTGGTAGAAGAGCGCGACGCAAGCTGGCAGTAGTTCGGGCCTGGTGGTGGCTATGGTGAGGTCCTTGCCGCCTGATTTGAAGGTGAGGTCGTTGAAGTGGCTGGTCATGTCGACGTTCTCGAACTCTGCCTGGGCGATGGCGGTCTGGCACGTCGGGCACCAGCTCACCGGCGTCTCCTTGCGGTAGACGAGCCCTTTCTCGTGGAGTTCTATGAATGAGTGCTGGCTGGCTTTCTGGACTTCCTTGGAGATGGTGCTGTACGGTTGTTTGAAGTCGCAGCTCATGCCGAGGATTTTCCAGTCCTCTATGAATGCGGGTAGTAGTTCTTGGACGGTCTGGTGTGCGAGCTTGAGGTACTCGTCGCGTTCCATCCGCTTCGCCTTGACCTTCTTGGTCTTCTCGACGAGCTTGTCGGTGGGGAGCCCGTTGTCGTCAGTGCCGAAAGGATAGAGGACGTTCTTGCCCCGCATGCGGTGGTAGCGTACTATGAAGTCTTGTTGTGCGAAGCTGAAGCTGTGGCCGAGGTGCATCCTGCCGGAGACGGTGGGGGGTGGGGTGTCGACGCTGAAGATCGGCTTGTCGCTGTCGGGGTCGTACGCGTAGGTGTCTCGTTCCTCCCACGATTGTTTCCATCGTTGTTCGGCTTCTTTGAAGTCGTATTTCTTCGGCAGTTCTCTCATGGTGGCTCCCCTGTGGCGCTCCTCTCCGCGGACAGTGTCTGGTCGTCGTTGCTCGTCGTCGCGCTGCCTGGAGAAGGAGTGGATGTGTGGGCGACGGTTCACGCCCGTACTACGACGACTACTGGTGCCATGAATGGTGGAGAGCTAGAGATGTTATTTAAAGGTTGCGTTGGAGAAAGGGAGAAAAGAGAAAAATGAAAATGTGTGTTCTTTTCAGAACTTTTTGATCGCCGCGGCGGGGCTGAACTTGACCGTCTTGTAGCCCTTGATCTTGATCTTCTCGCCGGTGGACGGGTTGACGCCGGTTCGCGCCTTCCTCTTGACCGGTTTGAAGGTGCCGAGTCCGAGGAGCATGACTGGCTCTTTCTTCGCGGTCTTGGCGATAAGGTCTATCGTCGTGTTGAGCACTTCCGTGATCGCGGTCTTCGGGTAGTCTGTCTTGCTGGCGACTTTCTCGATTATTTCTCCTTTGTTCATTCTTACATCACCTGTTTCGTCTCACTCCCCCATGAATGCTAGGGTGTTGGTAGAGTTGTTAGATGAGGTAGTATATAAAACCTGCTGTTTTACGGCTTCTTCAGGGGATAAAGGTTTAAATAGGCGGGCCGTCTCTGCCTCGTAGTTGGGCCTGTAGCTTAGCCTGGATGGAGCGGCGGCCTTCTATAGCCGGCTTGGTGCTGGTTGGAGCGAGCCGCAGGTCGGGGGTTCGAATCCCCTCAGGCCCGTATTTTTTGTCGTTCTCAAGAAGGAAGAAAGGAAAAATAGGTTTCTATGCGCCGCAGCCGCAGTTGGCGGCTCCGCAGCTTCCGCCGCACGCGCCGCCGCAGCTGCCGTCACAGTTCCCGCTCGCGCCGCACGTGCTGCCCGGTGCTGGCTGGCTTGGCTGCGCGGTCGGGGCTGTGGTGGTGTCCGCGTGGGCGCTGCCCGGGCTTCCGAGCATGGCGACGCCGACTACGGCGATGGCGATCACGCCGAGGGCGAGTCCGAACACTCCTAGCAGTTTTCCTTTGTTACCCATAGAATTATATGAAAGAAAAAAAATATATTTATAGGTTCCCCTTCACAGCACGTCCTTGACCTGCTCGCCAGGGCGTTCCTCATAGTCAACGCTTTTCTCCTCCAAGGCCTTAGTGAAGTTGCCGCCGATCCGTCCGGCGACCACTTTTCGGACGCCTTTCTCGGCGAGCTTGTGCGCGACGGACCAGCCCGCGCCTCCGCCGCCGACGGCGAACGGGTTCTTCCACGCCTCGACGAGGTCGCCGTCCTCGTAGATGAGGTAGTAGGGTGCGCGTCCGGCGCGGTCGCTCACCATGGCTTCGGCATCCTTGCCGTCAGCCGCTATCGCTTGCTTCATGGTTCCACCTCCTGTTCATGATCGCCCCTTGCAGGAGCGATGCGAGTATCATGGTCGCAGTGAGGACGAGCGTGTAGGTCCAGCCGAAGTAGACGACGATGAGCGGCAGCAAGGGTATCTTGACGGCGCGGTTGTAGAGGAAGCACGCGACCATGCCGTCCGGCAGGCCTTTCTTCCGGAGGTCGGCCAACAAGGGATACCAGAGGTAGATGGGGCCGGTGCTGATGAGACCGCCGACGACGGCGAACGCCCACCCTTTCCACGACCGGCCTTCGAGGCGTTTCGCGAGGGCCTTGGCGGTGACGTACTTGTTCGTGAGCGCCATGAGGACGAGGACTATGGCGAAGACCGGGAGGACACTGAGGAAGATGTCGCAGGCCTTCCTCAAGGAGGCGAGGGCTTCCGCACTATCGAAGAACGCTACGACGACGTAGCCCGCGAGGACTACGATGAGGAAGAGCCATGGTCCTGAGAGGTTCCTGAGGGCCCTCATAGCAACCCCACCACCGTGACGGTCGCGAGCGCGACTATGAACGAGAACAGGAATGACAGGGCGTTGCGGGCGAGTGCGAAGCGCTTGCCGAGGATGGATGCTTCGGCCGGCAACTGGACGACGCCGACGGTCACCCATGCGGTGATGAAGGCTGTGACTGCGAGGAGGCTGACGCCGCTCCCTTGGAGTTCGCCTCCAAGTATGAAGCTGGTGGTGGCGTTCCCGGCGGCGACGCTGCCGGACAGGCTGCCGACGACGAGGTCGAGGAGTCCGCTGTGTCCGAAGAGTGCGGTGTAGGCTTCGTGCGGCACGAGGGTTGTGAGGAGTCCCACGAGGAGCATAGTGCCTATTATCAGGGGAAAGGCTTTCCACAGGCCCCTGGCGGCTTTGGCGAACGCTTCTCTCATGAGAAGAAGTAATGAATTATTATTTATAATTCTTTTCCTGCCTCACGGCCTGAGCGGAGGATGACGGTCTCGCCCGACTCCTTGATACGGCTCGCAGAGATGTCCTCTTCAACCTTCTTCAGACCTCTCTTCCGCGCCACCCGTATGGCACTGAGCTTGTGCTCATCCACAACGACGTCCTCGACCGTGCCGTAATGGTTGCCATCGCTGTCGTACACCTCGAGCCCTTTCAGCAAATGATAAGGAGTAGTGGTAAGGAGGACTGCGTCGATGCCGAACCGTTTGACGTGCTCGACGCCCATGAACAGGTCCGGCTTGAAGAACCCCTGGTCGACCGTGATGCCCTGGATGTCCTTGGAATCCTGATCTATGTGGAGCTTGACGATGACGCCGAGGATCTCGCCCTGCGGGCCCACGGCTTTCTTGCCGAGGATGTCGTCAGAGGTGATGGAGACCATGAAAGTCACTTCCCGTACGCCTTGGAGAGGATGATGTTCCGCTTGGAGACGGAGACGTCACCATAAGGTATCTTGCGCGGCTTTGCGAAGAGGTGTTTCTTGACGAGGAGGTTGTCGCAGTAGTTCGCGGTCGTGCTACGCTCGATATCCTTGACCTTACCGAGCTTGCGGCCATCGCTGTCGAACACGATCTTGCCCTTGAGCATGTTGACCGGGTCGATGGCGAGGATTATGGCGTCGACGATTTCCGGCTGGACGTAGTCCTTGTGGATGAACAGCGTCCCCCTCCCCTTGATGATGAGGCCTGCGATGCGGTCCTGCGAGTAGACGATGTCCTTGACGCGCCCGACGCGGTCGCCAGAGGTGGAGTAGACCTTCTTGCCGAGGTAGTCCTTGGCGGTCTTCGCCTTGTCCACCTGTTTGAATCCCGGGGAGATGATGAAGGGTTCTTTCTGCTTCATATAAAACCACCACGTCACGCGAATATATAAAGGTATGCTATGGCCATGACAAGGTACTTGACGGCCTGGCCGCCGAGGGAGTACACGTAGAACTTGGCCTTGTTGTACCGGAACACGCCGAGGATGGCGCTGAGGGGCTGGGCTGGGAAGAAGGGTATGAGGTTGATGACGAGGACGGCGACCGCTCCGTGCCTGTTGAGGACTCCTTTGAGCTTGTAGAACTTCTGAGGGCCGACGAGCTTCTTGGAGAACGCGTTGAGCTTGAGGCCTATGATGTAGTTGAGGGTGAAGGCGACTCCGAAGCCGAAGATGTACGTGACGAGCAAGAGAGGAGTGCTGACGCCTTGGCTGAGGAACTTGATGTAGATGGCCTCCATAGGGAGGGTGACGAAGAACAGGCCTCCGAAGAGCGCGGTGTAGAGGACGCCGATGGGCGTGGCGGCGCTGATCTCACCCTGGACGTGGCTGATGAGGCCTATGAGGAAGTCGACGATGAGCAATTCCTGGTCCTGGAGGAAGAGGAAGTAGGCGGCGACGAGGAGGAGAATGAACACTATCACGGCGAGCGAGATGATGGCGAACCGCAGCTTGGCGGCGCGGCGGTACTCGAACACCCCTGTTTTTGAGAACTCCACCATAGACGGGCTGACGAGGAGGAGGTATTTAACCTTTTCTCACAGAAACCTATTTAAATCTCGTGCGTGTCGCCCTTGATTGGCGCGCAGGTAGCCAAGCGGCTAAGATGCGGCGACGAGCCGTCGCGGCATAGCAAGCGACCGCCTGCAGAGCGGTTATTCGGGGGTTCGAATCCCTCCCTGCGCTCATCTTCTTCTCCGATAGAGTTAAAAAGGCCTTGGCCGGCGGCGCTGTCGTGATAAAGACCATGCCAGCAGTGTCAGACCATTTCAAAAAAAGGCAACCCTCAGGTATCAGGGTGGCCCAGATAGAGTTCGGAAAACGCCAGGACGACGTCGAGGCGGTCAACCTCGCCATCGGCAACGTGTCGTTGCCCATGCACCCCGCCATGCAGGAACGCATGCGCAACTTGGAGCAACACCCAGAGTTCCAGGAGGGCGTCGTGCGGTACACGAAGACGCAGGGTTTCGACGAGACGAACGAGGCTTTCATGAACATCATCGCGTCGAGCGGGTTCTCCACCGAGGGCTTGCACTCGCAGGTGACGACGGGCGGCTCGCAGGCGATGATGCTCGCCACCCTCGGCGTCACCGGCCCGGCCGGCACTAGCGAGAAGCCACTCCTGTTGATAGACGCGGCGTATACGAACTACAACTCGATGGCGAAGCGCCTCGGCCGCAAGACGGTGTCGATCAGGCGGGACCTGGAGGACCACGGCGTGTTCACCTTGCCCGAGCTGGAGAGCATCGAGGAGACCATAAAGACGCACCGTCCGGGGGCCATGGTGGTCATCCCGTACGACAACCCGACCGGTCACTTCTACGACCACGAGACCCTCAAAAAGTTAGGAGAACTGGCGGTGAAGTACGACATGTGGATCGTCAGCGACGAGGCGTACCGCGAACTCCATTACACCGACCACGACACGGTGAGCTTGTGGGGTCTCACCGAGGACGAGGTGCCCGGCATCACAGGCCACAGGATCAGCATCGAGACCGCTTCCAAGGTGTGGAACGCCTGCGGCCTCCGCATCGGAGCGTTGGTGACCGACAATGAGGAGTTCCACCGGAAGGCGGTGGCAGAGAACACGGCGGAGCTGTGCAGCCCTGCCATCGACCAGTACGTCTTCGGAGCCCTCGCCCACGTCGGCCACGACGAGCTTCAGGAGTGGTACGAACAGCAGCGGAAGTATTACGGCGGCATGCTCTTCTCGTTCACCAAGCGTTTGAAGGAGGAGTTGCCGGACGTGATCGTCTCCAGCCCTGACGCGTCGCTGTACTCGGTCGTGGACGTGAAGAACGTCGCCAAGCCGGGCTTCGACGCGATGGACTTCGTCATGTTCTGCGCCAAGGAAGGCAAGGCCGAGGTCGGAGGCGTGGAGAAGACGCTCCTCGTCGCGCCCATGGAGGGGTTCTACAACGTGGCTCCTGGTGAGGACAACCCCGGGAAGACGCAGATGCGCGTCGCCTACGTGGAGAAGCCCGAGGTGATGGAGCGGGTGCCCGAACTATTCGCAGACCTGTTCCGCCAGTACGAGGCGAGTCGTTGAGACAAACCTTTTTATTCTCTCCTTCCTTCTCTCTTCTTCATGACTCAAGGTAAAGTGCTCATCAGGCTCCCGAGGAAGACGTTCGTCGAGGACCTGGGGCGCGAGGTGTCGCTCGGCTCGTTCGAGAAGCATGTCATCCGCAACCCCAGCCGTTCGTTCAGCGACAAGAAGAACACGTTCAGGCCTGAGAAGTTGCAGGAGGAGCCTCACCGGTTCGTGAGGCGCAAGGACGACTACATCTTGATGGACGCCGACTTCCTGGACGAGTACAAACAGCTCCGCCGGTTGGCGCAGATCATCACGCTCAAAGACCTCGGCCGCATCGTCACGCTGCTCGGGGTCACCGATGATTCTGTGGTGGTCGAGGCAGGGAGCGGCAGCGGTGCGGCGACGTGCTACTTGTCGCGCCTGGCGAAAAGAGTCCATTCGTACGAGGTGTCCGACGACCACCTCGCCGTAGCCAGGGATAACGTGAAGGCTTTGGGCCGGGACAACGTGGAGTTCCACAAGCAGGATGTCTATGAGGATGCGGAGGCGCATGGGGCTGACGCGTTCCTCCTCGACGTCCCTGACCCGGCGAAGGCTTTGCCGCAGGTGTCGAAGGCGCTTCGCGTGGGCGGGCGGTGCGTCATCTACACTCCGAACCTGACCCAGGCGCAGCAAGCGATAACCTCGTTGCCTGAAGATTTCTTGTACGAGGGGACTTCTGAGTTGACGGAGCGGCAATGGGAGGTGCACGACAGGGTGTTGCGGCCTCGCATGCAGGGGCTCGGCCACACGGCTTTCCTGACGCTCATCAGGAAGTTGCCTGAGAAAGGAGGTGAGCAGTGATGGAAGCGTACGTGATGATAGGTTTGCGTGGAGAGTCGGAGCAGGCGGTCCTTGAGGAGTTGATGTCTCATGTCGAGGTCGTCGAGGGTCACGTGTTGTTCGGAGAGTGGGACCTCATCATCAAGCTGGACGTCGAGTCAGCCGAGGCTGCGGGGACGTTCGTGATGGAGCACGTCCGGAAGATGGACGAGGTCAAGCTGACCTCGACGCTCATCGTGGCGAAGTGAGGTTCTTGAGGGCTTGTCCGAGGCCTAAGATGAAGGTTGCAGCTAGCGCTAGCTTCACGCAGACGTAGGCCGCGGCGTGTATGAAGAAGCTGCCGCCCCATAGCCGCATCATGAGCGTGGCTGGGTGGAAGGTGTAGTTGCCTTGGAAGAACAGCTCGTGGAATCCTGTGAAGAACCATTTCCAGTCGATCGCCAGCGATGCGAGTATGATGAGTGCTGCGAGGGTGGTGATGCTTGTTCTTCTCATCGTCGTCTGGAACAATGATATCCTTTTCCGTGACATTGCCATGCTGAAGAGGAGGATCGCCGCTATTCCGGTCAAGATACGCACCAGTGTCGCTCCGAACACGTACAGCTCTTTGACGTCTCTGAGGTGTCGTGCCTGGTCGTCGTGGAACACTTTGAGCTCTGCTTCCCCTGCGAGGTATGCTTGGTAGTTCTCGGTGAGCCGCCAGGCGCCGTCCCGTCCTAGCTGTTCGTAGGCGCCGTTGCGCTCGTACGCGTAGTCGTGGAAGGTGTCGTCGTGGAACGTGCCTAGGACTGCCAATGATATGATGAGCAGGGTGAGGACGGATGCGGTGGTCCATGTGAGGGCTCGCATGATGAATGAGAAATAATCAGGTGTAATAAAGCTTTCCGCTCTTTTTCTGCTCCTGGTCTTTCTGGCTGTCGGGCTTGTTCACCCGCGGACGGCCTGACTCCTCGTCTCGCCTGAACGTGATCTGGACGTCCTTGAGGAACGAGTTCATCCCTTCTTCCATGGCGTAGGGGCCTTCGGCCTTGCCGCGGATGGCGGGTTCGCCGTCGAACACCATGAGTCCTGAGGAGAGGTAGTCTAGGAAGAGGAGGTCGTGGTCGACTATCAGGGCTGACTTACCACGTGACACCATCATGTCCTCCACCACCTTGCTGATGGTGAGTCGTTGCTCGACGTCGAGGTAGGCTGAGGGTTCGTCCATGAGGTAGAGGTCTGCGTCCCGTGCGAGGCAGGCGGCGATGGAGACCCGTTGCAGCTCGCCGCCGGAGAGTTGGCTGAGCGTCTTCTCGTACAAGGGCTTGAGCTCGAGCGGTTTGACGAGTTGGTTCTCGTATTTCATCGCGCCGGCTTCCTGGAGGTAGGTGATGACGAGGTCTTCTGACTTGCCGAGGTATTGCGGCTTGTAGCTTATTTCTAAGTTGTCAAGGGCGACGCCGGCGTCGATCTGGCCTGCGAGGACTTTGACGAGGCTTGTCTTCCCGATGCCGTTCTCGCCGAGGATTCCGATGACGTCGTGCTTGCGGATGGTACCCTCGGAGCTTTCGAGCGTGAACGCCCCTAGTTGGTGGGTGAATCCTTGCCAGCTGGTGAGGATTTCTCGTCCTTTGGCTTCGCCGGGCGGGTTCCGTTCGAAGCGTATGGGTTTCTCCCGGAACCGGACGTTGGACTGGGGCAGGTATCCTTGGAGGTAGATGTTGATGCCGGCCTTGGTGCTGTAGGGCTGGCTGACGACGCCGAACGCGCCTGGCGTTCCGTACATGAGGTGTACGAGGTCTGTCATGGCGTCCATGATGATGAGGTCGTGCTCGATGACCATCACCGCGGTGCCTTCGTCGGCGAGGTTCCGTATGAACGCGGCGGTCTTGAGGCGTTGTTTTATGTCGAGGTAGCTGGTCGGCTCGTCGAACAGGTAGAGGTTGGCTTTCTTCACCACGGTGGCGGCTATCGCGACGCGTTGGAGCTCTCCGCCGGAGAGGTGTTCGACGTCGCGGTCGAGGAGTTTTTCCAGGTCTAGTGCTTGTGAGATCTCTTCGAGCTTTCCGCGCTCGTCGACCTTTTCCAGGAGTTGTCTCGTGGTGCCTTGGAACTGTTTGGGAATCATGTCGACCTGTTGCGGCTTGTACGCGACGGTGATGTCGCCGGCGTCGAGTTTCTCGAAGAACTGCTGCGCTTCCGAGCCGCGGTAGCGCTTGCTGAGCTCGTCGTAAGTCGCTTCTTTCTCTTGTTGTCCGAGGTTTGGCTTGAGGAGTCCTGCGATGACCTGCAATGCGGTCGTCTTTCCGATGCCGTTGCGACCGACGATGCCGACGACCTTTCCGAAGATCGGTATGGGTAGTTGGAAGAGTGCGAAGCCGTTCTTGCCGTAGCGGTGGATGGGGTCCTCGTCGAGCTCTGCCGGGAGGTTGACCATCTGGAGTGCTCCGAAGGGGCACTTGTTCGCGGCGATGCGGTCGACGTCGCTGATGACGTTCTCATTCACCTCGACCTTGCCGTCGTCGGACTTGACGATGGCGTCCTTGCCGGCGCGGTTGCTGGGCGACACCCTGATGCAGAGGTAGCCGCCGCACCCTTGAGGGTTGCACTTCTCCTTGTGGACGATCATGATGCGCTTGGGCATGATGTTT
Source organism: uncultured Methanosarcinales archaeon (assembly GCA_964556395.1). Taxonomy (GTDB): domain Archaea; phylum Nanobdellota; class Nanobdellia; order Woesearchaeales; family WJKR01; genus WJKR01. The sequence goes on from CAZKVR010000005.1 coordinate 26,255, forward strand.
CCGGAAGGAGCGGATGGTTTATAAATATTTGTCAGTCAGGCTTAAATAAGGGTGTTTCGTGTCTTTGTCTGTATGCGCCTTCCGATCCAGGTGATGGGTATCGTCTTCCGCCGTTCTGAGAAAGGCTTTGAGTTCTTGCTGTTGAAACGCACTCCCAAAAAGGGCGGTTTCTGGCAGCCCGTCTCCGGCGGGTTGGAGGAGGGCGAGACGTTGCGGCAGGCCTTGCTCCGGGAGTTGGTCGAGGAGTGCGGCCTCAAGGAGCCTCTCAATATCATTGAGAACATCCATCGCTTCCTCTTCACGGAGCGGGATTCGTTGTGGCCCGGCACGGTTCACATGACCGAGTTCGTCTATGGCGTCGAGGTCCCCGAGGATTTCGAGCCTGACATCTCGTCCAACCATTGCGTCGAGCACGAGGAGTGGCGGTGGTGCTCCCACGAGGAGGCGTTGGAGTTGCTGTACTGGGATAACAACAAGGTCGCGTTCGAGAGGCTTCTCGAGCGGCTCTAGGCGAGGCTTTTCAGCATGTCGAGGACTGCGGCGGCGTGGCCGCCCGCCTGTACCTGCGGCCAGTGGTGGACGATCGTCCCTTCAGGGTCTATGAGGATGGTGCTGCGCACCATCTTCCCGTCACTCGCCGCCTCGTACTGCTGCGCGACCTCCTTGTTGGGGTCTGACAGGAGCGTGACGTTGAGGTCGTGCTTGTCCATGAAATGCTGGTGGCTCTCGCACGAGTCGGGGCTCACCCCTAACACGGTGGCGTTCATCGCTTTGAACTCTTCGGCGAGGCTTGTGAACTCGCTGGCTTCGGTGGTGCAGCCTGGCGTGTCGTCGGCAGGGTAGAAGTAGAGTATCACCCACCGCCCCCGGTAGTCTTTCAGGCATTGTTGTTCGTGGTTGGCGTCTTGGAGGCAGAACTCCGGCGCTTGCGTCCCTTTGTCTAGTGTCATGTCGCTCACCCGGGAAGAGGGTAAGTGAAAACTATTTATATCTATTTTCCATCATATAAAAGGAACAGAACTTTTATAAATGAAGCGGTGTTGAAGCCCTCTAATCCAGAAAAACAAGAGAGATAAACAATGGCAACATTCTCGCAACGAGTGCAGAAAGAGGCGAAGAGGCTCAAGCGCATCATAGTCTTCCCCGAACCCACCGACCCGCGCATCCTGGAAGCGGCGTCGAAGCTGCAGAAGAAAGGAGTCGTCATCCCAATCCTCGTCGGACACGCTCAGGACGTGGCGGACGCGGCGAGGAAGCACAACATCCGGCTACGAGGACTACAACTCCTCGACCCGGCGGAGAGCACGCTCAAGGAACCGCTCGCGAAAGAGCTGTACAAGCGTCGGCGCCGGAAAGGAGTCACCCTCACGAAAGCCCGGGAGAAGGTCCTCGACCCATACATGTTCGGAAGCCTCCTCGTCCGGAAAGGCGTGGCGCACGGCATGGTCGCCGGCGCGACGAGGCCGACGAAGGAGACCATCAAGGCGGCGCTCCACGGCGTCGGACTCCGCAAGGGTGTCAAGACGGCTTCGAGCTGCTTCTTCATGGAATTCCCCAAGGAGACCTTGGTGTTCGCCGACTGCGGGTTCAACATCGACCCTGACGCCAAACAACTAGCAGCGATAGCCACCGAGACTGCGCGGACCGCAACACAGTTCGGCATCAAGCCCAAGGTGGCGATGCTCTCGTTCAGCACGAAAGGGAGCGCGGAGCACGACAGGAGCAAGAAGGTGTCGAAGGCCACCAGGCTGGCGCAGCGCAAGAGACCGGACCTCGCCATCGACGGAGAGCTCCAGTTCGACGCCGCCTACACCCCCGAAATCCAAAAGCAGAAGGCGCCGGACAGCCCGTTGAAAGGACCCGCAACGGTCTTCGTCTTCCCGGACCTGGACAGCGGCAACAACGCGTACAAGATCGCCGAACGATTGGGCGGAGCGAAGGCTTACGGCCCGGTCATGCAAGGGTTGGCCAAGCCTGTCAACGACCTGTCGCGCGGCTGCAGCGCCGAGGACGTGATGACCGTCGCCGCCATCACCGCACTGCAGGCCGAAAGCAAAGATTTATAAGAATCGAATCCATCCTTTTTAAACAGAGGTGAGTGAAGACGAGCGACAGCTTCTACCTGGTCCTGAACGCCGGTTCCTCCTCATTGAAGTACGCGCTCTTCACGAAAGAACTAGAAAGAGCGTTCAAGGGCCACATCGACGGCATAGGCCTCGAACGATGCATCCACAAGTGCGCGAAGGAAAGCGGCGAAAAGCTCGAGGAAGAGTTCAAGGCTGACGACCACGTCCACGCAGTGCTGAAAGCGATGCACTCGCTCAAGGAGCACGGCGTCATCGAGGAATTCTCGGAGATCGACAAGGTCGGCCACCGAGTAGTCCACGGCGCCGAAAGGTTCGTCGAACCCACAGCCATCAACGACCAGGTCGTGGAGAAGCTGAAATCGTTGTCGGTCCTGGCACCACTCCACAACCCGCCCGCCATCGCAGGCATCCTCGCCGTCAAGAAGCTGCTCCCGGATACGGAGCAGGTGGCGGTGTTCGACACGTCGTTCCACCACACCATCCCGAAGGAGGCGTTCCTCTACGGCATCCCATACGAGTTGTACGAGCAGCACGGCATCCGCAAGTACGGCTTCCACGGCATCAGCCACGAGTACGTCTCGCGACAAGCCATCGAGGCGCTGGGCAACCGCTTCAAGGACAAGAGCGAAGTGGTCACGTGCCACCTCGGCAACGGCTCCTCCATCACCGCCGTGAAGGACGGGCGGTCCATCGACACGAGCATGGGGTTCACGCCCCTCGACGGACTCATCATGGGCACCCGGTCCGGAGAGCTCGACCCCGAAATCATACTACACCTCATGCGGCAGGAAGGCTACAGCGCAGACCAGGTGGCGGAGCTCCTGCACAAGAAGTCAGGCCTGAAGGGGTTGACGGGCGACAGCGACGTCCGAGAGCTCTGGAGCCGCGCACAGGACAAGGACGAGCGGGCCAACCTGGCGTTGGACATGATCTCCTACCGCATCGCCAAGTACATCGGCTCCTACGCCGCGGCGCTCCACGGCGTCGACGCGGTCGTGTTCACCGGCGGCATCGGCGAGAACGCGTATTACATCAGGCGTCGGGCGTGCGCCTACCTCGAGCACCTCGGCGTCGAGCTCGACACCCATGCGAACCGTAAGAACGAGACGTTCATCCAGAGCGACAAGAGCCGTGTGAAGGTGCTCGTCCTCGAGACGGATGAGGAGCGCGCCATCGCGGAGAAGCTCTCGGAAGCGGCGTAAGCCTTAAATACGTCCTCCGCCACGGCCCTTGATGGGTGGTGTCGTGTGAAGAGCAAGGAATTGGAGGAGTTCGAGAAGGAGCTGAAGGGGATGTCCGCGCGCGAGCTGCGCGAGCTCGTCATGGTGAACGCGTACAAGCTGGCCTTGACGCGGAACCAGCTCGATGCCGTGGTGGACATCCTGATAAGGCACAAGCTGGCGACGTACGAGGAAGTGTGGAAGCGCACCAACGAGCGTTTCCAATCATGATACCTGCAGAGAGACAAAAAGAAGAGGTGTTATTTGAATGGTGAGAATTGCTATTAATGGATTCGGACGTATCGGACGGATGGTCTTGAGGGCCGGCTACGACGACCCTGAGGTCGAGTTCGTCGCTATCAACGACCTGACCGATACCAGGACTTTAGCCCACTTGCTGAAGTACGACTCGGTCCACGGACGGTTCCGGGACGAGGTCGAAGCGCGGGACGACGCCTTGGTCATCGGCGGCAAGGAGGTCAAGGTGTTCTCGGAGAAGGACCCCAAGGCGTTGCCGTGGGGCGACATGGGTGTGGATGTCGTGGTGGAGAGCACGGGCGTGTTCCGGACGAAGGAGAAGGCCTCCCTACACTTGGAAGCGGGGGCTAAGAAGGTGTTGATCAGCGCGCCGGCCAAGGGCGACGATCCGGTGAAGACGATCGTGAAGGGTGTGAACGACCACGACCTCAAGCCCGAGGACACGGTGGTGAGCTGCGCGTCGTGCACGACGAACTGCCTCGCCCCGGTCGTCAAGGTGTTGGATGACAACTATGGTGTCGAGCAGGGTTTCATGACGACCGTCCACGCGTATACCGCCGACCAGAACCTCGTCGACGCGCCTCACAAGGACTTGCGACGCGCCAGGAGCGCTGCCGCGTCCATCGTCCCCACCACTACCGGCGCGGCGAAGGCTGTCGAGCTCGTCATGCCGCACTTGAAAGGACGGTTGGACGGCATGGCGATGCGCGTCCCGGTCCCTGACGGGAGCATCACGGACTTCGTGTGCCGTCTGAAGAAAAGGCCTTCGAAGGAGGAGCTCAACGAGCTCTTCAAGAACGTGGCTTCCAACGAGCTCCACCAGGTCCTCGAGTACCAGGAGGACCCGGTCGTCGGCGTGGACATCGTGGGCAACCGTCACTCGAGCGTCTTCGACGCGGCCCTCACCAAGGTGGGTGACGACGGGTTCGTCAAGGTCGTGTCGTGGTATGACAACGAGTACGGCTACTCGTGCCGCATGGTCGACCTGGTCAAGGAGATGGCCAGGGACTGATACTTTTTTATACCCTTCTTTCTTCCCTTCCCTCTATGAGGAAGCGTTTCTCGAAGCGGGATATCAAGGAGTTTCTCGAAGAGCACCCGTACGCGGAGCCGTTCATGACGAAGAAGTCCGACGTCGTCCAGGAGGATCACCGCCTGTTCGTGGATGGCGAGGTGCGGTTCCGGCTGCACGAGGACCGGTGGATACCGTCTTTGGAGCTGTTGCGGGAGCACGAGGTCCTACCGAAAGTCATCGTCGACAAGGGCACGCCGCCGTTCATCCTCAAGGGGGCGGACCTGATGAGGCCTGGCGTGGTGGAGTGCGGCGAGTTCTCGAAGGGTGACGTCGTCGTCGTGGTGGACGAGGTTCACGGCTACCCGTTGGCGACGGGGGAGGCGTTGCTCTCGTCTGGAGAATTGTTGGATAAGGATGAGGGTAAGGTCATTAGGATATTGCACAACCTCAAGTCCGATTAGATCCTGAGCGTGGTGACCTTGCTCTGGCCGTGCTCGTTCATGCTGATGCCGTAGAGCGTCTCGGCTTCGGTGATGACGCCGTCGTTGTGGCTGATGATGATGTACTGGGCGTTCTTAGAGTAAGCCTTGATGAGGTTGGCTAACCTTTCCGAGTTCTTCTTGTCCAGGGCCGCGTCGACCTCGTCGAAGATGTAGAAGGGTGCGGGCTCGTGCTCCTGCACTGCGAAGATGAACGCCAGTGCGGTGAGGGTCTTCTCGCCGCCTGACAGGCTCCGGATGTCCATGAACTTCTTGCCTGAGATGCGTACCTTGAGGGTCATGCCGCCGTTGAAGACTTCCTTCTCGTCCTCGAGCTCGAGCGTGGCTTCGCCTTTCGTGCTGAGGGATCCGAACAAGCGCTTGAAGTTCTTGTTGATGATGTCGTACGTCTTCATGAAGAGCTCCTTCTTCTTGGCGTCGACCTCGTTTATCATGACGAGGACGTTCTCGCGCTCCTTGCCGAGGCGTTCCTTCTTGTCCATCAGCTTGTGGTATTCTGCCTCGACGGTCTCGTAGATCTCGAGGGCTTTCATGTTGACGGCGCCCATGTCCTCGACCATCTTCTCGAACTCGCTGATCTCCTTCTGCACCTGTGCGAAGCTCTTGTTCTCATAAGGCTCGACGTCCTCGTACTGCTTCGCCTCCTCCTCGAGTCCTGAGAGTTCGGCTTTCACCTTGGCCTGTTCGAGGCTGGCGGTGTTCGCCTTGGTCTCGTGGCTGCGGATCTCCTCGTTGAGGCCCATGATGTCGTTCTCGGCCTTGTTCGCCTCGTCCGTCAGCTTCGAGCGTTTGTTGAAGAGTTCCTTGAACTGCTCGTAGAACTTCTTCTCGGCCTCTTCCTTCTTGGCGAGGTCTGCCTCCTGTTTCTGGACCTTCGCTTCCAAGTCCTGTTTTTCCTTCTTGAAGTCGGCCTCTTCCTTCTCGTGCTGCTTGAGGATCTTCTGGATGTTCTCACCTTCAGGCCCTAGTATGTTGGCGACTTCGGAGTCGTTCGCCTTGAGGTCGAGGGTGAGCTTGTTGATGTGCTCTTTGAGCTCGTCCTTCTTGTCCTGGAAGCTGTTGAGCTCCGCCAACAGGCTCGGGTTCTGGAGCTCGTTGATCTGGTCCCGTAGCTTCTGCTTCTCGATCTTGAGGTTTGCGAGCTTCTTGTTCTTCTCGCTGATCTGCTGGGTGACGTCGTCGTACTGCTTGTCCAGCTCTTTCAGTTCGGACTCGAGCTTCTGCTTCTCGTCCTTGCTGACGCCGACGTCTTCAGAGTCTAGGTGGAGGCTCTTCTCGAGCTTGATGACCTCTCCTTCCAGCTCGGCCTTCCGTTCGCGGAGCCGTTGGATGGCTTCCTCGTTGTCCTGCTTCTTCTGAGCGGTATGGTCCACGACTGATTGCAGGTCTGCGATCTCCTTCTCGAGCTTGTCGAGCTGTTCGTTGAGCTCTTGTTCCTGGAAGCCGAGCCCCTTGGATTTCTGGCGGTGGCCTCCTTGCATGGCGCCGCTCGTCTCGACGAGGTCTCCGGTGAGGGTGACCATGCGCGTGGTGCCGACGCCGAGCTTCCGCGCCGTGCTGACGTCATCCACCACCAGGGTGTTGCCGAACACGTACCTGAAGACCGGATCGTACTTCTTGGCGTGGCTGATGAGGTCTATGGCGAGGCCGTGCGTGCCGGCCTTCTTCTGGCGGAGCTCTTCCTTGACAGGCGGGGCTTTGAGCTTGTTGAGGGGTAGGAATGTGGCGACTCCTAGGCGGTGCTTCTTGAGGTGGCTGATGCACTCCTGTGCGACCTTGTCGTCCTCGACGACGATGCTGCGGACGCGGCCGCCGGCCGCGACTTCGAGCGCTTGCGAGTAGTCCTTCTTGACGTGGCCTAGTTCTGAGACCGTGCCGTGGACCCCTTTCTTCTTGAGGTCCATGATGGCATTTATCGCAGTACCGCCGGCGATGCTCTCCCTCACCCTGGCTTGCTGCCCCTGCAGCTTCGACTGCTCTTCCTGCCGGGCCAGCAGCTTGGTGCGGGCGTTGGCGAGCTCGGCCGCGAGGGTCGAGTCCTGGTTGAGGCAGCTGGAGAGCTCTTTCGTGGCTTGCTTGAACGTGGCTTTCTTGTCCTTGAGCTTCTGGAGCTGTTCCTTGTGCTCCTTCTCGAGTCCTTTCACCTTCGAGATCTTGTCGTCGATGCCTTGGACTTTCATCTCGAGCTTGTCGCGTTCGCGGAGGAGGTCTTGCTGTTTCTGACGGAGGTCCGCGATCTCTTCGGACGCCTTGTCGGCTTCCTCGTCGATCTCTTCGACGCGCTGGTTCATCCCGGCGGCGTCTTCCATCTTGTGCTTCTTCTTGAACTCTTCGAGGCGCTTGTCGACCTGTCCGATCTCCTTCTTCTTGGATTCGATCTGTTGTTGGAGGTCTTTCTTGGTCTGCTCGAGCCGTCGGCTCTTGCTCGACACCTCTCCGAGGTTCTTGTTGAGCTCTTCCTTGCGTTGCTCGAGCTTGTCGAGCTCTCCCTGGATGGTAGAAAGGCGTTGCTTGTTCACTGCGACGTCGACTTTTATGGTCTCGACTTCCTTGTGGAGTTCTACCTGCTCCTTCTCGCCTTTGGATTCGACTTCCTTGTTGATCTCGTCGATCCTCTTCTTCTTCTCCTCGATGGTGTCGCGGAGCTTCTGTATCTTGTCCTGGCGTTTCTGCACCTGCTCCTTAGCCTTGTCGATGGCTTTCTGGTGCTCTGCGGCCTTGGCTTGCTTGTCCTTGATCTTCTTGTCCAGCAAAGTGGCCTTGTTGCGCTTGATCTTCTCGTCGAGTTCCTTGAACTTCTGGGCCTGGTCGCGCTCCTCCTTGAGCTCCTTGAGATAGGTTTCCCGTTCCTTGAGTATGATGTCGGCCTCGTTGAGGCGCTCCTCCACCCGGGAGAGTTCTCGGAGGGCTTTCTCTTTCTTCTCCTCGTAGATGCTGATGCCCGCCACCTCTTCGAGGATCTTGCGACGCTCGTTAGGGCTCATCTCGACGAGGTTGACGATGTCGCCCTGCAGTATGATGTTGTAGCCGTCGGGGTCGACCTTGGCCCTGCTCAGCAGTTCGAGGACCTGCTGCCGGGTCATGGTCTTGTCGTTGATCTTGTACGTGCTCTGCCCTGACTGCTTGATGATGCGCGTGAGCTTGAGCTCGTCGCCGCCGACGCCGAACGCGTCGTCAGGGTTTGAGAACCAGAGGCTGACCTCGCCTTGCTTGGCGGGCTTCTTCTTCTTGCCGCCGTTGTAGATGAGGTTTGCGGACTTCTCGGCCCGCAGACCCTTGGCGGAGGCTTTCCCGAGGACGAAGCAGAGGGCGTCCATGATGTTGCTCTTGCCCGACCCGTTGGGGCCGAGGACGCAGTTGAAGGCGTCGCCGAACTCGACGTCGGTCTTGTTGGCGAAGGACTTGAAGCCCCTCATCTGCATGCGTTTCACGAGCACCATGGTCCAGGCGGACTTGACAAGGAGTCATATTTAAACCTATCGCACGCTTGGAGCACAAGGTTTTTTAACCAGTCCCTACCTGACACCTCTCATGGTCGACTGGCAAGCGTTGCTCTCCGTCTCGTGGCAGGGCAACACCGTCAAGGAGTATGCGGTCGCGGTACTCGTCTTCCTGGCCGCCTGGTTCGTGCTGCGGTTCTTCAAGTTCGTCGTCATACAACGTCTCAAGACATTGGCGAAGAAGACCAAGACTGACGTGGACGACGCGCTCATCGAGGCTAAGGACAGCATCGGCTGGCCGTTCTACGCCATCCTCGCCATCTTCATAGGACTCAAGTTCATAGACGTCCACCCGGCCTTGGACAAGGGGATGTACTACCTGCTCATCGTCACCATCACGTATTACGTGGCGCGCATAGCCCACCGTATGGTCGGGTTCTTCGCCGACAAGTGGGATGAGAAGAAGGGGCGGAAGGGGACGAGGCAGAGCCCTATCGTCAACCTGCTCAAGGGGTTCATCCAAGGGTTGTTGTGGGTGCTCGTCATACTCCTCATCCTCGACAACCTCGGGTACAACGTCTCGGCGTTGCTGGCGGGCGTGGGTATCGGCGGCATCGCCATCGCGTTCGCCTTGCAAGGGGTGTTGTCGGACCTGTTCGCGTCCATGTCGATCTACTTCGACAAGCCGTTCGAGGTGGGCGACTTCCTCATCATCGGAGGCGACATGGGGACTGTGAAGAAAATCGGCATCAAGTCTACGAGGCTCCAGACACTCCAGGGCCAGGAGCTCGTCGTGTCCAACCAGGAGCTCACCAGCACGAGGATCAACAATTACAAGAAGCTCGAGAAGCGCCGCGTCGCGTTCAAGTTCGGCGTGACGTACGACACGCCCGCCACCAAATTGAAGCGCATCCCCGGCATGGTGGAGCGGATCGTCAAGGACAAGGAGTTGGCGGAGTTCGACCGGGCGCATTTCAAGGAGTTCGCGGACTCCAGCCTGCTGTTCGAGGTCGTCTACTATCTCAACTCGAGCGATTACAAGGAGTACATGGACACCCAGCAGGACATCAACCTGGACATCGTCAAGGCTTTCAACAAGGCGAAGGTCGAGATGGCGTTCCCGACGACGACAGTCCACCTGAAGAAGTGACGTTCTCAAAAATCACTTTCTGCCCTTCCCATGACGGTCTGGAACTGCAGGTCTCTGGCAAAGGATTATAGCGGATAGGAATAACGATGGGAGAAGTCTTTCTCATAGGAGCGACCTCAACACCTGCTCGGTGTGATGAGCTCTACCAGGCCGACTTTCACCCAGCCGACGTAGGGTACGCGCACCTTGGCGACGCCGAGTATCTGTTCTTCGCGCACGTCGGCCTCATCGAGTCCGGGGTCGATGCCGCCGCTTATCTGGATGGGGTTGTGGTCGCCTTTCGTCTCGAACACGTATCCTTGCGGGGTGTCGTGCTTGTCGATGACGCGGTGGATGATGGGGTATGGTTTGCGGGCCTGGAAGACGACGACGTCCCCGACCGAGATGTCTTCGGGTTCCTCGCCCGCGAGGATGATGATGTCACCTTTGGAGAAGCCGTTGCTGAAAGGGTAGTCGCGGAACTCGTCGGGGTTGATGTTCCGTTCCTCGTACCAGTCGCCGCACTCGTTCCAGAACTCATCGAACGTGACGCCTGATGGCCGTTCGGATAGCGTGTGTCCGCAGAGCTCGTACTCCTTGTTGCAGGCGGCGTCGTACTCTTTCGTGTAGCCGTGGTCCATGCTCTCGCTCACCACCGCGACTATGGGGAGGCCCGTCCCCAACGCTACGGACAGCAGGGGGTAGACGAGGAACTTTATGATGAGGAACGCCAGGACGACGTTGACGACCCAGCTGGCGATGCTGTCCTCGTACCAGATGAAGTGCCAGGCTTTCCCCCGCCACGTTTCGGGCTGCTTCTTGGGCTTGCGTCGGGCCACGGTCTCTTGCTGTCAGGAGCCAGGCCTTTTAAACGTTTCTGCTCCGGAAGGCTCGATGCTGTTGGGAGGGTTCTTCATCCTTGCAAGAGACTTCCAAAGCTCTTTGTCCGACGGGAACCGTGCGGGTTTTCAGGAGAACTGTCATTGTCGAGGCGGTCGCGACCCGTGCCTGCGAGGAGAACAGCTTTTATAAACAGGTCTTCATTCCTCTACGGCATGGCGTTCTGCCCGGTCTGCGGAAAGAATATACGGCGAGGCGAGTCGTTCTGCGAGGACCACAAGCCCTCCAGGCTAGAGGTCAAGCCATTCGACGTACGCCTCTGCTCGTGCGGACGGCTGTTCGCGCACAACCACTGGTTCCACCCCCAAGACCTCGAGTCCTCAATCCTCAAGGTGGTGAAGGACCACGTCAAGCAGAAAGTGCCCATACGCCTGGAGTCCCTGGATGTGCCTGAGAAGCGCGGCAACAAGGGCTACGGCAAGGCGGTGGCGACGGTGCAGGGCGAGGAGGTCCCTTTAGACTTCCCGGTGAAGCTGCAGCGCTGCGAGAAGTGCGCCCTGGCGGGGACGGAGTACTTCACCGCCAAGCTACAGCTACGCGAACCGCCGGAAGAGGCGTTGCCCTTCGTCCAGGAACAGCTGGCAGGGGTGGAGGACAAAGGCGTGGCTGTCAACAAGGTGGCTGACACCCCTCGTGGCCCCGACCTGTACCTGACGCACAAGTCGGCCGCCCGGCAAGTGGGCGAGAAGCTGGTGCGACGTTTCGGCGGCCGGATGAAGGCTTCCGAACAGTTGTTCTCGCAGGACCGCCAGACGAGCAAGGGCCTGTATCGGTTGAACGTCGTGGTCGATTTCCCTCACTTCTCGACAGGCGACGTGGTCTCGCTGAAAGGGCGTCCGGTCCTCGTGACGGGTTTGGGCAAGCAGTGCACGGGCCGGGACCTGTTCGCGGACAAGAAAGCGGTCTTCACGGCGGGCGACGAGGACGAGGTGTTGAAGCGCCACAAGACCACCGTGGCGGTCACCCACCCGGAGGCGGAAGTCATACACCCAGTGACGTTCCAGCAGGTGCCGGTGGCGACGCACGAGAACCTCTTGGAGGGGTTGCAGGACGGCCAGAAGGTGCGCGTCGTCATCCTGAAGAAGCGGGTGTACGTCATCCCCAGGCTCTAGCCAGAGCCGACACCAGAATAATTTGTGATCGAGAGGCTGAACAGACCATGAGCGAGAGGTTCTTCAAAGTGTGCCCCCGGTGCGGCAGCCTGAACACCAAGTTCAACGATAGGCAGATGGATGGGGGACCCCTGTGGGACAAGTGCCTTGACTGCACGTACGGCGAGTCCGTACTGGTCATCTTCCCAGAGGTCGAGGAGTCGCGGTTGGAAGAATTCAAGGCGGAAAGGGAGAAGGAGTGAATCCACCCCTCAAATCATTCTCATAAAGGCACCCACACCTCTAGCCCCAGTCTCCCAGCGCTTTCTGCCCTTTGCGCTTCCGAGGCTTGACTTGGACGTCGTCGGGGTCGACTTTCTGGCCTACGCGCTCCTTCAGTTTCAAGGCGGTGGCTTTCCCGACGAGCTGCGCCAGCGTCGTCGCGTCGGCCCGTTGCACGCCGCCGACGTCCCGGAGGCCGTTCTGATACAGTTTCCTGGCGCGTACGCGTCCGACGTCGCGTAGCTTGAGCAACGGCAACAGTTCTTCCTTGGCGCCGTGCTTGAGACGCTTGCGGAGTTTCAAGAACATGCCCCGCTGTTCGTGGAAGCCCGCGATCTTGGCGAGCTCTCCCGCGCCGTAGACGATCCAGTCGACGAGTTCGAGCTTCGCGTGGAGCTCTCCCGGCCGGACGTTGTACTTCTCCATGAGCTCCGGCTCGGAGTCCTCCTCCATCCAACGCTCGAGAAGCATGGCGGTCTTGACCGTGTCGAGGTAGGTGTCGTACTCTTCAGTGTAGCGGTTGGGCGGGAGGTGGAGGAGGCCGTACTCTTCCACGGCGAGCTTCTCCTCGATGACGTCCATGTCCGCCGCGCGGGCCTTCACGTACGGCCGCAGCTCGAGGCAGGCTGCGCAGAGGTGGAGGTAGCTGAACGTGCTCGGCCTTCTCGACGTGCTTCTCATCATCCCCTTGAGGAGGTGGTGCGCGGTCAACGGGTCGAGGTAGAGTTCCGAGACGCGGCGACCCATCTTGGTGGCTTCCAACGACTCGTCATCGTCTTGTTCCATAGAGAGGTCTGCCGCGGTGGTGAAGCCATCCGTCACGGCCGGGCCTTCGTCACTTCCGGGCTTGAGGAACTCCCACTCCCGCAACAGCCGCGTCATGTCATCGAGTATGCGGTTGAGCTTGGCCGTATCCCCATATTGGTGTGCGTAGAACGTCCGGCTGAAGAACCCGTACAAGTCCTTCTTCGTGGTGATGAACTCGCTCGCCACCAACGACAACAAGTACGTGCGGAGCACCGGTTCGACGGCGAGCTTGGAGTAGATGGCCTCCGGCTCGCCATGGAGGTAGTGGTTGACGATCTCCTCCGCCTGCCTGTCGTCCTTGGCGACGCAGAGGGCCTCACCCCATGGATCCTTGCCGGGCCGGCCGGCGCGGCCCGTCATCTGCTCGTACTCGAGGACCGGGATAGAGGTCATCCCCCACGGCCCGCCGTAGCGCTTGAGGTCTCGGACGACGACTCGGAAGGCGGGGAGGTCGACGCCTGCGGCCAGCGTCGGCGTGGCGCAGATAGCCTTGACATGCTTCTCCCGGAAGGCCTGCTCGACGAGTCCTCGTTGCTTTGCGTGGAGGCCTGCGTGGTGGAACGCCACCCCCTTCTCGAGGCAGCCCGCCAGGCGCCGGCACTGCTTGGTCGGGCTGGACAAGGCTTTCAACGCTTCCTCCGCCAATTCCTTGCCTTTCTCCGTGGCTCCCAGGACCTTGGCGACCTTCTCGGCCTGGCTCTCAGCGCCGCGCTTGGTGTTGACGAAGACGATGAGCTGCCGTTCATCGACGAGTACGGTCTGCTTGGCGATGTCGGTAGCGGCGTCCTTGACACCCTCCAGCTTACGGGTCTCGCCCGGCTCCGGCTCCTTGAGCGGCATGCCTTCCGGAGTGGAAGCGTGGTTTTTATAGGTTTGCCGCGCAGGTGGCCACTGGACAGGCGTGGGCGGTAGAGTTATTAAGGTCTCTCGATATTCTCATCCATGACGCTGCCACCGGAGAAACGACGGTTTTTTCGGAAGCTCTACGGCGAGGGCTTGTCGATGCGAGCCATCGCGCGGAGGGAGGAGGTAGCGGTGGCTACGATCAAGAAGTATCTTCTTCTCTCAGGCGTCGAGGTGCGTGAGAGGAACATCGTCCGACACTTGGTATGTGATGATGAGCGCCTGATAGGGACCTACTGCGGTTTGTGGGCCGGGGATGGCAGCCAGTATTATGACAAGGGCTATCGTGTCAAGTTTTGCTTGCATTCGGGGAACAAGGAGCTCATCAAGTTCGTGCAACTGGTGTTGAGGAAGCTTTTCGGCAAAGAGAGCCGGTTCACCCATGACCACGGCAAGTACAGCGGCTTTGTCATCTTCAGTTCAAGGTTCATCTTCGAGTTCGTCAAGGAGTACCTGACCTATAAGAGGTACAAGACGAAGACAGTGAGGTTGAAGAGGGATGTTAACCGATACTCTTTCGCGTTCCTTGAGGGTTTCTTCTTGGGGCTGATGCTTTCTGACGGCCATCTGAGACATAAGGTCCAGTACAATTCGATCTCAGCCGGACTCATCGCGAACGTCATCGAGGTGTTGTGGCTTTTCGGCATCACCGGACCGTTGAGCATTTCAGACAGGTCCAAGTACGGATGGAACGACCTGTTCTGCCTCTCCTTGGGCAAGAAGCAGACGCTCGAGGCGGAGATGCTGCTTGATGAGACCTTGAGGAAGATTGGGTATGGGAAACCTTTCAGGGAGCTCAAGGGCGTGTTCAGGTGAGAAGAAAAAAAGTGGGCCCGCCGAGATTTGAACTCGGGACCTCATGATTATCAGTCATGCGCTCCACCAGGCTAAGCTACGGGCCCATAAGGACGCCTCCGGCCGATATCCTCAGGTTTCCCTTTGGGACCGGCCTTTGGCTTTGGACGCCTCCGGCCGGGTTCGAACCGGCGACCTTGCGGTTACGGTCCGCCGCACAGCGATGGTCGCTGCGGGCTGTTAACAGCCGCACGCTCTACCGCTAAGCTACGGAGGCTCAACCCCGATGGATTGACGGCGCATTTATAAAATTAACTGATGGGTGGTGGTGAGCGGAAACCGTGCGCGTCCGACACCGAGCAGGAGCGACAGCATATAAGCCTGCCGCTCTCCAGCCTGACACGCGTGAGGAGTTACAAAACGAAACATATATAAAACAGCGGCGTGAGAACAACAGCCTGGTGTGAGTGATCATGACAGAAGATATTTCAAAGAACACGCTGCTTGTCCTCGTCGTACTCACTATCGTCGTCTCCCTCTTGGGGACGTGGACGGTGATCAACGAGGCGAGCAAGGTCCGCGTGGCCGACGAGCAAGCGGATGACAACCCCTCCACCACCGGCAAGGTATCCCTCTCCGTCAAAGAGGCTCCGGAGCCGGTCGGCGCGACGGGGCAGGTAGTGCTCAACATCATAAACGAAGGAGCGGAGGAATGACTAAAAATGGATATTTCTAACAAGACCTTGGCAATGTTCCTGGTGGCAGCGATCGTCGTCTCTATCGCTGGGACCACCATCAGCTTGAACAAGCTGGAGACGATGAGGGAAGGACCGACCGGTTATGCGACGTACGATGAGGGTAACGTCAGCCTGACAGTGTCGGACAGCTTGTCCATCGTGCTTGAGAATGACCGGGACCTTCTCAACTTCGGCTCGTGCCAGCCTCCGGAAGATGGTATAGTCATCGATTCGGACGCGGATTGGGGCGGTGCAAAACACGACGGCGCTTGTGGAGGTTACTCTGATGAAGGATTCCTCCAACTCCGCAACAACGGCAACATGGACGCGAACGTCACGATGAACGTCACGGACGCGGGCGAGGCCCATGGCGGTACATTCCTGGAAAGCAATGATGCTTTAGGCTCGTGGATCGCTTACAAGATCGCGAACAACACTGACCACCCTGGCTGCGTCAGTGGTGCGGCGACGAACTATACGAACATCACCAATGCCGATAGGCAAGATCTCCCTGCATGCGACAACCTCCAAGCAGCCGGGAATGACCACAGTATGAACCTTTACGCTAAGGTCTATCTGCCTCAGACGACACATATAGGACAGGACGACCTCCAGATAACGTTCTGGGCTCAGGAGGCCTCGTGATCAGGATGAGATTTTTTTCTTCAATATTTTTCCTCTCTTTCATAGTCCTCTCGATTCCCATAGCGACTGCGATAGGGGTTTCTCCGGCCAAGTACGAGTTGGACTTCGTGCCTGGGCACGAGCTAGACCTGTCGTTCAGCGTGAGGAACAGCCTCGACCACGAGGTTCCCATAAGCATAAGCCTCAGCGGGAGGTTCGCTGACAACGCCACCTTGTCGCAGGAGCAGATATCAGTCCCGGCCAGGAACCATGAGGAGTTCGACCTCAATCTCGCCCTTCCTGAGAGCGTCGACAAGCCTGGCAAGAACATCCTTAAGGTGAACATCGTGGAGGATGTCGACAGCTCAGGTATCAGCGCGCGGACGGGCGTCCGCGCCATCGTCGTCGTGCACGTACCCTATCCTGGGCGGTACGCTGAAATAACCTCGTTCAAGGTCGGCGGCGAGAAGGGCGGTGTGAACGAAGGCCAAAACGCCTCTATGGAGTTTTCGGTCATCAACCGCGGTAAGGAAGCCTTGGCCGGCACGGAGGCTGAGATGACGCTCTCGCAGGACGGCGAGGCAGTCTTGGAGGAGTCGTTCGGCGACATATCGATGGCTCCTGGCGAGACGCATACGGGTTCTGCCCGGCTCGACACGTCTTCATTGCCTGCGGGCGCGTATGACGCCCGGCTCGACTATCATTATGATGACGTCACGCGTACTTCCGAACATAGGTTCCTGGTCGGCTACCTCGACGTTGACCTCTCAAAGCACCCTGAAGTCGTTGAGAAACAGGGTATCGTGAAGTTCCCAATAAGGGTGTCGAACAAGTGGGGTTCCACCGTCGAGGTGTCAGGACACGTCGAGGTCGGCGGGCAACGCACTGACGAATCATCCGCCGTCCGTCTGGACGCTTTCGAGCAGAGGGGTTTGACGACCTATCTGGACACGAATGCCATGGATTTCGGTCTTCACGAGGGCGAGGTGGTCTTGCGTTTCGAGCGCGTCGGCAAGTCCGATGACGCCGACGACCCTCTCAACAAGGAGCACACGAAGCGCGTCCCTGTCACGTTCAACCTCACGGAACCTCGCGAGGCCGTGGAGGAGAGTCCTGGCTTCATCAGCGAGGGGTCCTTGCTTCCGGTCGTCATCGTGGTGCTCGTCATCCTCCTCTTGGTCAACGGTTTCTTCATGGTCCGCGCCCTGGCGTCGCGGCGCGGGAAGGAGTGACGCATGATGGCTGGATGGTTCCTTGGTGTGCGGAGTCTCTTCTGGATGGCCGCGGCTTTGGCTGCGGCTCTTCTCGTGTTGGTCGCGCTCGTATGGATCCTCACTCCAGTGCACACGACGAGTATCGGGACAGAGGTCCAGGTGTCTGACTACGTGGGTTTCAAGCTCGATACCGACAAGCTATACTTCGGCACGGTCTCCCCTGGCAATGGTGCGACTAGGCGGGCGACGTTGGATATCCCTGACGATTCGTTCGTCATGGTGAGGGTTGAGGGGGAGATGGCCTCGTGGGTGACCCCTATCCCTTCGGAAGCGTTGGTTTCGGGCGGCCCACAGGATATCTTTTTCCGGTTGGAGACTCCAGGCGGTGTTGAGCCCGGCAACTACTCGTCGACCGTCCGCGTGACCGCTTACAGGCCTGCTGCGCGTTGGTTCTTGGGTTGAGCGCAATCCTTATTAATGAGAGCCGACCGCTACGTCAGGTATGGATTCCCGTAAGATGATGTTGGTCGTCATCAATGTAGCGTTGGTCATCCTTGTGGTATCGGTCTCGGTCTTGCTGGTGGCGATGCTCGATACGGACGGGTCAGGAGAGTCTTCTACAGGTGAGGACATTCCTTCGGGACGCATCAGTATCGACGTGGTCTCTCCTAATGCCACTTCTGGTGACGGCAACGCCTCGCTCGTTGATGAGACAGACCATAATGCTTAAATAGGCGGTGAACGCTGGAGAGTCGTGTAATCATGGATAACAAGCGCGTGTTGGGCGTCATGGCTTTGATGCTGGTAATCTTCGTGGTTGGCTTCGTGCTCTCCATAGGGTTGTTGCAGCAGGTGGTTGACAGGAGCGATCCTGTGAGCGGCCACGCGACGTCAGACTCCGGTAATATCTCAATCACCATATCGACGGGGGTATCGATCACCACGGCTGACGATGGCACTATCAATTTTACCGGCTGCAGCGCGGGCGGCACAATATTCTCTGATGTGGAGAACGGTAGCGATGAGGATGTCTGCCCTTCGTTCTTGCCTGACAGTATCCTCGTCCGTAATGATGGGGGCATGGATGCGAACGTCACGTTGCAGGCTTCTGATTGGGGTGAGGCTCATGGCGGCTCGTTCTTGGATGCCGCTACTGATGATTCCTGGATCGCTTATAAGGTATCCAACTCGTCTTCGAACTCTTCTTTTTCGGGCGGTTGCGTCGGCGGCTTCCCTCAGGATTGGACGAACATCACTGATGGTAATGAGACTTTGGTGTGTGATACCTTGCTGCCTGACGGTGTGAACAATAGCGTTGAGTTCGACGTCGCCATCTTCATCCCGGAGTCTGTCGAGACTGGTGAGAACACGTTGACCTTGACGTTCTGGGCGAGCGCGGTCATTTGAAGGCTTTCTTGAACGAAAAGCTTTTAATACTTCCTTGGAGTGGTATTGCGTATGGATAGGGTGTTGCTGGGTTCCTCCTTGGTGTTCGTCGCGCTCTTGCTCTTGGGTGGGGGCGTCCTCTTCCTGGAGGGTCAGGATTCGTTGGAGTTCCCGTTCACGGGCCAGGCTACTGATAGCTTCCTCTTCTTGTGCATCAATGATCCTCCTAGTTTGGAGTTCTCGTGTCCGGATACGATAAACCAGACTACGCGGGTGACTGATAACACGGTGACCTGTCAGTTGAACGCTTCCGATCCTGATAATGATTCGTTGGTTCTTTCCGTGGGTCCTGGTAACTTGTCGGAGTGGGCTTGGATCAATGACTCTGGCTGGTTGTGGTTGCGTCCGCGCCAGGATCAGGTCGGTGTGAATGGTTTGACGGTCTCCGCCCGTGACGCTTCCGGCTGCGCCAACGGCCTCGTCGAGGAGGAGTATGAGCTTACGGTCCTTGACATCAATGATCCTCCGGAGTATTTCAAGACCATCCCTGATGTCGAGTTCATGCAGGGGAGCAGTTCGTCTCCTTACACGTTGTATGATCACTTCCGGGATCCTGATCGCGACCCGTTGTCGTTCGAGGTTTTCGGCACTGACGTGGTGTCCGCTTCTGTCAATCCTGATAGTGGTATGGTGAACTTTAGGGCTGATGATGATTGCGGTACTGATTACTTGTTGTTCCGGGCGACGGATCCTTTTAATGCTTCTGCTGAGAGCGATGTCGTCCAGGTCAAGGTTATCTGTAAGGAGGATCAGGAGTCCGGCGGTGGCGGCGGTGGCGGCGGTGGTTCGTTCTCGCCTTGCACTCCGAAGTGGAAGTGTGATGATTGGTCTGAGTGCTTGCCTAATGGTACGCGGTACAAGGAGTGTATCGATTTGAATGGTTGTAATCCTAATGATTATGAGCGTACGTTCTGGGAGAACTGCACGTACGTCCCGACTTGTTCTGATGGCATCCAGAACCAGGGTGAGGAGGGTGTCGATTGCGGCGGGCCGTGCCCGCCTTGCGGTACGTGCTTCGATGGCATCCAGAACAATGATGAGGAGGGTGTCGATTGCGGTGGTGAGTATTGCGAGCCTTGTAAGAATTGTTCTGATGGCATCCAGAATTGGGGTGAGACCGGGGTCGACTGCGGCGGGCCGTGCCCGCCTTGTCCTTCATGCTTCGATGGCATCCAGAACCAGAATGAGACCGGTATCGATTGCGGCGGGCCGTGCCCGCCTTGCGCTGTCGAGGAGTCTCCCGGGATCGCTGAGGAGCAGTCGAATGTGACCTTGTTGCTTATGGTGTCGGGCGGTTTCTTGTTGGCCTTGCTCATTCTCTTCCGGTTGTATCACCGTCAGATCGTGAAGGCTGTGGCTCGTCTCGGCGTCGTGTTGACGCGTCATAAGCGTAAGCAGGTGTTGTTGTCCAAGGCTGAGAAGGAGTCGTTGTTGGCTGGTATCATCTCGTTGGAGGCGAAGCTTGAGGAGCGTACCGAGCCTGCGAGTTCTCTCTTGGAGTCTCTTACGTTGTTGTCCCGTTCGTTTTTCAGGTTCGCGTTGGACTTGGTGGAGTCGTTCCAGGCTCCTGACATGGAGGGGGCTTTGAAGGAGCTGGTGAAGCATCGTTCGTTGCGGAAGGTGTTGGAGCGTTTCTTCGTGGTGACGCGGACTGCGGAGCAGGCTGTTGTCGAGCATTCCTATGTCGAGGTCGAGTTGTTCTTGGAGGAGTTGCGTCTGCTTGTCTTTGAGACCAGCGATGCTTCTGCTGAGGACCTGGTCCATGAGGCTAAGGAGAAGGATGTTTCCGGTTCGGTGTTGGAGCGTTGTTCGGCGGCGTTCTTCGACGTGTTGTTGGCGTTGGAGTTCGAGGAGTTGGAGTCTGCGCGTCAGCGGTACGTCCAGCTCGTCGCGGCGTATGAGGAGTTGCCTGAGGGTCGTAAGGCTGAGGTGTACGATCGCGTCGTGCGGGCGTATCATCATCTGAAGTATGCTTATTCTTGGTCTGATAGGGGTTGAATGGTTGTCAGAAGCGGAAGTTTTTTATAGCAGAGAGTTAAGTTAATATACTATAGTTAGCTAAAAAAACTAACTTTAATAAGTTAACTAAGTTAGTTAAGTTATATTTTTGGTGTGGAAGACCGTGGCCAACATCAACATCAGCATCCCAGAAGACCTGCACCGCAACCTTAAAATAAGGGCTGCGACAGAAGGCAAGAGTCTGAAAACAGTAGTGCTGGAAGGCCTGAAGAGGAAGCCGCAGAGGAGAAAGGCATGACGAACATCAACATCAGCATCCCCGACGACCTCCACAAAGAACTCAAAGTAGCCGCCGCCATAGAAGAGAAACCGCTCAAGACAGTGGTAGTAGAGCGATTGGAAGCGCACGCAAGGAAGAGAGGTGGCGGCCGATGAACAAGAACCGCCTGCTAGCGACGCTAGCAGCAGCCCTTGTCATCCTCACACCCCTCCTCACAGGGTTGAGCATGGACGAAGGACCCTTCATCGACTCCAAGACCACGACCGAGGACGAGCTCGAGTGCGCCTGGACCGGCTCTCCAGACACGACAAGCCAGAACGCGACGTGGTACAACGGGAGCACGGTCCACACAGGCCCGAATTCCATCTCATTAAGCCAGAACAAGAGCTCGATACCGTCGTACACCGCGAGGAAAGACGAGAACTGGACCTGCGAGGTGACGCTCTCGAACGGCACGGCCACGGAATCTCTCAACACCTCGGTCGTCATCAAGAACGCGTTGCCCACGGCACCGAACGCGACCGACGAGACGCTCTACGAGGACCAGACCCGAGAGATCAAGGTGGAGAGCACGGACGCCGACAACGACACGATACGATACTCCAAACTATACGAATCAGAACCAGCATACTGTGAGATCGGAGAATACACCGGAATTATAACCTGCGACCCCACCGAGAGCGACATCGGAGTCTCCAACGCGACCTGGCTCGCCAGCGACGGCGACTCGGACTACATCGCGAAAGCGAACGTCACGTACACGGTCATAGAAGTGAACGACCCGCCTACGGCGAGCGTCGAGGACCAGGAAGTGCTGGAAGGGGAGACGTTCCGGTACAACATCACCGCCACGGACGAGGAAGACCACTTCCCCATAGACTTCACCGTGGAGAGCAACCTGTCCTCCGTGAACTACACGGTCCTCGATGACAACGAGGTGCAGGTCTACCTGGGAGACGACGGGGTTGCGACCTATGCCGATGTGGGCACCTGGTGGATCAGGATCAACATGACGGACAACGGCCCGTCCTCAAACACACCCTACGATGATCCGAACGGCACCGCCACGTT
This sequence comes from uncultured Methanosarcinales archaeon, assembly GCA_964556395.1. Classification (GTDB taxonomy): domain Archaea; phylum Nanobdellota; class Nanobdellia; order Woesearchaeales; family WJKR01; genus WJKR01. The sequence goes on from CAZKVR010000005.1 coordinate 48,013, forward strand.
CAACCTCACCGTCAACAGCACCAACCACGCCCCGAACATCACGACCGACTTCGAGACCTACGATCCGGAAGGAGTGCAAGGCGAGGAGTTCGTGTTCGACGTCAACGCGACCGACATCGACGAGACGGACGCGCTCGTCTTCGGCATCACGAGCAACTGCAGCCTCTCGAACCCGTGGAGCATCGACACCATCAACGGGAGCGCCTCCAACGCCTCAGGAAGGGTGAACGAGACGCTCACCAACAGCCACGTGGCGTGCAGGTGGGTGAACGTCACGGTCTCGGACGACGAAGAGACCACATGGGAAGCCGTATTCCTCAACCTGACAAACACGAACGACCAGCCGGCCATCCATGAGGAGAGCTTCTACTCAAGCAACAACGGCGGCGACAACATGAGCAACCTCACGACGGTGAAGGGACGGGAGTTCTGGTACCGCGTCAACGCGACCGACCCCGACGAGCTGACCTACGAAGACGAGACCCTCACATTCAGCGACAACAGCACGAACGACATCGCGGTCAACGAGACGACCGGCGTCGTCTCCTTCACGCCCGACGACAGCCACATCGGAAACCACGTCATAAGGGTGAACGTGAGCGACGACGACGGCGCGTGGGCGGCCCGCGACCTCCACCTAGAGGTGAAGAACAACACCGCCCCCCAACTGCAACCGCTCGGCAACGTCACTTGCAAGCAGGACGAACAATGCGAGGTGTTCGTAGAGGCGTACGACCCGGACCCTGCCGAGAACCTCGAATTCACGAGCAACAACACAGAGGTCTTCCCGCTCTCAGACTACAACGAGACCGCCCGCGTAGTCGACTACACCCCGACGAACAGCGACGTAGGGACCTATAGGGTGAACGTGACCGTCGAGGACAGGTACGGCTTCACGGACGTGGAAGAGTTCACCTTCACCGTCAACAACACGAACGACCCGCCTTCACTACCGGAAGTCGACTTCGGCACGGTCGTGGCAGACCACCCGGTCAACATGATCGTGGAAGTATCGGACCCTGACGTGGATATCGGATTGGACAACCTCTCCTACAATTGGGAGTTCCTCAAGGACGACCAAGGCCTGAACGAGACGTTCGCCTTCATCGACGAGGGGAATTCGTCCTTCACCATAGGCTTCACGCCGGACGCCAGCCACGTCGGCACGTACTGGGTCAACCTCTCGGTGACCGACATCGGGAACCTGACCGACTGGGAGAACGTGTCTTTCGAGGTGTTGCCGAAGACCTCGTCGCCAGAGGTCGAAGGAGTCATGCCGTACTGGAACGCCTCCGCCAACCGGACCGAACTGGACTCGTTCGGCAACGCGTCACTGTTCACTGACCGAACGGTGGCTGTCAACGTGTCCGAGAACATGAGCGTGGCTTATGATGCTCTCATCACGAACGACACCGGCATCGAGAACAACTCCCTCACGTACGAGTGGTTCGTCGATGGAGAACCCAATAAGACCTTGACAGGCGTGGAACCGGGCGCGAACTCGTCTATAGAGATCCCGTACGGCTTCTTCGACGCGGGGGACCACGAGGTCGTCGTGAGGGCGACCGACGAGCGTTATGCGACGGTGAACTGGACGTGGGACGTCACGGTGGCTGACGTCAACAGGCCTCCAGAGCTCCGCAACCCGCTCGACAACGTGACGCTGAACACGTCCACGTCGATATCGCATTACATGAGCTACCGTTATGGGAAGGTAGACAACAAGTCCGAACGGCTCCAGCTCTTCTACGACCCTGACGACGACCTCGACGGCGACGGCAAGCGAGGAGAGGACACCGGAGAAGGCACCAACCTGTCGTACAGCATCACGCCGGAATACGACTGCTCGGTAGCCTCTATCTCGCACTCCGGAGACGACCTGGACCTCAAGCCGAAAAAGGAGGGGACGTGCATCATCAAGTTCCGGGCGACGGACCCCGCGGGCGAGTTCGTCGACAGCAACAACGTGTGGATCACGGTGACGAGCGTCCAGGTCGAGGAGACCGAGACGCCGGTGAGCTCCGGCGGCGGCGCGACGAGACCCCGTCCGATACCCTATCCTTTCGAGGAGCCTGTGGAGTCGCCTTACCCTATCGAGCTGATAACCCCTGAAGAGGTGTTCTCGTACGTCAACGAGTCTGTCGAGGTGCCATTGTCATTGGCGAACACGTGGAACGAGAGCCTCACGGACGTGACGCTCAACGCGACGACGGAGAACTCGTCGAACAACCTCAGCTTCTCGTTCTCGGAGAGCTATTTCCCCACCTTGGCGACAGGCGAGAACCATTCGGTCACGCTCACCATAGATGGGTATCGCCAGGAGGGGCCGTTGTCGGTGATAGTGTCGGCGAACGTCGAGGACCCTGAGTATGAGGATTCCACTACTATCATGATCAACGCGATGGAGCAGAAGCAGTCAGGGGATGATGTGGAGAGCAGGGTGACGTTCGCCCGCGACCTGTTGAATGAGAATCCTGAGTGCCAGGAGCTGAACGAGCTGCTCAACGAGGCTGAGAGGAAGCGTCAGCAGCAGGAGTACGACGAGGCTATAAAGCTCGTCAACACTGCCGTGGACGGTTGCAAGTACCTCGTCAACCACGAGAAGGAACCGACGACAGAGGAGCCCAAGTCATTCTTCACGGTCATGACGTTGGGTCCTGACCAGTTGCCGGTGCTCATCATAGGTGCGGCCATCATACTCTCGCTGCTCGTGTTCGGGATCATGATGATAATCTCGGGGCGGCGCGGCGGCAAGTACGACATCTGAAGAAGGTACTGGTTCTTCAAGAATCCTTGTCAGGAGACGGTTTGCAGAGAAAGCCCGCATGGTATTCGGTGTTGGTGCTGTCAGTGACAACCTTGATGTCGTTTATGAAGACTCATCCTTGCAAGAGTCATCCAGGCAGGAGGGGCGTGCACAAGAGCGAGAGTTTCTACAAACCCGTCAGGAGAAAAAAAAACGCTTATTCTTATCCGTGCCTTTGGAGTAGTTCGTAGAGGCGGTTGACCTGTTCGTAGTACGCGTGCTTGGCGTGCTCCGGCAGGGCGTGGTAGCGTCCGATGAGTTCCTTGTAGGTGCTCTTCGCCTCGTCCGTCCGACGCTCTACGATGAGCCGCTCGACCGTCGTGACGAGCTGTTGGAGGGTGTCCGCGGTTCCTACCTGGCCCTGTTGCGTGGGCGCTTGCTGTTGCGGTTCCGGTTGTCCTCCTTGCTGCTGTGCTTGCTGGGGCTCGTCGGAGTGTATGACGTCGTCCAGCTGGTGTGCTAGGGCGTCGAGGTCTTGCGAGAGCTGTCGTTCGTCCTCGCCGAAGTAGAAGTCATGTGATCGCTCTGCGTGCGGCCGGGCCTCGAGCGGTTGCTGCTCGGCCTTTTCCGAAGGTGCGGACTCCTCTGCGGGCTTCTCGCTCGTGGCGGGTTGCACTGATGGTTGCGGTTGAGGCTTGTCATCAGTCCCGCTCAGGGGTTGCTGGCCTTCTTGCGCCGCTTCCGAAGATGTCTCTGCAGACGCTTCCTGTCCTTCGTCGGGGTGGCCGGCGCCGTCTTCGCGGCCTGTGTCGTCGGGGTCTTCAGCCCATCCGGCGCTGGCGCCTGCGGCTTGTCCTGAGTCCTGCTCGTCTTGTTCGGGGTCTGCTTCTTCCGGGAAGAGCGATCCTGGTGAGCCAGTCTCTTGTCGTGACGCTTCTGGTCGGTCTTGAGGAGTCGCCTGTTGCGGCTGGTTCTGTCGTTCCTGTGACGACGAGGGTTGTCCTGGCGCCTGTTGTTCTTGTGAGGGTTGACCTGGTGACTCCTGTGAATGTGATTGCGCGGCCGGTTCTCCGGGCAGGTCGGGTAGTTGGAAGCCGTCCTCGGCCTCTTGTCCTCCTTCGCCTTGCTCAGCCTGGTCTGCGTGCGGCTCTTGCGGTGGCTGCTTGTGGGGTTCGGGTACGTCGAGCTCTTCGGCAGACGGGCGTTCCTGTGACCCTTGGACGGGTGTCGACTCGCCCGGCGCAGAGGATGCGCCCTGTTCTTCCTGCGGCGTTTCCTGCATGGAAGGCGGGACTTGTGATGGCTTCTCTTGTTGCTGGGCTTGTGGCGGCTCTTCCTGCGGAGAGTGTTGTTGCGCCGGTGTTGGTGCCTGGCTCTCAGGAGCCGGCTCGGGCACTGCGGGTTCTTCAGGCGTCGCCTGGGCTGCGGCTCCAGTCGCTTCCGCTCGCTGGCTTGATTCCTTCTCGCGCGTCGCTTTCGTAGTCTCCGTGCTTGCTGCGGATGGCGCCTGCTTCACCTCCGGCCCCTTTCCGTTGCCGAACAGTTTCGAGAGGAATCCCTGTTTCTTCTCTGAAGGCGACTTGATGAGCGCGTCGACTAGTTTGGAGAAGGTGGAGAGGACTTGCTGCAGCGTCTCCTGGGGCATCTCCTCGTCCTTGTACTCGATGGTGCTGAAGTCCCTGAGGAGCTTGTAGACGTTCTCCCTCAGTTTCTTCTCGATGTACACCTTGTCTAGTTCCTTGACGAGCTCGTCGAACGTGAACTCGTAGTGGGCGTGGAGGTATTCCTTGAAGAACTCTTTTATGAGCCTGTAGACCTCGAGGTCCTTGAGCGAGCGCTTGCTCTGCAGATATGCTATCTTCTTCTGCGTCACTTCTCGCAGGAGGGCCTGCGTCTTGTCTGACTCTGTCTTTACGCCTTTGGCAGGAATAGCCGTTCACCCCTTTTTTTCCTTTTACGTGATGCGAGGCACGACTATTTAAATCTTTCTCTGTCTCTCCTCGAGGTGGAATACAAAAAGTATTTAAACCACCCGCAGCACTGGAAGTTCAATGTCTGATCCTTTCGAAGGAATGCAGGCTGAGGATCTGCAAAAAGAGGTGGAGAAGTATCAGCGAAAGTTCGCGCTGATCAGGGCTGAGATCGGCAAGGTCGTCGTCGGCCAGGCGCACATCGTGGACTCGCTCATCGAGGCGTTGCTGTGCAACGGCCACGTGCTGTTGGAAGGCATCCCAGGATTGGGCAAGACATTGCTGGTGCGTACGTTGTCGAAGATCACCGGCTCGTCGTTCTCCCGTATCCAGTTCACGCCTGACTTGCTACCCACCGACATCATCGGTATCACGACGTACGAGGAGGGGAAGGGCTTCTACACCGTCAAGGGCCCTATCTTCGCGAACTTCGTCCTGGCGGATGAGATCAACCGCGCCCCTCCCAAGGTGCAGTCCGCCTTGCTGGAGGGCATGCAGGAGCTCCAAGTCACCATCGGCAAGGAGACTTTCAGGTTGCCGTTTCCGTTCTTCGTCATGGCGACCGAGAACCCGGTGGAGCAGCTCGGCACGTATAAGCTTCCCGAGGCGCAGCTCGACCGCTTCTTGTTCAAGCTCAACATGGTGTACCCGACGTTCGAGGAGGAGCTGAAGATATTGACGCAGAACATCACGACGAGCCAGTTCGACGACTACAACCTCTCGCCGGTATTGTCGCCTGAGGAGATAATCCGTGCGCAGCACCTCGTCAAGCACATCCGCCTGGATGAGAAGATCGAGAAGTACCTCGTCCGCATCGTCGAGGCTACGAGGAAGCCTGACAAGTACGACCTCGAGATGGGCAAGTACGTCAGCTTCGGTAGCTCTCCCCGTTCGAGCATCGCGTTGTTCATAGCTTCCAAGGCGCACGCCATCATGAGGGGTAGCAGCGTGGTGACGCCGAGCGATGTCAAGGCGGTGGCGCACAACGTGCTGCGTCATCGTATCATCCTCAACTTCGAGGGGCAGGCTGAGGAGATCGGCACGGATCCCATCATCGATGAGATCCTGAAGAAGGTCCCTATAGTGTGAGGGGCTGGTGGTTTTCAGATGGGTGTCAAGGATTTACGCGTTGAACTCACGCCGCATATCCGTAACGCGGAGATCTTCGCGAAGCGTTCCGTCCTGTCCAAGACCATCACGGGAAATTGGGTGACGAGCTATAAGGGTCGCGGCATCGAGTTCGCCGGCTACAGGTCTTACCAGTTCGGTGACGACGCCTCCCTGATCGACTGGAGGGCTTCGTTGCGTGCCAAGGAGCCCATGGTGCGGGAGTTCGAGGAGTACAAGAGCTTTTCCGTGTTCATATTGCTCGACGTCTCGAACAGCATGCTGTTCTCCTCTAACAAGAAGCTGAAGGCGGAGTACGCGGCTGAGATGGCGTACGCGTTGGGCGAAGGTATCCTGCGCGGCGGCGACGCCGTCGGACTCGGCATGTTCACGGACGAGCTGAAGGCGAGCCTCCATCCGAACATCGGCCATGGCGTGCTGGATCGCTTCGCGCAGCACCTCAAGGATCCTTCGATGTATGGCGGGAAGTTCGACCTGCAGCGGGTGTTGAAGCAGACGGTGTCGTTCCTGCAGAACAACGCTATCATCATAGTCATCTCCGACTTCCTCGGGTTGCAGGAGGGGTGGCAGCGGTACGTGCGTATGGTGTCGCAGAACTTCGAGATGATCGGCCTCATGGTCCGCGACCCCCGCGACAGGGAGTTGCCGCGGCACGTCGGCCAGTACGCGTTGGAGGATCCTTATTCCGACAATACGTTGTACATCGATGTGAATGATTTCGCAAAACCCTACAAGCGCTTCGTCGAGGAGGAGGAGCGCAGGATTATGAACGTGTTCGAGAGCGTGAAGGGCGGGATGGCGCTCATCACGACCGACAAGGATTATCTGGCGCCGCTCACCAAGTTCCTGCGGCAGAGGAAGTTCATCACCATGACGACGTGAAACAACATGCACCTGACGTTCGAGAACCCTATCTATCTCTGGTACCTGGCCAGTATCCCCTTGCTGGTCCTCACCCACTTCCTCTCTTTACGGATGGCGAAGCGGAAGGCGATGCGGTTCGCGAACTTCCAGACGTTGAAGCGTATCGCAGGTGAGAGGATGGTGACTAAGAATGTCAGCGTGCTCATCTTCCGAGTCCTCACCGTGGCGTTGCTCGTGTTGGCGGCTTCCGGTGTCAGGTTGTGGTACATGGCTCCGCAGAGCGATAACAACTATGTCATCGGGCTTGACGTGTCTTCTTCGATGTCGGCTAAGGATTTTTTGCCTGACCGTCTCGAGACGGCCAAGTCTTATGCTAAGGATTTCGTCGACACGTTGGGCGGCAAGACCAAGGTGGGGGTGGTGTCTTTCGCGGGTGTGAGCATGATCGAGCAGACCTTGACCGAGGATAAGACTGCTGTCAAGTCTTCGATAGATAGTATCAGTTTGACGAGGACTGGCGGTACTGACATGCCAGGAGCCCTCATTACTGGCACGAACATCCTCTTGTCCGAGCCTGACAATGGGAGGGTGATGATTCTGTTTACGGATGGCAGCTCGACGCTAGGTAATTTCGTCGGTGATTCCATGCGCGAGGCGGTCGAGTATGCGCGTGAGAACAAGGTCGTGGTGAACGGCGTCGGTATCGGCACCGAGAGCGCTCCTATCGGCTACTTGCCCGAGTATTATAACATCTCGTCGGTGTTCGCCTTGGATGATCTGCGTTTCGTGACCAACCGTACGTCAGGCGTGACTATCCCTGCGAGCGAGGAGCAGGACTTGGAGGCCGCTTACGTCGACTTGTTGAAGCGTTCTGATGAGAGCCTCGTGGATGTGCGGCTCGACCTCATGGCGTTGGTGGCCGGCTTGCTCTTGCTGTTCATCGAGTGGGGGCTCATCAATTCTCGTTATAGGAGGGTTGCGTGATGGCTGCTTGGGGGGTGTTGTGGAGGCCTTTGGTGGTGAGCGTCGTGGTCGCCGCCTTGTTGTCCGGCGTGGGCAAGTGGTTGTGGGATGCGTATCATCATAGGCGTCGGGCGTTCGCTGAGGAGTTGGTGAAGACTGGCGGTATGCCGTCCGGCCATAGCGCCGTCGTGGCGTCTTTGAGCACGTCGGTGTTCTTGCTCCAGGGTTTCTCGACGTTGTTCTTCGTCGTGTTCGTGTTCAGCCTCCTCGTGATCAGGGATAGTTTTGGGGTTCGTTGGAGCGTGGGCCAGCAGGCGGAGCTGTTGAACCGGCTTGCCAGCCATGATCATGTGCGTCGTAAGGTGAAGGTCGTCGAGGGCCACACGTTGGTGCAGGTGGTGACTGGCGTGGCTCTCGGTATCCTGGTGACGTTGCTGGTGTTCGCGGTCTGGTGAAGAAACCTTTAAAAACCTCTGTTTGGTTCTCTCGCGTGCTGCTCCTGTAGCACAGTGGTAGTGCGCCGGTCTTGTAAACCGGAGGTCGCGAGTTCGAATCTCGCCAGGAGCTTCTCAGGCACAGTTTTATATATGAGTTTCTGTCTTGCTTGTTTCATGCAGCCTCCTGGTTTGCGGTGGGTTTTCAGGTCCAAGCTGTTCCGTAACGCCCTTGCTAGGTATCAGGCCGCGTTGCGCAATCCTCGTAAGGCTCAGGAGAAGCTGTTGCTGCACATCGTCAAGCGTAATCGCAAGACCGCGTATGGCCGTAAGTACGGCTTCTCTGATATCAAGTCCGTTCGGGATTTCCAGAAGCGGGTGCCGGTCGTCTCCTATGAGGACTTGCATCCTTATGTCGATTGCATGCTGCAGGGGATGCGTAACGTCTTGGTGAAGGATAAGGTGGTGTTCTTCGCGACGACGAGCGGTACGACGAGCAGGCCGAAGCTGATCCCCGTGACGAACACTCGTCGTAAGCAGTTGCATCAGGAGTTGTTGCTGTGGATGTTCTTCCTGATGAAGAAGAAGGCTGTGCGTAAGGGCGTGAAGGGTAAGACGTTGTACTTCGCGGGTCCGTATCATGAGGATATCTCGCAGGGCGGCACGTTGATGGGGTCCATCTCCGGTTTCATGGCTTGGAAGACGCCTTTCTGGGCTAAGGCCAAGATGGTCGTGCCGCCCGAGATCTATAACGAGATGGATTTCGACAAGAAGACCCGTATCATCGCGTTGAAGGCTTTGGCTACGAAGAACATCACGCAGGTCGGCTTCGCGGCTCCTATCGAGGTAATCTTGTTCTTCGATTACATCAAGCGTCATAGGCGTTCGTTGCTGAACGAGCTGAAACGTTCTGGTAAGCGGTGGCGTGCCCGGCAGTTGGAAAGGCTTGACGAGTTCACTCCTGCTAAAATCTGGCCGAACCTGTGCCTGATGAACTGCATCAAGTCGGATGCGAACCTGCCGTACCTGGACGTGTTGCGGGAGAAGGCCGGCATCCCTGATTTGACCATCCGTGATCCTGGCATCTATGCGAGCGAGGGCCGTCTCACGTTGGGCTTGACGGATGACGACCGCTCAGGGGTTGTGGTGGCTCAGGAGAATTTCTTCGAGTTCATGGAGCAGAAGGGCAAGGATGAGTACAGGGATCCGGTGACGATCGACAAGGTCAAGGAGGGTCGGAAGTACAAGGTGGTCGTCACGACGCAGGAGGGCTTGTATCGTTATGACATGGGCGACGTGGTCGAGGTCGTGGGTTTCAAGGGTCGTCTGCCGGTGGTCAAGTTCGTCCAGCGCGACCACTTCCTCAACATCGTGGGCGAGTTCTGTCCTGAGAACCAGTTGTTGGCGGCGATGAATGCCGTGAAGGAGCAGGAGGGTTTGGGTGTGGGAGAGTTCACGTTCCTCCCTTATACTCGTGACTTGGAGGATCGTCCGCGGTACGAGGTGTTGCTCGAGTTGGGCGAGAAGGCTTCTGACAGGGATTTGCGGTCGTTCGCCAAGGCTTTGGATGAGGAGTTGAAGCGTCGCGTCCAGGATTACCGTCAGATGCGTGAGGAGTTCGGTCGCCTCGGCCACTTGAGCGTGGCTGTCGTGGAGCCCGGTTCTTATCGCGAGTTGGAGAGGGAGCGTTTGCAGCGGGCGGGTCAGCCCAAGCCTGTGCGGGTTGCGAAGGATGTCTCGTTCCGGGATAAGTTCTCCGTTGTCAAGGAGATTGTCGTGAAATGAAGAGTGTAGATTCTCTACCTACTGTCATCCATAAAGCTTTTAAATATGTAATGTTTTGCTATATTATAAAATTCATTAAATTCAAAATATTAAAGAAGGTTCATATATATGCGCGTCTACGACCTCCCCATGGAAAAAAGGCTTCACGAGGCTGTCAAGGAGATGGCCTTGAAGAGCGGTGCCAAGACGCTCTTCGCTAAGGTGAACGCCATAGCCTTCTTCGAGCCAGAAGAGGTCTCGCTCGACGAGCTTGCGGAGCGCACAGGCTACTCGCCGGCCTCGATCAGCACGACCGTCAGGGATCTCGAACGTATGGGCAAGCTCAAGCGCATCAAGAAGCCCGGCACCAAGAAGGTGTACGTCAAGGGCGAGAAGAACCTCATCAAGTCCTTGCACGACCACTTCAACAACGCGTTGGAGAACGTCCTGAAGCCGATGGAGGAGATACTCCCCCCAGCCATCAAGGAGCTCAAGCAAGAGCTCAAGAACAAGGACCTCGGCAAGGAGGAGAAGGACCATCTGAAGAAGAAGATCAAGTGGTACGAGGAATACCTCGAGCAGAACAAGCGGGCCAAAGAGATATTCGACAAGATGGGACATGAGTTCAGGAAGCACGAACAGGAGATGGAACGCCCATGACCAAGCAGCAAAGCGTCATCAGGATCAAGGACGTGTGGAAGACCTACACGATAGGCGACAACAAGGTGCACGCCTTGAGAGGCCTTAACCTAGAGGTCAAGAAAGGCGAGTTCCTCGCCATCATGGGACCCTCAGGGTCTGGGAAGAGCACGAGCATGAACATGGTGGGCTGCCTCGACATCCCCACCAAAGGCCACGTCTACCTCGACGGCAAGGACATCTCGGCCATGTACGAGTCGGACCTCGCCCAGATACGGGGGAAGAAGATAGGGTTCATATTCCAGAAGTTCAACCTCATCAACACGCTCACGGCCAAGGAGAACGTCATGCTACCCATGATGTTCCAGGACGTGCCGCAGGAGGAGCGTTCGAAGAAGGCAGAAATGCTGCTCAGGATGGTGGACTTGCAGGAACGCAAAAACCACCTCCCTAGCGAATTGTCAGGCGGACAGCAGCAAAGGGTCGCCATCGCACGATCATTGGCGAACGACCCCGAAGTGATATTGGCGGACGAGCCGACAGGCAACCTCGACACGGCGACAGGCGAGAACGTGATGGGCTTCCTCGAGAAGCTCCACGATGAGAAGGGCACCACCATCGTCATGGTGACGCACGACGAGGAAGTGGCGAAGCACGCCGACCGGATAGAATTCCTCCGGGACGGCAAGATTGTCAAGACTATGAAGAACAAAAGGTGAGAACCGATGAAGAAAGCATTCGCATTACTGGTACTGATGGTATTGATGACGACAGGCATGGCGATGGACGCCGCGGCGGCGGACAAGCCCCAACTGGACGTGACACTCCTGAGCTACACGCCAGTCCCGGCAGAGCCCGGAAACTACGTGACGGTCACGCTGAAGCTTGAGAACAAGGGTGATGCGGCCGCCAAGGATGTGGCGGTGGAATTCGTTGACAACTACCCGTTCAGCCTTGACGACGAGTCGAAGAAGCGTAAGGAGGTCGGAGAACTCGGCCAGAGCGAGACTTACCTGGCAGAGTATCGCGTGCGTGTGGATAGCAACGCGGTCGAAGGGATGAACTATCTCAATATCCGTTACGCGCAAGGAAAGACGTCTGACAACTGGGTCGAGAAGAGTATACCTCTGACGGTGAGTACCGTCCGGAAGACGCTGAGCGTCAACTCCGTAAGCGTGGAACCGGAAGTGGTAGCGCCCGGGAACAGGATGGACATCACGCTCAAGTTGAAGAACCTGGCGTCAAGCCACGTCCGCGACGTCGGAGTCAAGCTAGAGCTAGCGGATGTCTCGGCGAACGACCAGGCGTACGACATACCTCTGGCACCTATGGGCTCTTCCATCGAGAAGCGCATCCCTACCCTCCAAGGCGGTGAGACGGCTGATTTCGGGTTCGCGCTCCAGGCATACCCTGAAGCGGAGGCCGGCATCTACAAGGTACCAGTCACTGTAACCTACACTGACGAGGATGGCAACGACCAGTCAAGGACGGACATGGTCAGCGTTGTTGTGAACGACGAGCCGGACCTCATGACCGTCATCGACCGTAGTAGCATCTATAGCGACAAAGGGCGTGGAGAGGTGAGGTTGACCATCACGAACAAGGGGTTGTCGGAGATAAAATTCCTTACAATATTGCTAGGTGAGAGCGAGTCGTTCGACATCCTCTCCGCTTCGGACGAGTTGTATTTAGGCAACGTCGAAAGCGACGACTACGAAAGGGCGTCATTCGACCTGAGGCTTAAGGAGGAAGGTGTGGATGAGATAACGCTGCCGGTCACCCTCACGTTCAAGGATGCCATGAATAAGGATTACGAGGTTGAGCAGAACTTGACGCTTGACCTCCTATCGAACTCGGACGACGGGGAAGGGGATTCCTCGACAGGGACTGTGATGACGGTCATCGTCGTGTTGGCACTGGCCGGTTTTCTCATCTACAGGCGCAGGAAGTGTCGTAAGCAGAGGCGTTGAACACGCCAAGGATAACCGCATATCGGTGAGCGAGGACTATCATGCTAGAGGACTTTTTCAGGCAGGGCGTGAAGAACCTGACTAATCGCAGGCTCCGTAGCTGGCTGACCATGATAGGCATCTTCATAGGTGTCGCCCTCGTCGTCTCGCTCCTCAGCCTCGGCCAGGGGATGCAGGATGCCATTGTCGGCCAGTTCTCAGACTTGGGAGCTGACACCATCACCATCCAGGCCGCTGGCGGCGGCTACGGGCCGCCGGGGACGTACCAGTCCGTCAAGGTCACGGAGGACGACCTCGAGGTGGTCAAGAGGACCGATGGGGTCGAGGAAGCGTTCGGTCGGATTATCGGCTCCGTCAAGGTAGAGATCGATGATAAGGATGAGTACGGCTATGTTTCGACGGTAGCTGAGGATTCTCGGGAGTACGAGATGTCGGTCACGACGCCTGATGATCTCTCGGCCGGACAGGGACGTCTGATAGAGCCTGGCGACCGCTACGAAGCGGTGGTGGGCTATCGTCTCGGCCACGAGGCTTTGTACGGGAGAGACTTAGAGGTGGGTGATGACATCCTCATCAACGAGCAGGATTTCGAGATTGTAGGCGTCCTCGAGAAGACCGGCAACCCGCAGCTCGACAGCATCACATGGCTCATGGAGGATGCGGGCCGGGAAGTGACCGGCACGGATGAGGCTTATGGGCTCATAGTGGCCAAGCTCGAGCGAGGCATGGACCCTAACGTGGCCAAGGAGCGCTTGTTGGAGGAGTTGCGCGACAGCCGTGACGTCAAGGAGGGCAAGGAGGATTTCACGGTCACGACGGCTCAGGAGACCATCGAATCGCTGAACTCCATCCTAGGCGCTGTCAAGTGGTTCCTCATCGGCATCGCCGCCATCAGCCTCCTCGTCGGCGGGGTTGGAATCACGAACACCATGTACACTTCGGTCTTGGAGCGTACGCGCGAGATCGGCATCATGAAGGCTATCGGGGCGAAGAACGAGGACGTCCTGACACTCTTCCTCATAGAATCAGGACTGCTAGGATTGGTAGGAGGCCTCATCGGAATCGCCTTGGGGTTAGGATTCGCGTTCGCCACCGCGGCTATCGCGCGGCAGGCCCTCGGGGCGGACATCATCAGGGCTCACGTCTCGTTCGGACTCCTGGCAGGGGCCATGCTGGGCTCGTTCCTCGTCGGTTCCATCGCAGGCTTGACGCCTGCACGGCAGGCTTCGAGGATGAAGCCTGTGGAGGCGTTGCAGTATGGCTAGTGACCAGCAGCTCGAGGATTTTTTCAGCATCTCGTTGAAGAGCATCAGGCAGCGCCGCATGCGTAGTTGGCTGACGATGATCGGGATCTTCATCGGCATCGCGGCGGTGGTGGCTCTCGTCAGCCTCGGCCAGGGCTTGGAGAACGCCATCAATGAGGAGTTCCAGGAGTTGGGCACTGACAAGATGTTCATCTCGCCTGCCGGTTCTCTTTTCGGAGCAGGGGGTGTGGACTCGTTGACCGAGGATGATGTCGAGCTTCTCGGGGACGTTCGGGGCGTGGATGAAGCTGCGGGCTACATGATGAGTTCGGCTAAGGTGGAGTGGGATGGCGAGTTGTGGTTCCCGTTCGTCTGGGGAGTGCCTTCTGATGACGACCAGATAAGGCTTCTTGAGGAGATGTTCCCTCTCGAGGAGGGACGGTTGTTCGAGGAGGGCGCGAAGGGCGTGGCGATCGTGGGTTATGATTACGCCACTGACTCTGCTTTCGACGAGCCCCTTATTATAGGCGATGACGTCATGGTGAACGGTGAGAAGTTCGAGGTTGTCGGGTCGTTCGAAGAGGTAGGGAACCGCGATGACGATCGGGTCGTCGCCATCCCGATGGAGCAGGCCCGCGACTTGTTGGACGTGCCTGAACGCCTGGACAGCATCATCGTCCGTATGGATGAGGGTGAGGATGTGGAGGACGTCGAGGAACGCATCAAGAAGGAGATGCGTGATGAGCGTGACCAGGACGAGGGTGAGGAGGATTTCTACGTCCAGACGTTCATGGATGTCATCGAGAGTTTCATGAGCATCCTGAACATCGTGACGGCGGTCCTCGTGGGTATCGCTGCTATCAGCTTGCTCATCGGTGGCATCGGTATCATGAACACCATGTACACTTCTGTCTTGGAGCGTACGAAGGATATCGGTATCATGAAGGCTATCGGGGCGAAGAACGAGGACGTCCTGACACTCTTCCTTATAGAGTCAGGGTTGCTGGGGCTCGCGGGCGGTGTCGTCGGCGTGCTCCTCGGCATGGGGTTGGCGTGGGTGGCGTCGTTCCTGGCCCGGACTGTAGGAGGGTTCGAGTATCTCGTGGCGCAGTTCCCGTGGTGGCTTATCGTCGGCGCGTTGGCGTTCTCAGTCATAGTCGGCATCCTGTCGGGTATCCTTCCTGCGCGGCAGGCTTCTCGCAAGAACCCGGTTGACGCGTTGCGGTACGAGTAAAGAAAAAGCATATAAATGACTGGTACAGCGTGTGGTGTTAGGTGAGCGTGTGAAGGAGAAGCTGAGCTCGAACTTTTTCATCATAGTCCTACTGTCGGTGCTGTTCTTGGCGGCGCTCGTGGTAGGGCCTTACATGGGTTATATCGTCTTGGCGATGGTCATAGCCTACGCGGCCCGTCCGCTCTACTTGTGGTTCGTGAGGCGTCTGAAGGTTCCGAAGGGGTGGTCTGCCGGCATCATGGTGGTGCTTACTATCCTCTTCCTGTTCCTCCCATCTATCTTCATCATGCGTTCGCTCGTTGTGCAGGCTTCTAACACCTTGGCCGGGTTTGACTCTGGAACTTTGGAGCGTTTCAGCGGGGTCATCGGCGACAGGTTCAGCCTGAACCTCGACGCAGGGTCGGCGTTGGAGCTGGTCAGCTCCCGTATCCAGAACTTCCTCATCACGGAGAGCTTCAACGTCATCGGGAGCATCGCGGATATCGTGATTGGCGTGCTCATCACGTTCTTCGTCCTGTTCTACCTTTTCCGGGATGGTGACAAGATATACCGCTCAATCGGAGAGACCTTGCCGTTGAAGAAGGAGCACAAGCAGGTGTTGTTTGGCGAGATGCAACTGGTGACGAACGCCGTGATATACGGACAGCTCATCATAGCGCTCATCCAAGGGGTCGCGGGCGGTCTGGCTTGGGCTATTTTCGGCCTGAACAACGCCGTTTTCTGGGGTTTCGTCATCGCTATAATCTCATTCCTTCCTTTGGTGGGGACTCTCACCATCTTCATACCGGCTGGGTTGTTGCAGATAGTCCAGCATGGCAATTACTTCTCAGGCATCGGTATCATGGTGTTCGGTGTCATCCTCGTGATGAACGTGGACAGCATCGTCCGGCCTTTGATCATCAGCGAGCGTTCACGGCTGAACGCGGCGCTCATCCTCATCGGCGTCATCGGTGGCGTGAAGGCGTTCGGCTTCATGGGCTTCATCATAGGGCCTTTGGTGTTGGCGTTGCTCATAGCATTGTTGCAGGCGTTCCGGAAGAACTTCCGGCCTTCTGAGGAGCTCGAGTGGGCTCGGAAGGGCAAGTCAGACCATCTTATCATCCCGCTCCATGAGCGGCCTCCTGACAAGCACAGGCAGGGACGGGAGTGGTCGGAGTCGGTGAGGTCTGGTAAGAAGAGCAAGAGAGTCTCGTGAGGTGTATTTTGTATGGCTACCAAGAAGAGCGGAAAGAAATCTTCCGGGAATAAGAAGCAGTCCGGCGGGGACAAGAAGCAGCTCAGCCAGGGCATGGCGATAGCGGCGTTGTTGTTGAACATCCTGGTGTTGCCGGGTTTGGGAACGATCATCGGTGGCGACACGAACAACGGCATCATCCAGCTCGTGTTGTTCATCGTCGGCATCCCGTTGGCGTTCGTGATAGTAGGCATCCCTTTGATGATCGCGATGTGGGTCTGGGCTTTGGTGTCCGGTATCCAGATGGTCAAGGAAGCTGACGCGGCTTAGAACTTCTTTTCTTTCTTTTTTCTCATTCTTTCCAGGTAGTCGTCAAGGGTGCGTTTCAGTGTTGCTTCTTCGTCTGCCGTGAGGTCTATGTTTCTTATCCACGCGTCCCACTCCGCCGCTTGCGCGGGGTCGTCGTGGCTGATCGTGCTCGTCCACTTTCTACCCGTGCTTTCCACGAGTCGTTCGAGTTCTTCCGCCTTGGCGGTGTTGAACATCTTCGTGGCTGGGAGCTTGGTGAGGGCGTTGGCGCCCGCTTCCAATAACAGGGGTGTCTCGTCGAGGCGGTATTCGGCCGTGCCTGCGATGATCTCGATGTGTGGGAAGGCGGCTCTCGTCTTGGCGACCCACCAAGTGACTTGTTCTCTGGTCGGCCCTTTGGTGTGGGGCGTGCCTTTGACGGGTCGTAGCGCGTAGAATGTTATCCTCTCGATGCCGTGCTTCTTGATGAACTCCTCCAGTAGCGGAAAGTCTTCTTCTCGTTCTCCGAGTCCTATGATGAGTGTCATGCCGTTCTTCAGGCCCAGTTTTTTCGCTTCGGACATCATCTCCTCGTAGGGTTCGATGGGCTTGTCGGGGCAGACCTGTTCGTGCAACGCAGGGTTCATGGTTTCTATGCTGCTGACGACTCCTTCGACGTATGGCGTCATCCTCTCCAAGAGGTCTTTCGGTATGGCTCCGAGGTTGACCCAGAGCTTCCTGCCAAGGGCTTGGCTCGTCAGCTTGATGGTCCTGAGGAGTTCTTCGTCGTCGAGGATGCCGTAGCCGCCGGTGAGGAATTCGATGCGCCAGTTGAAGGCTCTGATGAGGAGTGCTTCGGTGAGGATGCTGGCGAGGCTTCTGCGCGCCTTCCTGGCGTGTCGTCGCTGGTGTTTGGCGACGCTTCGGAAGCAGAACGTGCACGTGCCTCGTTCGCAGTAGAAGCTGAGGAAGATGCACCTGCCGAACCACGCATCGCCGTCGAAGCTGTCTTGATAGGCTTTCTGTGCCTGTTCGAGGAGCGGTTGCAAGTCTCTGCGTGGCGGCATGCCTTTCGAGAACGAGACCTACTTTTTAAGCTTGGTCTTCTTCACCTTGGCGAGGAGGTCTTTCGAACCGGCGCCGGCCGAGATGACTGTCCGGAGCACCTTGTCGACGGAGGCGTCTATCTCGTACACGCGTTCTTTCGGGAGGTGTACGATGTTGCCTGACGTCGGGTTGGGGCCGGTCGGTATGAAGACAGTGGTGTGCTTGCCGTGGCGGTCGGTGATGAACGCGCTCATCAGGCTGCCGTTGCCGAAGACGTCGACAAGCGCTACTGATTTGAGCGATTGCTTGTAGCTCTCGCCGGTGAAGGGCTTGACGAGCTCTTTTATCGTCCTGTAGCCGGGTAGGTGTAGGAAGACGTTCTTCTCGAGGTTGTCGAGCACCCATTGGCCGAGCCTGGTCCGGGCGGCGAGGCCTACGAGGAAGATGACGAAGATGAGGGTGAGTAGGACGAGGCCGTTGGTGATGATGCCTGGCGTGCCGTAGAGGCGTGCGATGGGCTCGATGACTCCGTCGACGAGGCGGTAGAGCCAGGTGACGACTAGTATGAACAGGCTGATGGGGAGTAGCGCGACGAGTCCTGTGAGGAAGTAGCTTCTGAAGGTGTGTTTTGATGGGACTTGTTCCTTGAGCAGTTTTCTCGGCATGGTGTCGGCTAAAGAAGGATTCGTATTTAAATGTTGAGGCAACCTTTATATACGTGGTTTCTGGTGGCCTCATATACATGGCGTCCAGGAAGAGCGTGTTCGGAAAGGTGTTGGACAAGGGGGCTGTCTTCAGCTTCCTCTTCTTCCTATTCCTCATGATGAGCACGCTGCCCATCCTGGCGTTGCTCGTCGTCTCCATAGGACGCGGCAACCTGCCGGGCATCGCTTTAGCGCTCATATTCGCGGGCGTCCTCGTCAAAGATGCCAAGGTGGGCGACCTGTTCGTCCTGTGCCGCGACCTGGCGGTGTTGAACCTGACGTTGTGGTTCTTATTAGGATTCTTCAGCACGGTCCAGGCGTTCATGGAAGGGGCGAGTGGGCTTTTGACGTACGCGTTGTTGGCGCCGTACGCTATCATCTCGGGGTTGCTCGTCTTTTACTTCTTGCATAAGGCTGACGGGAACCGCCAGAAGGTGTTGTTGGGCGGCGTGGCCGTGTCGACGATGATGGCGGTCATCTCAGCTATCAACGGGGCGGTGTTGGAGGCTGTCCGGTCGTTGTCCGAGGAGGTGGCCGAGACGACGGGGGCTGGCGTGGTGACCGCTCTCAACCCTTTGGATTATAGTCCTTTCTTGGCGTTCTTGCTGTTGCTCGTCGTGTTCAACGTCCCGTTCGTCATCTACTACCTCAAGGGCCGTCGTCGCTCGGACTTGTGGTGGTATGCCTTGCCCGTCGGGGCGTACTTGGTGTTGTTCGGCGTGTGGTCTTTCTTGAAAGACGTCCTTTTGGCGGGCTTATGACTGCGGCCACGGTTGCAGCCTTAGAGGAATATTTAAATAATGAACGTCTTACTGGATTAGTAGGTGATTCAACCATGTCAATGAAGAGCATTACCATGTTAGGGTTGGTCGTCGTGGCTTTGGCCGTGGCTGCTTGTACGCCGCAGACGATGACGCCTGAGGAGGATGACCAGTTAGACCTGGAGGATTTCTCTCCTGGGATGTCGTTGGAGCCGTCGCGCTTCGCGACTGTGGAGGAGTTGAACGCGTTCCTCAGCTTGCAGGAGTCGGGCGGCGGGATGGCTGGCTACGCGCGTGGTGAGATGGACCTTGCTGTGGAGTCTGCCACCCCCAAGGCTGCTGGTGATGACGGCGGCCGTGACTATTCCGAGACGAACGTCCAGGTCGAGGGTGTGGATGAGGGTGATATCATCAAGACTGATGGCGAGTTCCTCTACACCGTGTCTGACGACACCTTGTTCCTCGCGAGGGCTTACCCTGGCGAGGATGCTGAGGTCTTGTCGAAGGTCGAGTTGGAGAAGGGCCGTCCGGATGGCTTGTTCGTCCGTGGTGATGAGCTCGTCGTGTTCGGTCGCGTGTCTGACTACGGCTCGTTCGAGGACCTCGAGTTGCCGTCCAGCATTACTATGACGTTCGTGGACGTGTATGACGTGTCCGACCCTTCCGAACCGGTGTTGGAGGACGAGTTCATGCTCGAGGGCTCCTACGTGGAGTCGCGCATGATAGACGGCTATGTCTACTTCGTGACGCAGGACTACCCGTCGGCTGGTCCGCGGCCGTTGCCGGTCTACGTTGAGGGTGGATCTGTCAAGGAGGTGTCTCCTGGTTCCATCAGGTATTATCCGATGCCTTACGATCGGGTGTCGTTCGTCACCGTGACTGGCCTTTCCTTGGATGACCGCGAGTTGTCGTCCGAGACGCTCACGGTGGAGGATTCCCAGACGGTGTACATGTCGGATGAGAATATGTACCTGGCCCAGACCAAGACTATCGATAAGTGGCGCATCGAGCAGGAGGTCATGATAGGTGTCGTCGCGCCGATGCTGTCCGACTCTGACAAGAGAGTGGTCGAGCGCATCCGCAGCGTGGACAGCGCAGTGTTGTCTGAGTCTGAGAAGCGTCAGAAGGTCCTTGAGATTATCCATCGTTACGTCCGGTTCCTCCCTGAGCAGGAGCAGGACTCGTTGGAGGAGAAGGTTGAGACTGAGGTGAAGGAGGAGTTGGAGCAGTACGATTATTTCCAGTATACGGTCATCAACAGGGTTTCTGTCGATGGCTTGGACCTCGATGTCGAGGCGAACGGGATGGTGCCGGGTTCGGTTGTGAACCAGTTCGCACTGGATGAGGATGATGGTGTCTTGCGGTTGGCGACGACTGTCGATCATCGTTGGGAGCCTGGCTATGAGGGTCCGGAGACTGAGAACTTCGTCTTCACCTTGGATGAGGATTTGGAGGAGCTCGACCGCTTGACGGGCTTGGCGCCTGGCGAGCGTATCTACTCTGCGAGGTTCATGCAGGAGCGCCTCTACATGGTCACGTTCCGGCAGGTCGACCCGTTCTTCGTCATAGACCTCTCTGACGCTGAGAACATAGAGGAGTTGGGCGAGCTGAAGATTACTGGCTTCTCCCGGTACCTCCACCCGTACGGTGACGACCTGGTCATCGGCCTGGGCCGCGAGGCGACGGAGACCGGCCGGCAGCGTGGCTTGAAGCTCTCGTTGTTCGACGTGTCCGACGTGTCGGAGCCCGAGGAGGTTGCGAAGTGGGTGTCTGACGAGCGCTACTCGTCCTCGACTGCAGAGTACGAGCACCACGCCTTCCTGTTCAGTCGTGAGAAGAACCTCCTTGTCATCCCGGCGTACAGCCATGATTACGGCGATGGCGAGGGGTATAACGGCGCGTTGGTGTTCGACGTGTCCGAGGATGACATCGAGCTCCGTGGTCTTATCGACCATGGCACGGCGTCCGATGCTAGACGCGGCCCGGCGGTGGAGCGGTCGTTGTTCATCGAGGACTTGTTGTACACAAAGTCGCCGTCATTGCTGCGCATCAACGCGCTCGAGGATTTGCATAGCGTGAAGAACGTGACGTTGTCCTCTGGCGAGGGTGGCATGCCGGTGTATTAGAGATATTCTTTTTCTTCTTTTTCTATTTGAAGAGTCGTTGCCAGAAAGGCTTCGTCCCTTGTTTCTTCTTCTCTTGTCGCCGCTGCTTCTTCCGGTCCTTCTTGATCTTCCGTTTGAGCTTGGGCCAGTGCTCCTCGGCGGCGATGTAACCCACACACCTCGGGCTGCCGCACCTGCACGGGTGGTCTTGGTAGTTGTCGATGTCGTAGCCGTAGTTGTAGGTGATCTCCTCTCCTTTCTCGATGTGCCTTAGGGCTTTGATGAGTATCCGCCGGCCGGTGTTCTCGGTCTCGGCGTTGGGGTCGCAGGAGTGGTTGATGTACCGGGCCGTGTTCCACGGCACGTTGCCGTCGAGGTCCCACGTCTTGTTGAGTTCGAAGATGTAGACGGCGCCTTCTTCCTCGCCGTTGTGACGGTGTTTTTCGTATTGCTCCTCGTAGATGCGGTCTGATTCGGCCTTGCTGATCTTCCGGCCGGTGTATTCGATGATGGTCGCGCCTTCGGGGATGTCCTTGGCGGCGTAGACGCCGGTGCCGTGAATCCTTGATTTGCGGACCTCGATGTATTCTGACGTGGTTGGCTGCATCGCTGCGGGGCAGGAAGTCTGGTTTTTAAGTCTTCCTGCTCTTATTGCACGACTTCCATGACGCGTTGCTTGAGCTCTTCCACTTTTTTTTCGTCTTTGCTTTCCACTCTCAGCCTGATGAGCGGTTCGGTGTTGCTTGGGCGTGCGATGAGCCATGCGTCTGGGTATTCGATGGTGATGCCGTCGATGCGTGATTGCTCTCCGTCTTGGAAGGCGGCTGCCACTTTTTCTATGGCTTGTTTCGCGTCTCCTTTGACTTCGACGTTGATCTGGCCGGTGTTGGTGTAGGTGTCGTACTCCTTGACAATCTCCGACAGGGGCTTCTGCATGTTGGCGACTATCTCCATCACCTTGAGGAGTGTGAGTAACCCGTGGTCTCCGTGGTATACTTCACGATAATAGTAGTGGCTGCTGGCTTCGGCTGCGAAGGCGACGTCTTCCGCGCGTGCGCGTTGGTAGATGTAGCTCCTCCCGGTCCTCATGACGACTCCTTTGCCGCCTGCTTTCTTGACCGCGTCTTTGACGACGTGGCTGCTGAAGCAGTCGTAGAGTATCTTGTCGCCTGGGTATTGTTTGAGGGCGTGGCTTGCGAGGACTGCTCCGATGAGGTCCGGACTTATGGTCTCTCCTCGTTCGTCGACGAAGACGGCGCGGTCGGCGTCGGCGTCGAAGAGGCATCCGAAGTCCGCGCCGGTCTCTTTCACCTTGGCTTTGGCTTGGTCGGGCGCGTCTCCTTTGAGCGGGTTGGGGTCGTGTCCTGGGAAGTCGCCGTCGGGGGTGAAGTTGAGCGGCGTGTACGTGATGTCCAGTTTCTTCAGGACTTTCTCCGCCACCTTGCTGACGGGCCCGTTGCTCGCGTCCACCACCACGTTGAGGCTTGTGAGGTCTCGTTCGGCGAGGCTTGCGAGGTAGGTGGCGTAGTCTTCGAGGTGGTCTCTCTCCGTGACGACGCCTTTCCGGTCCGGTTCGGGGAAGCGGTTCTTCTCGACGAGCGCTTGTATGGCTGGTATGCCTTCGTCGCCGGTGAGCGGTTCGGCGTCTCTCGTGTTGAGTTTGAACCCGCCGTATTCTTTGGGGTTGTGGCTGGCGGTGACTTGGATGCTCGTTTCGTAGCCCTTGTGGCTGTGGAGGAAGTTGGTCATCGGCGTGGTGGCTATGCCGATGTCTACGACGTCTGCTCCTTGGCCTGTGATGCCTCTGATGAGTGCGTCGTGGAGTTTTGGCGAGCTGTTCCTCGTGTCCCGTCCGACCATGACCTCTTCGGCCTCGGTGTGGGTGACGAATGCTCGTCCGATCCTATAGGCTGTCTCGTCGTTGAGCTCGTCGGGGTAGATGCCTCTGATGTCGTATGCCTTGAAGATTCCCATGCCTGGCTCGTGAGCAGTGACGGTTATAAAGTTTGCGGAACCGTGCAGTTCTCAACCCAGTCTTCGAAGTCCTTGTTCGCAGTCACTGGTAGCTTGGTGATGCACGGCGTGTCGTAGGGGTGCAGTTCTTTGACGGCGTCGATGGCTTTCTCTGCGGTCTCGTCGCTGGTCTTGAGGAGCGCTATGGTCTCCGCTTCCTCTTTGGCTTCTCCTTGCCAGGTGTAGATGCTCGTGCTCTGGAGGAGGTTGGCGCATGCTATCAGCTTGCGGTCGAGCAGTTGCTGTGCGATGCGCTTCGCGGTCTCCTGGTCGGGGTGGGTGGTGTAGAGTATGGTGTAGGCCATGGTAAGAAGTGGGAATGAGAAGAAGAATAAAAAATGTTTGTCGTCTTATTTCCACATCCAGCCGAGGAGCCCTTTCTTCTGGCGTTCTTCCTGG
>CAZKVR010000006.1:0-55217 GCA_964556395.1 uncultured Methanosarcinales archaeon
GCGACTTGGCTGGTGATAATGGTGTCGTTTGCGAGCCTGGTTATGGTGGTTCGTGTTCGTATTGTTCTGCTTCTTGTGAGAACGTCTCGTTGCAAGGTCCTTTCTGCGGTGATGGCGTCGTGAACGGCGAGGAGGAGTGCGACGATGGTAACAATGAGGATGGTGACGGCTGTAGCTCTTCGTGCGAGGTCGAGCCGTTCGTCATCAAGGCTCACAAGGTGGTGTGTGAGCAGGAGGAGTACTTGCCTGATTGGGGGTTGTCCGGCGTGCAGCCTGACGAGCCTTCGGTTGTTGACGGGACTACTGCTGCTGCTTTCGTCGCTGATAATGATCATTGCTGGCTCGAGGATGGCTGGTCGTTCCAGTGGGGGTACGTTGACGTGCCTAAGCTCGACGGTGATTTCATAGGACCTGCGCCGACCGGCCCTGCGCTTGATGAGTGGAAGGATTTCGACTCTGACACCGCTTCCGGACCGGCAGTCGTGGAGATCGATGTTTTGGAGGGTTCTCCTCGCATCTGGGTGCGCGAGGTCCTCCAGGAGGGGTACGTCCCGTTCTCCACTCCGCCTGGCAACGAGCCGTTGCACGTCGGCGCAGAGCTGTACTGTCATGATGACATCAACCGTTTTGACAACTATGACTTCGTCGACACCCCAAAACCCGGGGGGACGTACACCTGTATAGCGTTCAACGCCTTGGACTCCTACTGCGGCGATGGCGTCGTCCAGGAGGGTGAGGAGTGCGATGGCGAGCCTTATTGCGGTGAGGATTGCTCGTACCTTGACTTGTCGTGCGTCGAGGCGAAGGGTCTTGGCTTGCTCTCAGGCTCCATCAGTGGGGGTTCCGCCTTGGTGGTCAATGACGGCCCTCTTGATTATGATGTCGGCTTCGCCGTGTATGAGAAGTTCGACGAGGTCATCGACAACCAGGTGTTGTTCGACTCCGAGTCCGGCGTCGCGCCTGGCTTCGGCAACGTCTCGTTAGGGGTGGACCTGCCTGGTTGCAACTATCAGATCGACCTCTTCTGCGGCCCTGTCATCCCGGACTTGTCCGAAGAGTGGTATGACGACCGCAAGATCGCTTTCGAGCACGTCGACAGGGGTGCGTATTGCGTCGATGGTTATTGCGGCGATGGCATCCTCGATGAGGGTGAGGAGTGCGACTTGGCTGGTGATAATGGTGTCGTTTGCGAGCCTGGTTATGGTGGTTCGTGTTCGTATTGTTCTGCTTCTTGTGAGAACGTCTCGTTGCAAGGTCCTTTCTGCGGTGATGGCGTCGTGAACGGCGAGGAGGAGTGCGACGATGGTAACAATGAGGATGGTGACGGCTGTAGCTCTTCGTGCGAGGTCGAGCCGTTCGTCATCAAGGCTCACAAGGTGGTGTGTGAGCAGGAGGAGTACTTGCCTGATTGGGGGTTGTCCGGCGTGCAGCCTGACGAGCCTTCGGTTGTTGACGGGACTACTGCTGCTGCTTTCGTCGCTGATAATGATCATTGCTGGCTCGAGGATGGCTGGTCGTTCCAGTGGGGGTACGTTGACGTGCCTAAGCTCGACGGTGATTTCATAGGACCTGCGCCGACCGGCCCTGCGCTTGATGAGTGGAAGGATTTCGACTCTGACACCGCTTCCGGACCGGCAGTCGTGGAGATAGATGTTTTGGAGGATTCTCCTCGCATCTGGGTTCGTGAGAACCTTCAGGAGGGGTACGTCCCGTTCGTCAACCCGCCTGGCGACTTGCAGGATCCTGTGAGTGCTGAGATGTATTGCGGCAATGATGTCTTGAACTTCGACAACTATGACTGGCTCGCCAGCCCTTCATTGGGTGAGACTCGTCATTGCGTCGCGTTCAACGCCTTGGAGCCGCAGCCGTACTGCGGTGACGGCGTCCTCGATGAGGGTGAGGAGTGCGACTTGGCTGGTGATAATGGTGTCGTTTGCGAGCCTGGTTATGGTGGTTCGTGCTCGTATTGTTCTGCTTCTTGTGAGAACGTCACGCTCGAAGGGCCTTATTGCGGTGATGGTGTCGTGAACGGTGAGGAGGAGTGTGACGGCAGCGCGCCTGAGGGTTTTTCCTGCACGCCTGAGTGTACGTTGGAAGGCACCCCTTCCTGTCTGAACGTGTCTTTCACAGGCCCATACTTCACTAACGCGTCAGGCCGGTGGATCGACACCGCTTCGAGGGTGGAGCTCGTCGTGAATGAGTCCTCGTCGGCGTGCGTCGAGGCCGATCATTATTACAACTTCCATGAGGTTGACGACTCCTTTTGTCTCGGCGCGTGCGGCGAGTGGACGCCCGCTGGTGATGGCTGGTCTTCCTACGCCGGCGCGTTCGACTTGCCGTCAGAGTCTTGTTATGTCGTCGAGCATTACTCTGACACGTCTTATGGCGACTCGCCCGTGGGGTGGGAGTGCGTCTTCGTCGACAAGTCCGCGCCGGTCATCGACAAGTCCATCGAGGGCTTCAGCGGTCCCATGTCGTCCGATGACCGTGCGAGCGGCGCCCACTTCTACCCCTTGCTTGATCCGGATGGCGCTGATTACTGCGCCGTCGAGGGTCATTGTTGGGAGGTGTCCAAGGATTCCGAGGTGGTGTTGTCGTGCGACGACCCTGGTGACTACCCGTCCGGCGTCGACGAGCTCTGCTTCACGGTGGATTTCGACGGTGACGACCTCACGGCTGATTATTGTGACGACGCCTTGTCTGACGGCTGGTGCTGCGTCGGCCAGGACTCGGTCGGCTTGTCGTTCATGGAGGATTCTTGGCACGAGCTCAACGTGACGTGCCGCGACAATGTCAACAAGTCCTCGTCAGACCTGGAGTACTTCAAGGTCGGCGGCGGCTCGTTCGACCTGGTGTTGAATAAGAAGTGGAACCTGGTCAGCACGCCTGTCACGTTGTTCGACGATGATCCTGAAATCGTGTTTGGTGGTGTCGAGGAGGTGGCTGGCGTCTGGGCGTACAACGCTTCTGCTGATGCTTGGCGTGTCTGGAAGCCTGGCGTGCCGAGCAACCTTGAGCGGGTCATCCCGGGCGAGGGTTATTGGGTGCTCACGACGGGTGCCGTCACGGTGCCGTTGTACGGGTCCGAGTACATCCACCCAGACCTCAAGGTGCCTCTCGTGCATGGTTGGAACATGATCGGCTATTTCGGCACTGAGGGCTTGTCCTCGTTCGTCGGCCATGATGGTGCTGGTATGACTGCGTCGTGCGCCTTGGCGGCCTTGGCTGATGGTCCTGACTCGCCTGGCTTCTCCTCTCTCGTCGGGTATTGGGAGCCTTTCGTTGACAAGTGGGTGGAGTTCGGGTCTTCGTCGCGTTTGGATCCTGGCGCTGGTTATTGGTTGTTCGCTTCTCGTGATGGTTTGTACGCGCCTTCGACGATGTGTGTTTCGTAAAAACCTTCTTTTTTTGTTGATTCCATTTCATTTTTCTTCAATAAAATTTAAATATAATGCTTTGTTTACCTTAAATCAACAGGTTTGGAGGTGATGTCAACATGACATTTCGTTCGATATGGGATGAGATGCGACGCATGCAGGAGAACATGGACCGCCTCTTCGGAGAGCTCACCGGCACGGGCTTCGGAACCGACCAACCGCTCCTGTCAGGCCCGGAAGGACAGCTCCCGGCGACGAGAGAGGCCGTCACCGACGTCTACGAGACCGACAAGGAGGTCGTCGCCGAGTTCGAGCTCCCCGGCCTGGACAAAAAGGACATCGACGTCCAGGTCCAGGACGACTGCATCGAGGTCTCCGGCCAGAAGGATGTGGAGCAGAAAGACAAGCAACACCGGGAGCGCCGGTCCATGAGCTTCTACCGACGCCTGCCCTTGCCCGCCAACGCCGACCCTGAGAACGTCACCGCCAGGTTCGAGAACGGCGTCCTCAAGGTGCGTATGGCCAAGTCCGAGAAGAAGGCCAAGGGCCGGAAGGTCGACATCAAATAATTTTTTTTTCATTATATTCCGTAGAACTGGTCGTGGACCTTCATATGCATCCCTCTTACCGGTATGAGCAGCAGCGTCTCTTCCAGCTCGGGAGCCCCCTCCGTATCCCCGTAGTGGTCGTTCAACGCCGGGCCGAAGGCTTTCATCCCGTCCGCCAGCTGGGTGTAGGACCTGAAGAAGGGCGGGATCTTCTCGCCGTACCGCTCCTGCACTTCCTTCTCGACGAGCTCTCGGTTGGCGTCGACGTCCAGGTCCTCCCGCAGGATGGTGTCGAGCCCGTTCTTCTCCCACGGCCGGGTCCTCTTCGGGACCAGCAATCCTGACTCGCCGTTCGGGGCGAAGTAGGCCTGGAGGAAGCCATACAATAATTGCCGTGCGTGCGGCTGCTCGTCCGGGTGCAACAGGAACGAGCCGAGGAGGTATGACGCGTCCTTCTCAGAACCTGCCACGCCTGAGAGTCCGGCCCAGATGTCCTTCTTCGCCGCCACCGCTTTCTCAGGCGCGCCGCGATAGCCCGGGTTGATGAACGGCTGCGTCACTTCCAGGGTGTGCGGGGCGTAGTCCTTGAGGAATCGTTCCGAGAACGTGAAGAGCGTGGCGCTTTCGAGGTCGAGTTCTCCGTCCTTCGTTCGCGCCGCGTGGTTGAACGGCTCGTAGCGGAACCCGCCGACGATATCCTTCTTGTCGGGGTCGATGATGACGGCTTCCCGGCTCTCGGGCTGGAGGTCGTAGTGGTCTATCACCGTCCCGTCAGGGTCCTTCCATCCGAATGACTCGCAGCTCTCTTCGCGCGCCTTGGCGGTCCAGCAGAACAACGCGGGGGCCTTCGACGGCTTGAACGTGTAGACTTGATGGCCGTTCGCCGTGTAGCCGAGGAGTGCTATCCCGTCGGTGCCTCGTGCTTGTTCTCTGTGGAGGTATTCCTGTATGGTGTCTAGAAGGAAGAGTCGTCCCTGATCCCCGTCGGCGTCGTCGCTGGCGGGGCTTTTTCGCTTCTTGAAAAGCCCCATTTCTGTATCCCTATTGGTGAAACTGGTTTATTAATATTTTGATTTGCATCCATCGCCCGTCGGGCGCGTGACGATGGTTATGAGAAGTCCTTTTTAATGGTTCCTGTACTGTACGGGTTTGTAGATAGTCTTGCTCTTATGCGCAATCTTGCGCCTGGATGGCTCTTGAAAGGATGATTTATGGACAGAGCGGGGGTCGTCACTGGCAGCACCGATATCTGGTGTGCTCGGACTTTCTCTGCAGACCCTGGCTTGACGGGCAACGCTTAAATACGTTCGTCTCCTTCTCGTCAGCTGATGGCCGAGCCGTGGATCCGCAAGTACCTGCCGCAGTCCTCCGACGAGATAGTAGGCCATCCTTCCGTCCTGGAACGCGTCAAACCGTTGCTCCAGCGATGGACGAGGAAGTCCAAGCCGCTCTGGTTCTGGGGCGACCCCGGATCCGGCAAGACCGCAGCCGCGGTAGCCCTCGCCAACGATCTCAAGTTAGAGCTCGTCGAGGTGAACGCCTCTGACAGGAGGAACAAGCAGTCCATCCACGACCACATCGGAGGCGCCATCAAGCAGGGCAGCCTGTTCGGCGGCGGCAAGCTCATCCTCATAGACGAGGTTGACGGGTTGTCAGGCACGCAGGACCGCGGCGGCATCCCCGAACTCCTCAAGGTCATCAAGAAAAGCTCCTACCCGGTCATCCTCACCTCGCAGGACCCGTTCGACAAGAAGTTCTCGAGCCTCAGGAAAGCCTGCGAGCTGATACAGTTCAACACCCTCCAGTACAAGAGCATCGTCTCACGGCTGAGGCAGATCGTCAAGCGGGAAGGCGTCGAGTACGAGGAGGACGCCCTCGCCCGCATCGCCCGCCAAGCCGGGGGTGACATGCGCGCCGCCATCAACGACGCCCAATCCCTCTCCGGCGACGGCGAGCTCACGATCCATGACGTCGCATTGCTCGACGGCCGCGACCAGACCGAGTCCATACACCAGGCCCTCGTACGGGTCTTCAAATCCACCAAGGCCGACATCGCCCGCGGATCCTTCGACAACGTCGACGAGGACATCGACCAGGTCCTGCTCTGGGTCGACCACAACCTCCCCGTAGAGTACAGCGACCCCCTCGACCTGCAGCGGGGCTTCGACGCCCTCTCCATGGCCGACGTCTTCCTCGGACGTATCAGGCGCTGGCAGCACTACCGGTTCTACGTCTACGCCTACGACCTCGTCACCGCCGGCGTCGCCGTCGCCAAGGACGACAAGTACAAGGGCTTCGCGGCGTACAAGCGCTCCGACCGGCCGCTCAAGATATGGATGGCGAACCAGAAGTATCGCAAGAAGAAAGCCATCGCAGAAAAGATCGCGGACGCCACGCACGCCTCCCTCAACGAGAGCCTGAGGGACGTGCCCTACCTGAAAGCCGTGTTCGAGAAGAACAAGGAGCAGGCGAAGGTCCTCGCCGAAGCCTACGGCTTGGATGCGGAAGAGGTCTCCTGGCTCTCCAGGTAGTCTTCCTTCGTCTTCGCGTACAGCTTGGCGTCGTAGTACTCGTCTTCTATACGCATCACTTTCCGCAGCACTCCTTCCTGGTGGTAGCCGGCGTTCTCGGCCACCTTCTCGGATCGTGTATTGTCTTCCGGCATGCGTATCTCCAGCCGTTCCAAGTCGAGTTCTTCGAATCCTATCCGTTCCATCCGTCGCACGGCTTCCGTCGCCACGCCGCGGCCCCACTCCTCCCGGGCCACGAAGTATCCTAGCTCTCCGATGAAGCGGTTGTGCTGGTCGATCTTGATCCCGCACCCGCCGATGACCTTGTCGTCTTCCAGGATGGTGTAGTTGTATTCGATGTTGCGCTTGCGCTTGAGCTCGTTGCGCTTGATCACCATGCGCTCGTCCTCGAGGCTGACTGGCTTTGGGAATGGCGCGAAGTCCGCGTGGCTTAGTATCCCGTACAGTCGTTCGGCGTCCGAGACCTTCTGCGGCCTGAGGGTTATCATATGGGGGGTAAAGGAAGACAGATATAAAAATATTATAGAACAAAAAAAGGTTGGTTCAGAAGTCGTCCGCGGTGTACACCGTCACGCTGCCGGACTGCTTCGCCTTGGCGTCCATGCCGATGAGGAAGTTCACGTCGGCGCGCTCGCACACCTGTATGAGGTCCTTCTCGATGTTGCCGTCGAAGATGACCGCGTAGATGCCGCTGCTCAACGACTTCACAGTGCTCTGCAGCTCAGACACAGGGACTTTCCCGAGGATGTTGAGCTTCTCGTCGAGGATGTAGGCTCCGCGCGTGCCGATCAGGTCTTCCAGCATGGTGTTGAAGCGTTCCTTCTCCTTGTCGGAGGCTTCTTTCTTCTTGCGATTGCTGCCTGAAGAGCCGCTCTTGCTGTCGCTCCGTTGCGGGCGCTGGTCCTTGCCGCCTTTGCTGTCGTTCTTCGGGGCCGGGCGCGCTTGTTGTTGTCCTCGTTGCTGGTAGTTGCCGCGGTTCTGTTGCTTCGTGCTGTACTCGAGCTTGTACTGTTCCAGGGCAATCTTGCCGCGCAGCGCCTTGTGGATCTCCTTCTTCGTCAGCTCCTCGACTTCCTTCCCGTCGGGGGCTTTCGTGATGAAGTCTACTTCCGCGGATGAGAGTATCTCCTGGATTATCAGGTCTCCGCCCCTGTCGCCGTCGACGAACATGGTGACGGTCTTCTCGCGGCACAGGTCGAGGATGGTCTTCGGGATGTTCGTCCCGCCGACCGCGATGACGTTCTTGAACCCGTGCTTGAGCAGTGTGAGGACGTCCGCTCGTCCTTCCACGACCATGATCTCGTCGCTCTCGTCGATGCCTGGGCCTGCCGGGAGGCGTTCCTTGCCGTACTCCTGGATCTCCATGACCCTGACGGAGTAGGCGACCTCGTCGGCGATCTCCTGCGAGTCGGGCATGCTCGTCTCCATGAGCCCTTTGAGGAGTTGCTTGGCGCGTTCGACGACGTGCTGTCGCTTGCTGATCCTGATGTCTTCGATGTTCTCCGTCTTGATCTTGGCGTTGCACGGTCCGATGCGTTGGATGATCTCCAGGGCTGCGGCGACGATGGACGTCTCCGCCTTGTCCAGGGACGAGGGGATGACGATCTCGCCGTTGGTCTTGCCGCCTTTGGTGTCGACGTTGACCTCTATCCGGCCGATCCGGCCTGACTTCTGGAGCTCCCTGAGTTCCAGGTCTGCTCCGAGCAGTCCTTCGGTCTGTCCGAAGATGGCTCCTATGACGTCTGGCCTGTCGACGACGCCGTCGATGTATATGCTTGCGTGGATGATGTATTTTGCTGAGACTTGTGCGATTTTTGCCACGTGTCCTCAACTCCTTTGCGTTTTTTTTCTTGTCGTTGTCAGGACACTATCCAGCCACGCGGTGCGCGTGTTTCAGAACAAGCTGTTCCTTCTCGTGTGAAGGCTGCTGCCTTCGCCATCAGTTCTCTCGTCGTGCGTGAAGGGTTTGATGGGTGAGTGTGATGAATTCAGCTTGCTTTGGTGATCGCTGAATAGTGACCATGAGGGTGTGTCGCCCGAGGCACTAACTCTCCCGCGGTGTGCGGGGACGCGTAGCTTAAGGTGGGGCTCGCGTCCGAGTTCATCGAGTGGGCCTTGGGCCTTCTCGCTCGAGTACTCTCGTGTCGGGCTGTCTCGCTCGCGAGTGTTTGCAGGTCATCGTCGGGTACGCGCTGCGTGCCGCTCCCTGCAAGTCCCATGCGAGCGTATATCGTGGGAACGCGTTGTCGTATTTAAAGGTTGTGAAATCATAAGTGTTCGTTTCTATAAGGAAAATATTTAAAGGTCGCTGTTGTCACAGCCCTCACCACAAACATCTATACGCCGACGGAAAACCCTGAGAACGCAAAGCTTAAATAACGCGCCGGGTTTGTCATCTCCAAGGGGTGTAGACACTACCACCAGGTGTAAGCTATATGGCAGCGAAACCAGAAGATGAAGATTATATCGAGATCAAGGTGAACGGAGAGCCAGAAGGCTCCGAGGACAAGAAAGAGGAAGCCCCAGCCGAGAAGGCTGAAGAGAAGGCCGAGCCAGAGAAGAAACAACCCAAGAAGGAAGCGAAGCCGAAGAAACGAACCAAGAAGGCCTCCAAGAGCAAGAAAGCCTCCCACACCAAGAAGAAAGGCAAGGGCAAGAAGTCCAGGAAGAAAAGCAACGACAACTGGCTCTGGATAACGCTCCTCATCGTAGGGATAGCCGTCATAGCCGCGGTCGTCTACCTCTCGCTACAGGACGACGGCACCGGCCCAGCACAAGGCGTCGGCGAGGAAGACCTCCGCGTCGTAGCCATGGTCAACGGCGAACCCCTCTACAAGCAGGACGTCGATGAGATGTACGCCAGCCTCCCGCCGCAGATACAATCCCAAGTGGACGAGGAAGTCATCCTCGAACAGCTCATACAACAAGAGCTCATCCTGCAGGCCGCCAAAGAGACAGGCATCGAAGCCACGGAAGACGACGTGGATGAGTACGTCGACGCCATGCTCGAACAATACGACGTCCCCGAATCCCAGCTCGAAGGACTACTCGAACAGCAAGGCCTCACCATGGAGGAGTTCCGACAGCAGACCCGCGACCAGATGATCCTGAACGAGTACCTCAACCAGACCATCTACAGCGACATCACAGTCGCCCAAGAGGACGTGGCGGCACGCTACGAGAACAACAAGGAATCGTTCATGAGGCCTGAGACCGCGACCGTGAGGCACATCCTCATCGCCACGGAAGGACAGAACCGGACCGCTGAAGAAGCGCTCGAGATAGCCGGAGACGTGGAAGCCAAGATAGAGCCGGACTTCGGCAACTTCTGCGCCCTGGCCGGCAACTACAGCGACGACCCGGGCAGCGTGGCGACGTGCGGCGAGTACAACGTCACCGCCCAGAGCAACCTCGTCGAGCCGTTTAAGGACGCGGCCCTCAACATGAGCGTGGACGAGACTCTCATCGTCGAGACCGAGTTCGGACAACACATCCTCTGGAAGGTCGCGCAGCACGAGGAAGGCTACAGGTCCCTCGAAGACGTGGAGGACACGATCAAGACCACCATCCGGGAAGAGCGCGCCTCGCAGCTGATACAGGAGCACATCAACGAGCTCAAGGACAACGCGACGATCGAGCGCTACACGCTCAACGAGACCATCCCCGAGACCGCCCCGCAGACCGTCGAGGAAGACGACCTCGAAGACGATGAGGTAGAGGTGGAAGTCGAGCCGACCAATCCTGAGGGAGACGCCCAAGGAGATAGCTTCGGCGAGTGCCTCGCAGACGCCGACGCAGTCCTCTACGGCACCTCGTGGAGCCCTGATACCGAGACCCAGAAGGAAGTCCTCGGAGAAGCACTCGACGAGATCGAGTACGTCGACTGCGACCCCACCACCGGGGAAGCCCCTGCGACCTGCGACGAGATCGACGTCTATCCGACGTGGATCATCGGCGAAGGCGACGACGCTATGACCTTGAAAGGCAAGCAGAGCATCAACGCGCTCGAACGCGAGACCGGCTGCACCGCCTGAAACAATTTCACTCTTTTTTTTTCCGGTATCTTTTTATAACCCTCTTGAGGAGTAGGAAACCATGGAGTCCCGCCGGTTTCTTGACGTCACAGCCGCACTGCTCATACTCCTCCTGATACCTCACTTCTCATCAGCCCTCGGCGTCATCCCGAGCAGCCACCAGGCCGGCTACGAGCCCGGCGAGGAGTACACGTACAGGCTCAAGGTCGTCAACAACGCCGAGGAAGCAGCACGCGTCACCCTCGAAGCAGAAGGAGACCTAGAACCATACCTCTCCCTCAGCCAGGAAGAGCTCTCCTTCAGGCAGGGCGAGACCGAGAAATTCGTCGACGTCACCCTCTCGCAACCCTCCTCGTCAGCGAAGCGGGGCGAGGTGACCGGACGCGTCATCGTACGCGAGCAATCCCCTGGTCAAGGCCAGATCGGCGCCACCGTCACCGTCGCCTCCAAGCTCACACTCCTCATACCGTACGACGGCGCCTACATCGAGAGCAAGCTCTACATCGGGAAGTTCGCCCCGGGCCAGCGTGGCAACTTCGTCGTCGAAGCGGAGAACAAGGGCGACGAGGACGTCACCGACGCGCAGGTCTTCCTCAAGGTCCGGAGAGCCGCCACCGGAGAAGAGGTCGCCTCGCTCAGCAGCGACACCCGGCGCGTAGCCGCCGGTGGCGTGAAGCACTTCTCGATCCCCTGGCAGGCCGACGTCACGCCCGGCAACTACCGCGTCACCGCCACCACGGTGTACGCCGACGAGTCGTTCGACGAGGAGAAAGAGTTCCGCGTCGGAGAAGCCGCGGTGATGGTGGATGACATCACCGTCAAGGACTTCAGCCTCGGAGGCATCGCCAAGTTCGACATACTCCTCCGCAACGAGTGGGGAAACCCCCTCGAGGACGTCTACGCCACCGTCCAGGTACGCGACGACGACTCCTCGTACGCCTCCTCCACCACGCAGTCAGTCGACCTCGAGCCGCTCCAGGCGAAGCGCGTCAGCGCATACTGGGACACCGAGAACGTGGCTCCGGGCGGGTACGAGATGGACGTCACCACGTTCTACAAGGACAAGACGACGGAGAAGACAATCCCCATCACCATCAGGCAGGACGACATCGAGACCGGCGCCACAGGTCAGGTGACCGCCTCGGAAGACGGCGAGGACGCGGCTATCTACCTCCTCGTAGTCCTCGTACTCGTAGTCCTGGTGACGAACATACTGTTGTTCCGGAAATTGAAAGGGAAGAAATGATGTCACTGGGACTTCTCGAACTTCTCGCGGGCCTTCTCCTCCTTCCAGAAAGCCGCGTGAGAGGCCCGCTTGTCGAACAATGACGACGCGACGGCCACCACGCTCGTCTCATACCCCTTCAAACCCTCCTCCTTGAGGAGCCGCTTGGCGTCCTCAAGGCACGACGACATGATCTTGTTGTTGTCAGCCCTGCAGGCGGCTTCGGCCTCTCGCTCCTCCTCAGGCGTGAGCGAGACGTCCTCCCACTGAGGGTAGACCGACTTGTCAGAGCGTTTCGGGAAAGCCTTGGTGAACGGCATGATAACGGAGAAGCAGGCGTGATATTTATAGTTTATGAGGCCTCCACCGGACCACGTACGGAGGAGGTCACTCCTGGTCGAGGTGGTCCTGCTTGAACCGGAGACCCTTCTCGATGAAGCTGAGGAACGTCACCGCCTCCTCCTCGCCCATCCCGAACAGCCGTGCGAACTCCTCGGCCGACACGCTCGGCTTGTCATGCCTGGTGAGGAAGTCCGCCACCTCGCCAGCCTTGTCCTCATCATCAAGCCCGTACTTCGTGATGATCTCGTCGAAACGCCTCTTGTGCTCTTCGATGTCCATCATAACCGTATCTCGTCCTTCTCCTCTTTCATCGCGTTCGGAGCCTCGCCGCCATGCCAGGTGAACCGCGGACGCACCCGGATGGGATACATACGCTCGTTCGTGTCGTCGAAGATGATCGCCGCGCCCTTGAGCCGCGGCAACTGATCCAACTCCTCCACGAGCCCTTTCCGCATGTACGACTGCATCAGCATGCCCAACGCCTGGGTGTCGAGCTTGGCCGTGATGCGATGGCTGATCACCGTGTCCGACTGGGTCATCACGTCGGTGTGGATCTTCCCGGGCTGCTGCGTCGCCAACACCAACGAGATGCCTGGCTGACGGCCCTCACGCAGGATGGTCACCAACGGGTCGCTGGCGAGCGTCTTACCCTCCACCGGGAGGAACTCGTGAGCCTCGTCGATGACCAGCCAGACCAACGGGTACTCCTGAGCGCCCTTGCCTTCCTCCGCGTACGGGTTGATAGCCTTGTGCACCTCGTGGTACTCCTCATCCTTGCGTGCGATCATGCGCTGGACGAAGAGCTTCTGCGACACCAGTCCTATGACGAGGTTCTTGATGTTCCACGAGCCCGGCATGGTGGCGTAGCACGACACGTCCAGCACCGTCACCTGGCCGCCCTTCGCCAGTTCCGAGAGCGGCGTGCCTTCCTCGTCGAACAACCCCCACTTCGTCGCGTTGCTGAACCGGTTCTTCGCAGCCAGCTTCGTCGTCTGGTCGGCGTCCTCATCAGCCATCAGGGCTTCCATGATGTCGTCCATGCTGTACTTGTTGCTGTGGTGCTCCGTGAGCCGGTGGATGACCCGTTCTATCAACACGCCCACCGGGTCTTCCTCGTGGATGCCGAACGTCATCAGCCAGTCGTTGGGCGACAACTCAGCAGGCCTGATGCTGAACGGCTTGTCGGTCGGGATGCCTTCCTCCTTGTACTTCTTGTAATACCCCGTCGGCGTGTAGATCTGGACGTCCAAGCCCTCGCCTTCCAACCCCCACTCCTGGAGGAGCGACCGGTCCTTCTTGTTGGGATACTTCATCGTCCAGTAGATGCCCATGGTGTCGAGCATGATGACCGACAGGTTCTGCTTCACCGCCTTCTCGAGAGCTGCCATACCCTCAGCCATGACGCCTAGGGTGTAGCTCTTGCCGCCGCCTCTCTTGCCGCAGACGAAGACGACGTGGCTCCGCGTCATGTCCATGTACACCGGGTTGGACAGGCTCGTCGTCCGGCCCATCTTGACGAAGTGCTTCCCGAGCAGGATGGTGCCTTTGGTGCCGAGCTTCTCCTTGTCCTTGTCGGACCGGCCGATGATGATGTCGTACATGCTCTTTCTCAAAGAAAGCCCGTTTTAAATAGTTTCGGTTTGCCTTTTCACCACTCCGAAACCTTTTTATGGCTCCGCCTTCCGGAAAGCCCTAGAGGTGAGCTTTCTTGAAAGCCCATATAACACAGCTACGCGACGTCGCCAAGGACGTCAGGTCGTTCCACATCCACATCCCTGACAGGCCCGCCTACCGCCCCGGACAGTTCCTCGTCTTGGAGATAGAAGCCCAGGGGAAGGTGCGGAAACGGGCGTACTCGATAGCCTCCCCCCCGCACTGGGAGAACGTCGAGATCCTCGTCAAGCTCAAGCCCGACGGGAAGGTCACGCCGGCCCTCTTCGAGCTTGAGGAAGGTTCGGGATTGGACGTCAAACTGCCCTACGGCATGATGTACTTCCACGACCCACTCCCTGACAAGGCGGTCTTCCTCGCCGGCGGCGTCGGGCTCTCCGCCATAATCTCCATGCTCCGACACCTGGCCCACATCGACTACCAGGGAGAGGTCGTCCTCCTCTACGGCAACCGCACCCCTAGCGACATCATCTACAAGGACGAGCTCGACGCCATGGCCAGGGACAACGGTTTCAAGGTGGTGTACACCATCGACCACCCAGAAGGCACGGGTTGGGATGGCGAGACCGGATTCATCACCGCCGATATGATACTGAAGCACTGCGACGTCGAGCACAGCAGCTTCTACATCTGCGGGCCGCCCCAGATGGCGGGCCACATGGTCCAGAACCTCGACGAGCTCGGCGTCCCCCACGACCGGGTCAGGAAGGAGCAGTGGTGAGCTTCTCACGCGCACGGCTCCACGCCGTCCAGACAGTGCTGGGGTTCTTCTCCACCAGCTCTGCGATGGTGGAGAACGACAACCGGTAGGCTGTCTTGAGGTAGAGCACCGTCGTCTCGAGGATGCTGAAATCCCTCGTGCCGTAGGCCTCGAGCGGGATCTGGTAGCGCGTCCGCTTCAAGGGCTTGTCCTTCTCCCCTTTCGCGCCCCACACGGTCCTGTAGCTCCTCCCTAGCTGTTCGGCGATGGTGGTGAGTTCGAGTCCGGCGTGCGCTTGGAGGTGGGTGACGAGTGCTTTGAGCGGGCTCTCCTCGCAGGCGAAGACGGTGGCTGGGATGGTGATGCCTCTTCCAGATAGGATTCTTGGTGGCTTGAGGAGGTTCTTCTCTTCCTGTCGTTCCAGGATTGTGCTGGCCGGCGTCATGGGCTCTCCTCCCACCAGAAGTTGATGGATGCCTGCTTCTGACCCGGCGGCTCGACTTCCGGTATCTCTATGTAGACCTCGACCTCCGCCTCGTCGCGCTCGTCGGTGTAGTTGAGCCTGCTGATGAGCGACGTGTTCGTCCCGTTCACCGGCGTCCACGTGGTGAGGCTGTCGCTCCAGTCGAAGGCTCCTTCCTCCCCGGTGACGTTGTCGATGCGGTATTGCCAGTACGTCGTCCCTAGCGTCGCCCGTTCGAACAGGCTCTGGTTCGCGCTCGCGTTCACCAGGTCCGCGTAGGTGTTCCCGTCGTTGCGCACCCTGAACGGTTGTGGCAGGTCGTCCGTCGTGTCCTCCACGTCGCCGGGATCCAAGGTGGAGGGGAAGGTGACGTTGTCTTCGACGAGGGTTATGATGACTGACTCGGCGAGTGTGAAGTTGCTCGTCTCGCTCCACGTCGTGTTCTCATAGCCATCGGTCGCCTGGACCCGCCAGAAGTACTGTGCGAAGTCGAGCTTCGACTGCTCGTACTGGTTGTCCGTCAATCCTTGGGCGTCGGTGAGGGTCGTGCTGAAATCATCTGTGAGGCTGAGCTGGAAGGTGTAGTTCACCGCGTCGCCGTCCGCGTCGTTGCTCTCGGTCCAGTTGAATCGGGGCGTGCGGTTGGTGAAGTGCTCGTCGCCATCCTCTGGATAGTCAGGCGTCGGCGTGTCGGGGAGCGCGTTCTCCCTGATTGTCCTTTCGGTCTCGTTGGCTCGCGTGCCTACGGTGTTGTTGGCGTATGCCTTGAAGTCGTAGTCTGTCCCGTCGGTGGTGGCTTTGGTGGCGTGGCACGTCGTTGTGGTGCCGCTTCCTTGTTTTGTCATGGTTTCGTTGCTTCCTTGCCATTCGAGCGTGCAGGTGTCGACGTCCGACCCTTCGCTTTGTACGGTGATGTTGATGGTGACCTCGTTGTCTGTTGTGCGGTCGCCGTCAGAGGGTGTGGGGTGTTCGTACGCGACCGTCATGCTCGACGGCTGGCACGTGAGGTCCGCATCGCAGTAATGGCCCGCGTCGCAGTGCGTGTCGTTGCCGCAGTCGTTCCAGAAGCCCTCCTCACAGTAATCCGAGTCTCCCTCGCCGTCGATGAGCACCGGTGCGGTGGCGTTGTCATAGCACGTGTTCTGATAGATGCAGTCGGCCTCCTCGTCGCAGCAGCCCTGGTCTGACTCGTCCGTCGTGCAGGCGTTGCCGTCGCACTCCCTGTGGCGCAACACCTCTCCGCCGGTGGCGTGGCCGTCAGGCCAGGTGGCGTTGAGGATGGGGCAGTAATCGACTACGCCCAGGGATTGGTCGTCTGCATGGTCGTGGATGTGTTCTTCGATGACTGACAGGTCGGTCGTCCCCCACCATTGGAGTGGTGCGGAGACGTCGCTTGCTTGGTCGTTCCGATAATCGTGGTAGTCGGTGTACGTGGAGCTTGTGATCGTATTGTTCTCGATCACGTCGCAGGTGGAGTCGTTGGTGTGGATGCCGGCGTCAGGTCCGCTCCCGTCGCCGTTGTCCGTGATAGTATTCCTCATGATAGTGTTGTTCTCGGTCCCTGCGAGCACGAGCCCCGCGTCGGTGTTGTTATGGATGGTGTTGTTCTTCACCATACTGTCGTTCACGCCCCTTGCGAGGCGTACGCCCGTGGCGAATGATTCGATGGTGCAGTCCTCCACGGTCACGTTGCGCCGTCCTTCGATGTTCACCCCGTCGAAGCCTCCTACCCCTCCGATGACGTATCCTGCGCAGTCGAGCGTGAGGCCGTCGCCTGCGATGTTCAGCCCGTTCGTGAGGCAGTCGGACACGTCCTCGTGGAGCGTCCGGTCTTCCGTGAGGGTGTAGTTGCACGCCGTCCCTATCGTTATGGTGTCGTTCTCCGCGGGTTCTTGCTCGTACCCGTCGTGGCTGGTGACCTCGCACGTCACCTCCTCTCCTGTCGTGTAGTTGGTGTAGGTGAGCGTGTCGTAGATGCCGTTAGTCCCGGCGTTGATGCCTTCTTTCGTGCTCGTCCACGCCTGTGAGCCTGCGACGTACCATGTGAACGTGATGTTCGCCATGTCGTCTTCGGCGTCGGTGTAGTTCGTGCTGCAGTTGAGGTCGTTGAGGGTGGTGCTGAACTCGGGGTTGATGTACGGCTCCGTCTGACCCTCGTCGTTCTCCCTGATTGTCCTTTCGGTCTCGTTGGCTCGCGTGCCTACGGTGTTGTTGGCGTATGCCTTGAAGTCGTAGTCTGTCCCGTCGGTGGTGGCTTTGGTGGCGTGGCACGTCGTTGTGGTGCCGCTTCCTTGTTTTGTCATGGTTTCGTTGCTTCCTTGCCATTCGAGCGTGCAGGTGTCGACGTCCGACCCTTCGCTTTGTACGGTGATGTTGATGGTGACCTCGTTGTCTGTTGTGCGGTCGCCGTCAGCGGGCGTTGGAGCCTCATAGGTGACGTCGAGCGAGTCCTCGTCGCAGTCATTCCCGTTGCAGTAGTACCCCGTGCCGCATTGGCTGTCGTCATCACAATCGTACCACGTGCCGTCGCTGCAGTAGTCGGTGTCTCCGTCGCCGTCGGTGTCGTGGTCGTCCGCGGTCGTGTAGCAGTTGGAGCTGTCGACGCAGTCGGCGTTGTCGTCGCAGCACGCGCTGGTCCCGTCTGCAGTCCCGTCCATGGTCGCATCGTACGTGGCCTCGTTGTAATGTTCGTCCGCGTCGTCACCGCAACAGTCGCCGACGCCCGCTTCGAACTCGATGCCCGTGTCGTCCCAGTCAGACCCGCCGCAGGTGCACACCTCTTCGTAGTCGTCAGGGTTCGTCCTGTACGTCCCGCTGACGCAGGCCGCGTAGTTGTCTGTCCCGTCACACTCCGTGTCCGTCCCGTCGCAGCAGTTCATCGAGCCGTCATAGTTCTCCCAACAGCCTGCCTGCCCGTCAGAGCAAGTCCCCATGGGGTCGTGTCCTCCTTGGCACTGGCACGCCTCCTGGTACGTCTCCGCAGCCGTCAGGTAGGAGCAGGTGTCGTTGACGAAGCCGCTCGTGCCGCGGCACTCGTCACGGTACTCGTCCGCGTCGTCGTCCAGGCTTGCGTCCGCGGATTTCTCGCACTTGTCGTCTTGGTTGTCATAAGACGTGTTGACAGGGGTGAAACACCAGCCGTCGTCGTCCGCTCCCACCCCGTCGTTGTCGCAGTATCCTGAAACGCACGCCTCGTCTTCTGAAGTGCCGGTGCCTTCATAGGTGTCGCCTTCGCACGTGGCTCCGTCCGAGAGCCTGTCCTCGCAGGTGCCCGTGCTGTCGCAATACTGGTTGTCGAGGCAGTCGTCGTTCTCAGTGCACAAGTCAGAGCAGCTTCCCGCGTCGCAGTGGTATCCGCTCTCGCAGTCATCGTCGTTGTAGCAGTCCTCCAGGTAGTCTTCCGCGGAGCAGTAGTCCGTCGCGCCGCTGTCTCCTGTTCCGAAGTCGTAGTAGTCATACGTGTTATAGTCGCCCGGGTCTATGCAGTTGGCGCTCGATCCCGCGTCGTAGCAGCACCCGCTGCAGCTTTGCGTGAGGTTCCCCACGTCAGGTCCTGATGAGCCGCCGCTCCCGTCGCATGCGAAGACGTCGTACTCCGGGTCTCCCAGGCCGTTCTCAGGGTTGTCTGGTTCCGAGCACCGGTCCGGGCTGTCGCTGCTCGCATAGTTGTCCGAGTCTCCCTCGACGTAGGGGTCTCCGCTGCCGCCGCTCTGGTCTACGGCGACGCTGCCGCTCGGGACGTCGTGGCTCCCTTCATCCTCGTAGTGCGTGCTGCTGTCGGTGTCGCAGTTACCGCTGCCGTCGCACTCCGCGTAGCGTCCGGTGTACGTGCACTCGCTTGCCGTCGCGTAGTAGTCGATGCTCCCGTCGCACGACGTTGCCGTGCTGCTCGCGTCGATTTCGGAGCAGCTGTTGTCGAGGACCTTGTTCGAAGAGGCCGTGATGGTGTTGGTGGCTGAGTCGGTGT
The DNA here is from genome assembly GCA_964556395.1 of uncultured Methanosarcinales archaeon. Lineage (GTDB taxonomy): Archaea > Nanobdellota > Nanobdellia > Woesearchaeales > WJKR01 > WJKR01. The sequence goes on from CAZKVR010000006.1 coordinate 18,859, forward strand.
TGTCGGTCCGGCAGCTGCCGCTCCCGTCGCACGACCTGAAGTATTCCGTCGCGCTGCAGTCGCCCTCATCGCACGTCTCAGCGTAGTCGCAGTAGTCTGTTTGCGACACCGCTGTCACGCTCCCGCTTCCCGTGCACACGTATCCCGAGTCGATGTTCTCCGTCGCGTCGTCGGTGTCGCAGCTGTAGCTTCCTCCTTCGCAGAACCCGTCACCGCCTCTTCTCACGCAGCTGGAGTCGCAGCTGTTCCAGTCGATGCTGCAGTCGTCCCAGAGGTCTTCGTCGTCTTCTTGGGGGCTGTATCCGAAGTCGGTGTTGGCTTCCGCGCATGTTTGGAGGTCTTGGCATGAGTAGTCTGATTCTCGGCAGTAGTCTCCGGAGCTGCAGTAGGCGCTCTGGCAGCAGCCGATGTCTCCTTTGTCGACGTCGCAGTTCCCGCCGCCGTCGCACGTGTAGCCCGTGTATCTCGTGTCGCCGCTGCAGTGGTCTGTCCCGCTGCAATACTGGCTGTCGACGCTGCAGCTGGTGCCGGTCTTGTAGTCGTCCTCGTTGATGACTTCTCCTGAGGCCGTGTTCCACGTGCTGTAGCTTTGCCTGTTGGTGTCGGTGCAGCTGGTTTCTCCCGCGGCGCATCCACGGTACCACCTGTTTGCTGAACAGCTGTTGTCGTTGCAGTCGATGGTGCGGTCGCAGTAGTTGCCGCTGTCAGGGTCGACTTCGCTTCCGCCGCTGCACACGTAGCCGTCGTTTTCGAGGTTGCTGCTATCAGTGCCGCAGCTTCCAGGCCCTGTCTCGCCGCCTGCGCATGCGCCGTCGTTGCTCTTCGTCTTGGTGCACGTCCCGTCGCAGCCGTCCCAGCCGCTGTCGGTGCAGTCGTTCCAGAGGTCTTCGCCTTCTTCTTGGGCGCTGTAGCCGGTACCGCTGTTGGCTTCGGCGCATTGCGGGAGGTCTTGGCATGTGTTGTCCGAGTCCCGGCAGTACTCTCCGGGGGCGCAGTCGTTGCCGGTGTCGCATTCTACCGTGTCGAAACGCTGATCCTCGCTCGTAGGCCAGTTCCAGCCGGAGTTCCAATCGACATTGTCGCAAGACGAGTCTGCAGTGTTGCTACCGTATGCATCGCCCCAGTAATATGAGACGTCGTTATCGTCGTATTCTCCGTAATCCGTGGCTAGAGTATAGCAGGCGTCCACCGTGACTGTTCCTGAACCGCCGCTGGCTGAACCGCTGGCGCTCGTCGAAGAGCTGGAGTCAATGGTGACGTACTCGTTGCCATAACTACTATCACCTCCTCTTTGGACTACATCGCTGCTGTAACCGTTGTAATCGCACCATTGGAAATAGCCACGACGAGGGTTAGAATGATCATTGCTTGTGCCATAGTTAACAAGCATCAATACACGGCCGATGTTCTCATATCCGCATTCGTTGGTGACGCTCATGCTGTGGCATTGGACGTTCTCGTCATCACGGACGGCAGGGTCGTCTGTAGAAGAGATGTCATCATTATAAGTGCTTTGAGGATAGTAACAGCTGGAGGGGGAGCCGTCAGAGCATTTCTCGTACGCACCGCATGATTCTTGCGTCTGCCAGCTCTTCCAGCTTCCTTGGACGTCGCAGTTCCCGCTGCCGTCGCAGTAGTCGTCAGCATACCTTTTTTGGGCGTCGTCGCCGCAGCCCGTGCCGGCGCACTGGTAGTCGGTGTAGACGTCGACCTCGCAGGCTCCTGATACCTCGTCGCCGCCGCTGCAGACGTTGTCCGCTCCTACGGCTGTCCAGTCGTCTCCGACGTCGTAGTCGCAGTTCCCGCTCCCGTCGCAACGGTATTCGTCCCTTTTCTTCGAACACTTGTCAGAGCTGCACGAGTTATAGCTGCTGTAGCCGCACAGGTTCTGGTTGGTGTCGCAGCTGGTGCCGGTCTTGTAGGTGTTGCCGTCGATGACGTAGTCCTGCGGTGCGTTCCAAGAGCTGTAGCTTTGCCTGTTGGTGTCGGTGCAGCTAGTATCGCCTGCGGTGCATCCGCGGTACCACCTGTTTGCTGAACATTCGTTGTCGTTGCAGTCGATGGTGCGGTCGCAGTAGTTGTCGCTGTCAGGATTCACTTCAGAACCACCGCTGCAGACCTTACCGTCAGTACTCAAATGAGAGGAATCAGTACCGCACTCATAACTACCGCCAGCGCAAGCGCCATCATTACTTTTGGTCTTCTCACAATCACCGTTGCAACCGTCCCAGCCGCTATCAGTACAGTCATCCCAGAGATCTTCGCCATGGTCCTGAGGTTCATATCCAGTACCATCTTTAGCTTTAGCGCAAGTAGGAAGATTCTCACAAGTATTATCGTCACCATCACAATACTCGCCACTGGCACAATCACTGGATTCAACACACTCAACGCATGTGATGGAATCATATCTGCCCCAAGTGCCATCCGCTGAAGCACAAGAACCACCAGTACACCCATAATCGTTTTCGTTCTCACAACGACATGCATTAGCGCCATCTTGAACAACAGAAAAATCCTCAACCGCATTACAACCCCTGATAAGACGGCAATATGATTTGTGATATTTGGAGTCCTCACTTTCACCTGGTTCTTCGTCAGTATTAATCAATATATAGTTGCCATCACCGTCTTTAGGGTCGGTGTATGTGCCTGCGTCACAAGTGTTTGGTTGACAACTCACTCCAGTTTTATAACCTGACTCGTCACATTCAGCGTGAGGAGGACAATCAGAGTCAGAAGAACAAGATTCGCCGGGAGTGAAGGAATTGCATTCACCCTTAGCGCATATACCTTCATGCTTGTAACCAGAAGAGTCAACATCGGGATCGCAAGTATATCCATTACCAGTGTCATCACAGCTATCATATAACTTACCAGTCATTTCAGCAACCTCGCCAGTATTGCATGCAGAACCAACACAAACACCATCAGCGGAAAAACCACCTCTTAAAAAACCAGAGGCGCACTGGTCACCAGTATCGATAGAACTAACGTCACAACTACTATAATAATAATCAGATCCATTGTCAGCAGCCTCTGTTTTATCGCATGAATGAGTACCATCGTCATTGTCAGTACAAATACCAAAGGAATCATAACTCAGAGAAGAACCGTAAGGAGAACAGCGATCACCATTATTTGAAACGGAACAGCCAGCACAATCACCTTCTATACAAGCATAACCTTCCTGACAATGGTTACCACTTTCACAAGCCTGACCGGTGAAATTATCATCATCAGAGTCGTTGACGCTACTATCCTCGACACTGCCGACACTCAAGTTGTTAGTCACAACACCGTTCAAGGCGTTACCGACATCAAGGCGGGCGAAGGAACGACCGCTACTGTTGAAAACAACACCGCTGTGAACAAGCAAGTCCTTGGTGGAATTGACAGACAACGAACTATCATCTTCGAATAATAACGAAGCGGCTCCTGCAACGAAAGGACTGGCAAAACTAGTACCGCTACCGACAACAGAACCACCGTCAACATCAACAGTGGAAATATCAACGCCAGGAGCAGCCAACAACGTGGCATTGTTGAAATTAGAACCGCTCCACAACCCATCACTCTTTGTGGAGGCAGTAACTGGCAGAGCGCCAGAAGCGCAGGCAGGATTGACCAACGACGAAGAACTGCCGTCGTTACCGCTGCTGGCAACGACCAGAATACCTTGAGAAGCGAGCTCGTTGACTTTTCTAGCGACTAAACGGCCATCACAAAAACCATCATAACTGCCTTCGCCCAGACTCAAGCTCACAACACTAACATCCTGGGAGCCGCACCACTCCAGTCCTGCCGCCACGTCACTCGAGTAGCCGACACCGTCGTCGTCCAGGACTTTACCGATGTAGTATGTCGCTCCCGGTGCGCTCTCGACGAGCGGGTAGAGTGTCATGGTGCCGTGTCCTTGCCTGTCGGTGATATCGTCGGTGTCATTGATGAAGTTGTGGACGTGCGCGTTTTCGCCTCGTGTCAGGTTGAGCGATTCTAGGTTTGCGCCCGTGTCGAGGGCGCATATCTTTTGGCCGGTGCCGTCGAGTCCGTATTCCGTGTAGGCTGCTGCGATGCCGGTGAGTTCTTTGCTCTCGCTCGTCAGTGCCTCTACCGGGTCGTCGAGCGTGATGCTTTCGACGTCGCTCGCGTTGAGGAGCGCTCCCAGGTCTTCTGGGGTTAGTTCTGCCGCTTTGAGGCCGTCGATCTCCCTTTGCACTTTCACGCGTCGTGGGATGTTTTTTCTGGCTTGTTCGCCTGCGGCTTCTGGTGCTGGTCCTTCCTCGTCGTCTCTTGTCGTTTTGATGAGCACTCGGACTTTCTTCTCGGAATCTTTTCGGAGATTGTCGTACACCGCTTCTTCCGCTTTCCCTGCCGCTTCTTCCGGTATGGTGATGGTTTTCTTGCCGACTCGTATCTTTTTCGTATTCTCGGCTGGTCGTTGTGTCTTGTTCTCTGGCGTCTCGTTGTCTTGGGTGGTGATGGTGAACTCGTTGCTCTTGATGAGTTCGTCGCCGTCGGTGGCGTAGACTTGGTGGTCGTAGCTCCCTTCTTTCTGGGTGGTGATGGTGAGTTGTCTGTCTTTTATCTTCGTCTTGATGCCTTTCGTGTCTGGTTGGTCGTAGTAGGTGGCGCCTGTGAAGTGTTCGTCGAGGTGTATTGTTGTTTCCTCTTTCGCTTCTAGCGTGACGTCCTTGATGGGTGCGGTCTGGTTGAGCGGTTTCTCTTCTTCAGTCGTCGTGTAGGTGATGCTCGTGATGGTCGTCTCGCCTTCCGAGGTGATGATGAGTGTTCCTTCTGTTATTGGTTGGTGTGTGCACGTCTCGACGCAGGCTTCGGTGAACGTCTTACTATTCTTGGTGGTCGTCGTGTTGTCTGTCTGGTTGCTGGTCTTGTTCGTCGTCTCTGGTTGTGTTCCTGTCTGGTTGTCCTCGTCTCTTCTGCTCGTGTTCGTCTCGTTGACGCTCTGGTTGATGGTGGTCTCGTTGGTGGCCGTGCGGTTGCTGGTTGTCGTCTCGTTCTTGGTGGTCGTCGTGTTGCCGCTTCGGTCCGTGTCGTTGTGGGGGGTGGTCGTGAGGTTTGCTGTCTCGTTGTTGGTGTGGTTGGTCGTCTCATCGTGAGTGGTGTTTGTGTTGTTGCCGCTCTGGTTTTTTATGGTCTCGTTGTTGTTCGTTTCATCGCTGGTGATGTTCGTCTTGTGGTCTTGGCTGGTCGTCTCGTTAGTGCTCTGGTTGCTGGTCTTGTTCGTCGTCTCTGGTTGTGTTCCTGTACGGTTGTTGTCAGTCGAATTGCTGGTGTTCGTGCTCGTCGTGGCGTTCTCTTGTCGTCCTGTTTTGTTTTCAGTCTTGTTTTCGTCCGTCGGGCCGGCCGGCTCTTCTGCGCTCTTGTTGCCGTCTTCGGTCACGTTCGTCCCGGTTCCGGCCACGTTGCCGGTGATGAGGTCGTCTTTCTCCTCATGGCTGTAGACGAGTAGTGTGCCGTTCGGAGTCTCCAACGATATCTCGAGCGTGTCCGCTTCGGTCTCGCCCGTGACTTTCAGGCTGGTGATGTTCTCGAGACCCAGTTCTGAGAGTGGCAGTCGTTCCGTCCCGTCGACGGTGATGTCTGTGTCGAGCGCTTGCTCTTCGCCGTCCGGGCCTGTGATCATCCCTGTCAGGTTTCCTTGTTCTGAGACGAGCATGAGGCCTCCGATCAGGATGGCGAGCGTTAGAATGAGCAGCACGCCCTTGTGTGGGCGTGGCTTCCGCTGGGCGGAGGCGTAGGCTTCCTCCACCGCTTGTTCGAGCCCTGCTTCGGGGTTGTCCTCTACGCTTCTCGTTGCTCTTTCGTGCATCCTTCCCCTGCTCGTCGTTGTCGCATCGGTGTGCGCTGCATCTGGGGGGAGAGTGCTCTCGCGTGTAGGGCTGGTCTTCAAGTGGGGTTGAGAGGGCTTGTCGTCCTTGCACACCCGTCGTCGCTGCAGCCGGCACGGTCGCTGACTCTCTTGGCTTTTTAAAGGTGGTTTGCTTATGTAGGCCTCGTTTTAAATAGGTTTTTGTTGTTCTCCTTCCAGTCACAACCATGATGGTCCTTTCCCGAGCCGTGGCAGGGGTCTGGAAACACTTAAATAAGACATCCCTCTTCTCACACTCCATGACGACCACCACGCAGCTGGTGTTGGCCCTTCTTCTGCGCTAGAGGCCGCTCTGTCTGACGGGCGGCGTTGGACGAGGACCTAGCGGTGAGAAGGGGCTGGAGAGTGATGTCCCCATGGCAGACCAACCGGATTTCAAGGCGGTAGCGGAGAAGTGGCAGCGGCGCTGGGAAGAGCAGGGAGTCTTCCGGGCGCTCGAGGATGACGAGAAGGAGAAGTTCTACTGCCTCGAGATGTACCCCTACCCGTCGGGGAAGCTCCACATGGGACACCTGCGCAACTACGCCATCGGCGACTGCCTCGCACGCTTCAAACGGATGCGTGGCTTCAACGTCCTCTACCCCATGGGCTACGACGCCTTCGGACTCCCGGCGGAGAACGCCGCCATACAGCAAGGCGCCGACCCTGGCGAGTGGACTCGCAAGAACATCGACTCCATAAAGGAGCAGCAGAAAGCCATAGGCCTCTCCTATGACTGGAGCCGCCAGCTCGCCTCGTGCGACGAGGATTACTACAAGTGGAACCAGTGGTTCTTCCTCAAGTTCCTCGAGAAAGGACTCGCGTACAAGCAGGAGAGCCTGGTCAACTGGTGTCCTGAGTGCCAGACAGTCCTTGCGAACGAGCAGGTCGTCGACGGCAAGTGCTGGCGCCACTCGCAGACTGACGTCGAGCAGAAGCAGCTCGAGCAGTGGTACCTCCGCATCACCGACTACGCCGACGAGCTCCTCGAAGACCTGGAGAAGCTTGACCACTGGCCCGAGCGTGTCAAGGCGATGCAGCGCAACTGGATCGGCAAGAGCCACGGCACCGTCATACACTTCCCCATCGTCGACGAGGACGGCAACAAGGTCGATAGCATCAGCACGTTCACCACGAGGCCTGACACCCTCTATGGCGTCACCTACCTCGTCCTGGCGGCGGAGCACCCGCTCGTCAAGCAGCTCACGGAAGGCACGAAGTACGAAGGTGATGTCAACACATTCCTGAAAGAGGTCCAGCAGGAGTCGGTCATCGACCGGACCGCCGAGGGCAAGGAGAAGCACGGCGTCTTCCTGGGCCATTACATCGTCAACCCTGTCAACAAGGAGAAGGTCCCGCTCTGGACGGCGAACTACGCGTTGATGGAGTACGGCACCGGCGCCGTCATGGCCGTACCGACGCACGACCAGCGAGACTTCGAGTTCGCACGCAAGTACGGCCTCCCGATGCGCGTCGTCATCCAACCCAAGGAAGGGTGGGAGCTCGACCCTGACAAGATGCCGCGGGCCTACACCGAGCCGGGAAGCCTCGTCAACAGCGGCGAGTTCGACGGCCTGGACAACCACGAGGCTATCCACGCCATCACCAGGCACCTGGAGAAGCACGGCTGGGGCGAGGCTACCGTCAATTACAAGCTGCGTGACTGGCTCGTCAGCCGCCAGCGCTACTGGGGGACGCCTATCCCTGTCGTGTACTGCGACGACTGCGGCGTCCAGCCCGTGCCTGAGGAGGAGTTGCCCGTCAAGCTCCCGACGGACGTGGATTTCAAGGCCGGCGGCAACCCTTTGGAGACGTCCGAGTCGTTCGTCAACACCGCCTGTCCGAAGTGCGGCAAGCCTGCCAGGCGTGAGACCGACACGATGGACACCTTCGTCGACAGCAGTTGGTACTTCCTCCGCTATACTGACAACGAGAACCAGGAAGTCCCGTTCTCCAAGGACGCGGTGGAGCACTGGCTCCCCGTCGACCAGTACATCGGCGGGATCGAGCACGCCATCCTCCACCTCCTCTACGCGCGGTTCTTCACCAAGGCGACCCGCGACCTCGGCTTGCACTCCGTCGACGAGCCTTTCCGCAAGCTCTTGACTCAGGGCATGGTGCTCAAGGACGGCGCGAAGATGTCGAAGAGCCTGGGCAACATCGTCGAGCCCCGTTCCATCATGGAGCGCTTCGGCCCCGACACCGCCCGCTACTTCATACTCTTCGCGGCCCTGCCTGAGAAGGAGATGGACTGGTCCGATGAGGGCGTGAGCGCGAGCTACCGCCACCTCGGACGGTTCTGGAGCGTCGTCACCGCCGACAAGGACGGCATGCGGTCCGGCGACTTGTCGAGCGATGACCGTTACGTCCGGAGCAGGCTGCAACGGGTGATATCGGACGTGACGTCGCAACTCTCTGGGCTCCGGCTCAGCCACGCCCTGAACAGTGTCGTTGAGATGACCCATGTCCTTTCCAAATACCTCGAGAAGGGCGCCCATGAGGAGGTCTTTTCAGACGCGTCTGACGTCATGGTCCGGCTCATCGCCCCGTTCACGCCTCACCTCGCCGAGGAGGCTTGGGAGCGCCTCGGCAAGGAGGGCTTCGTCAGCGTCGCTTCCTGGCCTGAGCCTGACGAGTCGTTGATCGATGAGGGTAGCGAGGCGGCCGTCGACTTGCAGGAGCGCCTCGTGGCTGACGTCCGTACCGTGATGCGCCTCGCCGGCGTCGAGGCGCCTTCCGGTGTGAAGCTCATCGTGGCTCCTGGGTGGAAGTATCGCTTGGCGTCCGAGTTCAAGTCCTTGTTGGGGGAGACGCGCAACCCTGGTGAGATCATAAAACGCCTCATGCAGGACGACGAGTTCCGCCAGCATGGCAAGGAGGTGTCCAAGATGGTCCCTGCCTTGGTCAAGGACCCGTCCAAGCTGCCCGGGACGTTGCTGTCCCATGACGACGAGCAGGCGCGCTTGCGCGAGGCTTCCTCTCACCTCGAGGGCGTGTTCGGCTGCCCTGTCTCTGTCGAGCGGGCAGAGGATTCTGGGGAGAAGAAGGCGGGCTCCGCCTTGCCAGGGAAGCCCGGTATAGTCCTCCGATGAAAAAAGTTTTTTTTTTACGCTTTCTTGGCTTCGCCGTTGGCGAGCGCCGCTTCAGCGTTGGTTTTCGACATCATCGCGCACACGGTCGTCCCGCACGTCGAGCAGGCTCCTTTCGCCATGAACCCTCCTTTCGGGGTCTGGTGTATGACCGCTCCGTTGATCTCCGTTCCTTTCTTCTTGCATTTCACGCAGTATCCTTGTACCATTGTAGTTCTATACCTCCGTATTCTCTCGGTTTGCACCGATATTATTTAAGACTAAGGGATTCTTTTATAAGGGTTCAGAGCAGTTCCTTGGTTATCTTCGCCGCCAGCTTGACCGTCATGTTGTTGTGGTCTAGTTCCGGGTTGGCTTCCACGACGTCCGCCATCCGCACCTTGCCTGTCTCTTTCAGTGCTTGTATGATGGTGAGTAATTCCCTGGCGGTGAGCCCTCCTGGTTCGGGGTAGCCGGTGCCTGGCGCGCAGCTCGGGTCTGCCGCGTCGATGTCGACCGTCAGGTATATCGAGGGCCAGTCCTTGATTGTTTTCCGGATGTCCTTGAGCGTTCTTTGCAGCCCTTCGTGCCCTATCTGTCTCATCGTGACTGCCTTGATGCCGTGTTCTTTCAGGTAGGCCGCTTCGTCCTGATGGAGGTTCCTCGTCCCTATGAGGAGTATCCTTTCCGGCGGTATGATTTCTTGGTTGACGATGGCTCTGATGAAGTCCTCGTGCGTCGGGGGTTCGAAGTCGCTCTCGCAGTCGGGGTGGGCGTCTATCATCACCACGCCGCCATCCTTGTGGTTCTGCGCGTACGCCTTGACGGCCGGGTAGGTGATGGAGTGGTCTCCGCCGAGCAGTACGGCGTCTTCCTTGGCTTCGAGGGCTTGTTCGTGGATGTTGTCCAGGGTTTTTCCGAAGTCTTTCGCGTGCGTCTTGACCGTGTAGACCTCGAACCCCGTCGCTTCCCACTCCTCGTTGAGGAAGAGGTCTTCCATCGCTTTGAGGATCGCGTCCGGCGCTTCTTGGCAGCCGGGGTTCTTGTTCATGCTCCCGCTGTCCCACGGGACTTTGATGATTCTCATTCGACCACCTCCGTCTCCAGGGTTTCCAGGTCGCAGAAGTCTGTGCTGAAGTTGTAGGCTCCGGCGTTGAGGAAGACGAGCTCGTCGCCTTTACGCGGGTCTTCCAGGTAGGCGCGGTAGCGGTAGAGGTCCATGTTGCATGGCGTCGTTCCTTTGATGATGTATGGTTTTCCGTTCCCTTTCTCGAGTTCCCCTTCGACTAGCAGCTTGACGGGCACGATGAGCGCGTCCATGTCCGAGTTGTAGACCGACGCGTCGACGATGATGGTGTTCTCGTACACGAGCTTGATGGTGGTGTGGAGCTTCCCCGCCGGGGCTGCGATGTACCTCCCTGGTTCCATCATGAGCTTGACGCCTAGCCGGTGCAGCCATTGCTTGAGCTCTTCGACCTTCTTGTAGATTCCTGTGAAGACGTCCTCGTTCGTGTTGGCGTACACGCTCGGCAGGCCGCCTCCGATGTTGAGGACGCTTATCCTGTTGAGCGTGTCCTCGTTGAACATCTCTTGTATCTCGTACGTCAGGTTCCATTCCGCGACGTTCTGGCTCTTGCGGTGGAAGTGGATGCCCAGTTCCTTGACCTTCTCGTGGTCTTCGAGCTCTCTTATCCTTTTCTCCACCGTCGCGGCCGGCATGCCGAACACGAAGTATCGTTCCGTACGCACGCTGCGCTCCTTGAGCCGTACGCGTAGCATGAGGCTTATCTGTCTGTCGTGTCCTTCCAGCCAGGCGAGCACCGTGTCGAGGTCTTCCTCGTTGTCCACGACGTACCTGGTGATGCCTTTCCTCGCCAGCCGGTCGAGTTGTGCCTGCGTCAGCCCTTGCGCGAGGAACAGTATTCTGGAGCAGTCCTTGACGTGCTTGAGCTCGTGTTCGGTGTGGATGCTGAACAGGCAGTCCCGTTCCTCTTCCAGGATCGGCGTGACTGCAGGGTTGGTCTTCGAGCTGTATGACACGACGTCCGCAAGCTCCGCTACCTTGTCGTGCTGTTCCATCACTTTTTTTCTCGAGAGCGTGAAGCGTGCCATTCTCATCGTCCTTTCAGCAGTCCTTCTCCTTTGAGGTCTTCCAGGGCTTTGATCATCGCTAGCGGGAACATGATGGTGACGTCTCCTATCACTGTCGAGACGTCGCTCTCGTCCTTGATCTTCCCCCAGCTCTTCGCCTCGTTCGTCGTCGCTCCTGACATGCTCCCGCTCGTCCTCTGGGCGGTCGTCATGTAGACCGCGTAGTTCGCCCCGCCGTTGAGCAGCGTCGCCAGTATGGCGTGGTGCTTGCTGATGCTCCCTCCTAGTGCGATGACGCCTTTGGTGTCGTCGTGGCTCGTGGAGTAGAGGATGTTGCCGAAGTCTTGCACTACGTCGACCGTGAAGTCCTTGTGCTTCTGCTGGTAGAGGTAGAGGTGGAATCCCGTGCTGCCGTCCGTGATGGCTGGGCAGAACACCGGCACGTCGTTCTTCGCCGCTTGGTAGAGGATCGAGTGCTCGTCGTCCAGCTGTAGTCCGATTTCTTTCATCATGCCTGAGGCCGTCCACTTGTTCTTCTTCTCGTACAGCTTGTCCAGCAGTGGCATGAGCGCGTCCTCGTAGCGCATGTAGCTCTCGTTCTTCACCTGCAGGTTGCCGACCCGGTTGACGCCTTGCTCGTGGAGTTCGACGTCATCTGAGGCGAAGGTGCCGATGCTGAACTCTTCGCCTTTGGCTTTCATGATGTCCTCTTCCAGGCCTCCGACGGTGGTGACGATGACGTCCGGTATGCCTAGCTTGATGAGTTGTGCGAAGAACCCTCTCAGGCCTGAGGTGACCATGTTGCTCGTGAACGTGAGGAAGACTTTCGCGTTGTCCTTCTTCATCTTGACGATGACGTCCGCCGCTTTCTGGAGTTCGACGCTCTGGAATCCTATCTCTCCGTACTTGCTGACGAGTTCTTTCACCGTCATGCCTTGTTCCCATGTGAAGTCTTTGACCGTTGCCATAGTAGGGGTGCCTCTTATTGTTTGAGAAGGGAGTGCCACCTGTCCTTTGTCTCAGCTGCGCGCCTTGATGAGGTTGAAGGTGGTCATCTGGATGGCTGGAAAACACCCTTCTTTTTTAAATGTTCGTGGTCTTGGTGCGAAAAGGCAATAAAGAATGGCTCTTTTCAGTGATTTCTCATGGCCTTGGACCTTGTCGACCTCCTCGTCAACCTCGTCCTCTTCCTCGTCATGCTCGGCGTCGGCTCTTCCTTGACGTTGCGTGACGTGAAGGATGTCTTCAGGTATCCTCGGGAGCTCTTCTTCGGCCTCGGGTTGCAGCTCCTCATCCTTCCGATCCTCGCGTTCCTCCTCGTCGAGTGGTCTGGCTTGTCGCCTGCCTTGAAGGTCGGTATAATAGTCCTGGCCGCCTGTCCTGGCGGCTCCACGTCGAATTTCATCTCATACCTCGTCCGTGCGAAGACCGCCTTGTCAATCTCGCTCACGACGGTGAACAGCATCATCACGTTGTTCTCCATCCCGCTCGTCGTCAACCTCGCCCTGATGCGCTACTTCGCCACGACCGGCGAGGTGTCGTTGCCGTTCTTCCAGACCATCCTGAACATCTTCGTCGTCGTGCTCCTCCCTGCAGCTCTTGGCATGCTCTTGCGCCGCTACCATCGTAAGGCTGCGGACAAGCTCGAGTATCCCGTCAAGGCTATCAGCCTCGTCCTCCTGGTGGGGGTGTTCGCGATCAAGTTCTTCGCGGACCAGTCCGCCGGCGGCGTCGGCCTCACTTTCAGCACTGCATTGGAGGTGTTGCCGTTCGTCTTCGGACTCCACGTCTTGGGTTTGGCTGTCGGGTTCTTCTCCGCCCGTAGGGCTGGTTTCAGCGATGACGCGTCCGTGACGTTGGGTATCGAGGTGGGGTTGCAGAACACGACCCTGGCCATCCTCGTGGCGAGCGCCTTGCTCGAATCGCCTGCTGTTACTCGTCCGGCGCTCGTCTACGCTGTCTTCTCGTTCGTCACGACCGCTTTGTTCGGCTGGGGTGTGAAGCGGTTGCTCGCGAGGAGGCATCATTTGCCTTTGCCGAGGCTCAGGTTCTGGTAGGAAAAAATGGGTGCGCGCCGGAAAGTGGATCGTTCCCGGACTCGCCGGCTAGCCCCACCCGTTCCTCCTCCCTGCGACCCCTCAAACGCCCCGTCCTGGGCTTATGGCTGCTCCCGTCAAGGCCTGACCAGGTTCACCCGGGTCGGGACCAAGAGGGACAGGGGATCGACAGTCTGGGTGGGACCGGCGCTTCCGGTCCTGACCGCCTTTCCGGCTTCGGCCCGCCCAACGACCCGTTTGGCGTGACAGGCGAGGGTCATCCGCCCGGCCTAGCACCGTTGTCTGGGAAAGTCGGCCTCCTTTTTAAACTTTGCATCGTTTGTGTGTGGACCTACTATTTATTTTCTTTATAGAAACTAATTATTTTTTTGGAAACCATTATTAATCACCCACTCCTAGAAACCACTAGGGGGACATCATGGCGAACAGCATAACAATACTCGGCACAGGAGGGGATTCCATCGTCGTCGGACGCCAGACAAGAGCGTCAGGAGGCATAGTCGTCACGACACCCGAGACGCAACTCCACCTCGACCCAGGCCCCGGAGCCCTCGTCAGGCTGAAAGAGCACAACCTCCACCCACGCGAGACCACCGCGGTACTCCTCAGCCACCAGCACGTCAACCACGCCTCCGAAGCCGCCGCCATCATCACCGCCATGACGCACAACGGCATGGACCGACGAGGAGTCCTCGTCACCAACGACCTCGAACACGGCATGGTCCCACCCCACCAGCGACGGATACTCGAACGAGCCCTCAAGCTAGAAGACAAAGGCAAGGTCGGCATCAACGACGTAGAGATAAAAGCCGTACAGGCCCAGCACTACAACAGCGACGCCCTCCACTACCTCATCCAGACCCAGGACTACCTCCTAGGCTACATCACCGACACCGCCTACACAGACTCCCTAGCAGAAGCCTTCAAGGACGCCACCATACTCATCATCAACTGCAAGTACCCCGACGCCGCGGCGGAAGGAGACCACCTCGACATACAAGCGGTCACCAAGATCCTCAACAAGGTCAAACCGCAACTCGCAGTCCTCACCCACTTCGGCGCCAAGATGATAGACGCGGACCCCCTCGCCCAAGCCCGGGCGGTCCACCGCGACACCAAAGTCCAGGTCGTCGCGGCGAAGGACGGGCTCCGCATCACACCCAGCCACTACGACGCCGAGCAGCGCCAGAAGACGCTGAAAGGATTCTGAAACTTTTAGTCCTACTAGAGGGTAATAATCTTTATAACCTCCTCTAACGCTAAACAGACAAGGGGAGCTGAAGGTGGTCAAGACAGACAAGAGGAAGAGAGCGAGACAGATACGACGACAACAGAAACAAGAGGGACGCATAGAGTCTCCGGAACCGTTCCTTCTCGAGCACCAGGACGGCGTCGTCCTAGGATATGTCAAAGGCACGCACGTAGTCATCAAGAGATCCGAAGGTGACATACGGTCCTACGACGACCTCATCCAGAAAGCGTTCCCCGAAGGCACGATCCCGGCCAACAACGACTGGAAGTGGTACTTCGGACCAAAGGACGTAGCGAAGCGCGCCAAGCAGCTCTACTTCAACGACAAAGGCTACGACTGGCTCCTGGGCAGCCTCAACCACGCACCCCATAAGGATGGTCGTCCGGCCACCGGAATGGTGAACCCCGAACCGAGCCTCGTCTGCCTGTACAAGCCCAAAGAACGAAGCCACATCATCGGAGAATCGACCTTCACCACGCCCGCCACCAAGCAAGGCAAGCGGGACTACCGGGTCTGGAACCCCCTCATCTTCTCCGAAGAGCAGACATCGGTCGACGACAAGGTCGAGTGGTCGGGAGCCACGCTCGCCAACGAGAAGCACAACAAGTTCTCATACCACGCGCCACCCTCCACCCTCCACGTGCCTGCAGACCAGGCCGAGGTCAAGGCGAAAGGCATAGAAGACATAATAGAATACGTCAACACCATGCCCGGCGCGCAGGACGTCCTCATAGCCCTCCAGGACAGGCACTTCAGGGAGGAAGGCATCCAACCGGTACACGAGGAACGACTCCAGTACAGCCCCCGGCAAGGAAAGGTGATAGACCTCAGATCGCAAGAGCTGGCCCAGAAGAACAAGCGGCACCCCATGAGGAGTCCTTGGGCCCGCTACGGCGGCATACCCTTGTCGAAGAAGAAATTCTAGAACAGGAACGTCAAGACCCAGCCCGCCAGGCAGCCGACGCTGATGAAAGGCATGGCCGGGTAGAACCGGTCCTTCTTCGCCGCGAAGAACAGCCACGCCACCGCAGCCGTCGCCCCCAGGCTGACGAGCAACGAGACGCCGAAACCCTGTGCCAAGGCCTGCTGGAACACGACGCCCTGGCCGACGAGGCTCGCGACGCGCTCCTGCAACACCACGCCCGAGAACAACAACGGGAAGGTGATGTCGCCCCCGCCGAGGATGGCGCTCTTCACGCCACCCTTAGAAGCCTTCTTCACACCCTTCTTGGAGGTCTGCGCCTGCTTGGGCAACCGCATGCTGACACCCTTCTTCCCATCGTAAGGCACGACCAGCCCTGCGAACGCGTTGCTGCCAGTAATAAATTGTGCCATCGTCACCATGTGCTTGCTCTTCCACACCGCAATCATGTCGTAGACGCTGATGAGCGCTAACAGGATTATCATCCAGAACACGTTCAGGATGGGCACCAGCAACACCGCGATGCCGGAGTACATGAGCACCTCCGCCACGTTGTACACGATCAGGTTCGGACGCCACATCTTCCACGCAGCCAGGACCAGCGCGACTATGAACGCCGCCAACGGGTGGAGGACGACGCCGAGCGCGATGGTCGTCGCCAGGACGATGGCTATGAAGAACCACGTCCGCCAGATACCAACCTTGCCATACTTCGCGATGAGCAACAACAACCCCGTCCCGATGCCGACGCCGATGAGGATGTACGCCAGGCTGCCAGCCCCCTCGGTCTCAGGACGCTCGCCCACGATAGTGTCCTCGTAAGCCGGCGTGCACGTCACGTTGTCATCCTCGCACGTCACGGACTCCAACGACTCCCCGACGAGGAACAAGCCCACGACTTGGGAGAGGACGAACACGCCGATAAGGATGAGCGTGACCGGCAGGTTGTGCTTCATAAGCCCGGAAACAAGACCTGGCGTATTTAAGGTTATGGGTGTCGGGCGTGCTTCTCGATGACCTCGAGGTACCGCTTGTCGAGTCCTCCGAGGCGGAACACGACAGCGGTGGAGACGCCGAGTTCTTGACAGAACGAGAGGTCCCGGTCCAACCCTTCAGGGCTGAGCTTCGGCTCGTCGCCCATGACCCCTGTGGCGATGGTGCCTAGCCCTAGCTGCAGTCTTCGTCCAGCTTCTTTCGAGAGCGTCTTGAGCCGTCGCCGTATCCTCTGCAGGGTCTGCTTGTCACCTGACATGCTGGTGTAGTACATGACAATCTTGGTGTGAGGGTGTTTGTCAAGAGGGTATGACACGCCGAGGCGTTCCAGCCATCTCCGCCGCCTCTCGCTCCAGGGAGCGTACTCCGCCGTGCGTACGTCGACGCCCCGCTTCGCAGCCCCTTCGAACAACCGTTCGATGCGCTTCTTGTTCCTGAAGAACGAGCACAAGCCCGAAAAGGAGGTGTTCTTTGGGAACGGCAGTTCGAGGTCGAGCAACACCTTCCCGTCCGCCAGCGAGAGCTCCTCTTCCACCCGCCCGAGCTCTGATGGCTTCGAGAACGGCGACACCCAGTACGTCCCTTCCAGGACTGGCCAGTAGGCCGCTTCCGCTTTCGGGTTGATGGTCGCTACCCGTTCCCGCAACGCTTCGAACTCCTCCAGCGACCGGGCGGCCACGTAGACCGTCGTGGGGAAGGTGACGAGTTCTAGCTTCTCGAGGTTCTCCACGGTCGGGTACTCCTCGAAAAAGTCGATCCTCATGGGCTTCCATAGGTGGAAGTCCAATATAAAATTGCCTGTTTGAATAACCTTTAAGTAATATCCCTCATCCACGTGGCTCATGAAGCTCGCCCACGCCGTCAACCTGAGAACGTTCATCAAGCCGGAAGACGACTATGAAGCTGACAAGCAGGCCTTCCTGGGACTCATCCCGTTCTCTCTCGAGGACGAGAAGGTCCCCTTGCAAGAGACCGATGCGAAGGGTTTCAACGAACGCCAGATAGTCATCCTCGAGGTGCAGTTGGACAAGCAGCGCCATGTCAAGGCCTTCCTGGAAAAGCTCCAGGCGGAATTGTCAGGTGCCCAGAAGCAGCAGCTCCTGGAACAGGACGACCGCCTCGACGACGAGTGCGACTTCTACCTCCGCTTCCGCAAAAAAGACCTGCCGAGGCTCGTCCTCACCGACAAGGGCGACTGCGTCCACGTCAGGCTCTCCATAGCCGCGTTCCCGAAGAAGCGCGAGAACGCCCGAGAAGCCGTCAAGGAAATCTTTAAGTAACCTCCTCTTTTCCAGGGAGCCATGCGCATCGTCAACCCCGACTCGGACCATCACATGCACACGGTCAACTTCTCCGACGGCCTCAACACCATGGACGAGATGGTCGTCCACGCCGGCAAGCTCGGCCTCAAGGAAGTGACTTTCACGGACCACTCCGACGCCCACTCCTTGACGTTCGGTCGTCCGAGGACTTCTGCGTTCCTCACCGCGAAGCGCTGGCGCAACGTCCACAACGACGTCAAGGTCGAGCTCATGGTCGAGGGAGACCTCCTTGACCCTGAGGGTGACGTCTGCGCCACCATCCACGACAAGGAGTGCGAACGGTTCATACTCTCAGCCCATCCACGGGTCTTCAAGGAGCGCGAGAAGGTGACCGAAGCGTACCTCAACGCAATCAGGCGCTTCCACGAACGCATCATATGCGTAGGACACCTCGACGCCGTCTACTTCAAGGACCACGTCGACGTCCGACGCGTCGTTGAGGAAGCGAACAGGTACGGCGTCCCGGTCGAGCTCAACGGCTCCGGACTGCTGAAGGGGTCGAGCGTCCACAACCACACCAGGACCATCCTGGAGTGCGCCGACAGGGTGATGGTGAACAGCGACGCCCACTCCCTCTCCGACCTGGAGGACGGCCGGAAGGCTGCTTTCGACTTCCTCAAGGACAACGGCTTCCTCGAAATGGTTGAGAACCGCGACGGGATAGAAATGCTTAAATAACTCTCGGAACCCTCAAGTACCATGCAGTTCGACCCGTGGAACGTGGACGGTGACATCGACTACGCCAAGCTCGTCAAGGAGTTCGGCATAGAACCCCTGAACGAGCTCCCGGAAGTCTTCCGGAACAACGTCTTGTTCCGGCGCAAGGTCGTCTTCGCCCACCGCGACTTCGGACGCATCATGGCCCGCATCCGCGACAAGAAGCCGTTCGTCATGATGACAGGCCTCATGCCTACGGGGAAGATGCACATCGGACACATGCTCGTAGCCCAGCAGATGATCTTCTACCAGTCCTTGGGCGCCAAGCTCTACATCTGCGTGGCCGACGTCGAAGCATACCATGCCAGAGGGCTCTCGCTCAAGGAGGCCCGGAAGATAGCGGTCGAGGAATACCTCCTCAACTACATCGCCCTCGGCCTCAAGCCGGAGAACGTCGACGTCTACTTCCAGTCCGACCGCTCGCCTGATGGGAAGAAGGCGGGCGCGTTCTACCGCCTCCAGAACCTCCTCGCACGCCACGCCACGTTCAACGAGTTCAAAGCCGTGTATGGTGAGGTGACGCCTGGCAAGATGGTCTCTGCGGTCATGCAGGCGTCGGACATGCTACACCCCCAGCTCCCCGAGTATGAGGGGAAGGTCCCCGTCGTCGTCCCCGTCGGCATCGACCAGGACCCCCACCTACGCCTCGCCCGGGACATGGCGAAGCGCATCAAGGAGTCGTCATTCACCACCCTCGCCTCGACCTACCACCTCTTCATGCCCGGCCTCGGCGGTGGCAAGATGTCGGCCTCCAAGCCGGAATCCTACGTCGCCCTGACCGACACGCCCAAGGAGGCTGCGAAGAAGATCAACAAGTACGCCTTCTCGGGCGGCCAGCCCACGGTGGAGGAGCACCGCGAGAAGGGCGGCGACCCCGACGTGGATGTCAGCTTCCAGTACCTCAAGTGCTGGTTTGAGCCCGATGATGACAAGCTCCAAGAGCTCTACGACGACTACAAGTCGGGGAAATTGTTGACGGGCGAGCTCAAGAAATACCTCATCGGCAAGCTCCAGCCCTTCCTTGAGGACCTGGCTGCGAAGCGCGAGGAAGCCCGGATACAGCTTCCGAAGTTCCTCTCCGATGGCAAAATATAAAAACCACTCTTGTCCAAGGGTCTCTAGAGGTGAGTCTCGTGCAACCGCATCACAGCCCGTTGTCCAACACGTACGTCCTGCTCAGTATCTTCGGTATGATAGTAGCCGCCGCCATCTGGAGCCTTACGCCCTCGTGGGGGTTCCTCATACTGTTGTTCAGCATCATCACGTTCATCGCCAGCTTCATCAGCGCCGTGAGGGCGCCGCTCAAGTCCGACGAGGAGATAGAGCTTGCCGTGCACGAGCGCTACCACGGCCGACGATACCCTGACACCGACCTCCACCACGGCCACGTCCCGGCGCAGAAGAAGTACTTGCACACGAGGCACAAGAAGAAGCTCGTCCACCACCACGTGTCCTCTGAGGAGTCCAAGAAGACAAAGCGGAAGTCGAAATCCTCGAAGAAGGCTTCTACCAGGAAGTCCACGAAGAAGTCCGCTTCCAAGAGGAAAACCCCTTCCAAGAAGTCGACGAGGAAGGCTGCGAGCAAGAAATCCTCCAAGCGGGCCGCGAAGAAGACGAAGAAGTCTTCCCGTAAGAAGCGATAACCATGGAGCAGTACCGTAGCCTCGCCAGGTTCTACGACCTCACCTACGAGGAGAGGGGCAAGGATTACAAACGGGAAGTGGCTTATCTCCAGGACGTCATCAGGCGTTTCAAGAAGTCCGGCGGCAAGAAGCTTCTTGATGTCGCCTGCGGTACTGGAGAACACCTCAAACACTTCAAGGCCTTCGACAGGACTGGCTTGGACCTCAACGGAGGAGTGCTGGTAGAGGCTCGCAAGAAACTCCCGAAGACGACGTTTCTACAGGCGGACATGACCTCGTTCTCCCTCGACCAGGAGTTCGACGTCATCACATGCCTGTTCAGCAGCATCGGCTACGTCCATACCAAGACCAACTTGCAGAAGACGTGCAGGAACTTCGCACGCCACCTCAAGCCGGGAGGCGTCGCACTCATCGAGCCGTGGTTCTCCCCTGGCGAGTTCAAGGACCGCCACGTCAGCTTCACTCCGGTCGAGAAGCCAGGCCTCTCGATAGCGAGGATGGGTGAGACGCGGAAGCGCAAGCGCGACTGCACCGTCACGTTCCACTGGCTCATCGGCGAGCATGGGGAAGGCGTCCGGTACGTCAAGGACGAGCAGGTCCTAGGACTCTTCACGGAAGAGGAGACTGTCGCGGCTCTGGAGCGAGCCGGCTTCCGGGTGAAGCATTACAAGAAGGGTCCTGCCGGCAGGGGCTTGTACGTCGCCGTCAAGGAATGAGATTATTTCTTCTTCAGGTACTTGTTGAACCCTGACTGCTTGCTGAAGAACTTGGCCGAGTGCGAGATCTTGCTCATCTTCGTCATCTTGCCCGTTCGCATCAGCCGTGCGATGCGCGCGATCCTCGCCACGCGCGCCACCTTGGCGAGCTGGAACACGCCCGTCAACGGCACCACGCTGATGATGTCCGGCCAGTGGTGCTTGAGGAACGGCCACACGCCCTTCGCCCGCGTGATGAGGATGACGAGGTCTATGACGAAGACCGCGATGATGACGTACGACAGGTATTGCAGCACCGGTGTCAGGCCGTTGGTGTAGAAAAACACTTCCAGTATGAAGATGACGAACGCCGCGCACACCGCCGCGAAGATGACAGTGTTCCAGAACGACTCCTTCTTCGGGTCCTGGAACTCGACGGGCTCGTCGTCATCCTGGTCCAACCCCTCGTAGGACGAGCCGTACTTGAACACCAGTTTCAGCCCTACGACCACGCCGGCCGAGGCCGTGAAGATGATGAAGTTGCGCAGCATCTCCTCGAAGTTGTTCAATAGCTCGAGCCCTGTCAGGTAGTCCTGGATGGCCGTGGTGGAGACGATGAACACACCCGTGGCTAGCAGGAAGTGCAACTCCCGTTCTTCTTCCACGTTGAGGAGTCCTACGAAGGCGCCGGTGATGATGAGCAGCAATAGCGTGATGGTCTCCATCTCCAGCGTGACCTGGAACGCCCCTGAGAGTATGGCTATGAGCGCTCCCAGGATGAAGAAGTACGTCCCGACGCGTTGGATGTCCACCATGGTTGCACCATGTCACGAAACGTTTATATATCCTCGCTTTTACGCTGTTTCCTATGAGGCTCGTGCTCGTCTTCCTCGCCATCATCACGTTCTGCTTCGCACTCGGCAGCATGTTCCTCTCCTTGCTGGCCGCCACCGGCACGGTGGATGTGACACCTGAACCCGCCGTTTCTGCGGAGGGGTCTCCCACCACGACAGGTTACGTCTCCATCGACGTCAGGCCTTCCCAGGCTGCAGCACCGGTGAACGCTTCAGAGCATCCTCAGTCTTGATTCTGGTCCACGTAGATGCCCATGTCCTTCTCAACCTCTGCGATTCTCAACGTCGTCTGGATGACCGTGTCGGGGTTGAGGCTCATCGTCTGGATGCCTTTCTCCACCACGAACTCTGCCATGTCTATGAAGTCGCTTACCGCCTGCCCGCAGATGCCGATGTACTTGCCCTTGTCGTTCGCCGCCTTGATGACGTCCGCCAACAATTTCTTCACCGCCTCGTTGCGCTCGTCGTAGACGTGGCTGACTATCTCGGAATCCCGGTCCACGCCCAACGCCAGCTGCGTGAGGTCGTTGCTCCCGATGCTGAAGCCGTCGAAGATGTCGAGGAACTCGTCGGCGAGGATGACGTTGCTGGGGATCTCGCACATACCGATGACCTGTAGTCCGTCCTCGTGCTGTTTCAGCCCGTGCTCCGCCATGGTGTCGAGCACCTTGTGAGCCTCTTCCAAGGTCCTGCAGAATGGTATCATCACCTTGAGGTTCTTCAGCCCGTACTCTTCCCGCACCTTCTTCACGGCCCGGCACTCCAGCGCGAACCCTTCCTTGTAGTTCTCATTGTAATACCTGCTTGCCCCGCGCCAGCCGATCATGGGGTTGTCCTCTTTCGGCTCGAAGTGCTCTCCTCCGAGGAGGTTGGCGTACTCGTTCGTCTTGAAGTCCGAGAAGCGCAGGATGACGCTCTTAGGGTGGAACGCCGCGCTCAGCATGCCGATGCCTTGCGCGAGCTTGTCGACGAAGTAGTCCGCCCCGTCCTTGTAGCCTTTCGTGAGCTGTTGTAGCTTGGCGCGGTCCTCTTCCTCTACCTTGTCAGGGTGCAATAACGCCAACGGGTGCGCCTTGATGTGGTTCATCACGATGAACTCCATCCTCGCGAGTCCGACGCCGCTGTTGGGGATGAGGCTCTGTTCGAACGCCTGTTCGGGGTTGGCGAGGTTCATCATGATCTTCGTCTTCGTCTTCGGCATCTGTCCGAGGTCATGTTCTTCGATCTCGTACGGCACGTTGCCTTCCCAGATGACGCCGTTCTCCCCGCCGCTGCAGTCGACCGTGACGTCCTGTCCGGTCTTCACCTTCTCCGTCGCGTCGCCGCACCCGACGACGCAGGGGATGCCCATCTCTCGCGAGATGATGGCTGCGTGGCACGTCCGTCCGCCCCTGTTGGTGACGATGGCCGATGCTATCTTCATGATCGGCTCCCAGTCGGGGTCTGTCATCTCCGTGATCAGCACTTCTCCTTTCTTGAAGTCGTGGATGCCGTGGACGTCCTTGAGTACGCGCGCCTTGCCGTTCCCTATCAGGCTGCCGACGCTCTTGCCGACCGCGAGCTTGCTCTTGCCCTCGCCTTTCCGGACGTAGGTGTGGAGTTTCGTCTTGTCCTTCACGCTCTGCACAGTCTCAGGCCTGGCTTGTACTATGAAGATTTCTCCTGAGAGGCCGTCCTTCGCCCATTCCATGTCCATGGGGACGTACTTGTTGCGCTTGGCTGAATAGTGGTCCTCGATGGTGCAGGCCCATTCCGCGAGCTTGAGCACCTCGTCGTCGGTGATGCAGTACTTGCTCCGTTCGTCAGACTCGGTGGGGACGTTCTTCGTAGGCTTGGTCCCGCCGACGTTGTAGATCATCTTCAGGGCTTTCTCGCCCAGCTTGCGCTGGATGATAGGCCTGTAGCCTTCTTTCAATGTGGGCTTGTACACGTAGAACTCGTCCGGGTTGACCGCTCCTTGGACGACGTTCTCGCCCAGGCCGTACGCTCCCGTGACGAGGACCGCTCGTTCGAAGCCCGTCTCCGTGTCGATGCTGAACATGACGCCGCTCGACGCCTTGTCCGACCGGACCATCTTCTGGACGCCGATGCTGAGGCCGATGCTGAAGTGGTCGAAGCCCTTGTCATGGCGGTAGCTGATAGCCCTGTTGGTGAACAATGAGGCCATGCACTTCCTCGACGCGTCGAGCAGTTGTTGCGGCCCTACGATGTTGAGGTATGTCTCTTGCTGTCCTGCGAAGCTCGCGTCAGGCAGGTCTTCCGCCGTGGCCGAGCTGCGGACGGCGACGTCGACCTTGTCGCCGTACTGTTTCTCCAGGTTGCGGTATCCTTCCGTGATGGCGTCTTTCAATTCTTGCGGGAACTCCGCTTGCATGATCGTGTGCCGGACCTCTTCGCCTTTCTGCTCGAGCTGTCGGGTGTCGCCCGTGTCGAGGTCTTGCAGTATCTCTCTTATCCGGTCTTTGATGCCGGCTTTCTCGACGAAGTAGTGGTATGCGTGCGCCGTGACGGCGAAGCCGTTCGGTATTTTCACGCCTTTGTTGCCGAGTTCCCGGTACATCTCGCCGAGGCTGGCGTTCTTGCCCCCTACGAGGGGTACGTCGTCGATGCTGAGCTGGTCGAACCAGAGAATGAATGCGTCTTGCTTGTCCATGTAAGATGACACCTCTTCTTTTTCGTTGCTGTAAGCGTTACTCCCGTCGAGAATCACTCCTTTGAGTATAAAAGGCTTTGTGACCATCCGCTAGTGGTCTTCGGAAGCCTCTGTTCATGCCCTCTTTTCTCTGGACCTGTAATTGTTGCTTGCCATCATCATCGCTTTTTTTTGGGTGCGTCGTTGCCTGGACCTGGTCTGTCTTTTCTGGGGGTGGCGTGCTCGAACGCCCTTTGCCATCAAGAGGTGTGTTGTTCGCTCCGCTCGTCATTCTTCCACGCGTTCTTCTTCCTGCGCATCATCGGCGTGGCGTGAGGTCGCCCGTCGATACTAAACGCAAACCTTTATATAGGAGGTTTCCTCGTCTTCCTTACAAGGTTGTTTGTAGCAATAGAGGTGAGGTGACTTTTTTGGAGAAGAACAGAGTTCATTGGAAGATTGGCGGAGCCGCCGGACAGGGGGTTAAGTCATCAGGTATCATTTTCGCTAAGACGTGCACGCGCGGAGGCCTCTTCGCGTTCGGCTACCTGGAGTACCCGTCGCTCATCAAGGGCGGCCACAACACGTACCAGGTGCGCGTCGAGGACCGTCCGGTGCGGACGTTGGTGAGGCAGCTGGACATCCTCGTCGCCCTCAACCGCGACACGATCGAGCGGCACTTGGGCGAGCTGGCGCCTGGCGCGGTCGTCATCTACGACGGCGACCGCGTCAAGGCCGCGCCTGAGGAGTTCGGGCGCGACGACCTCCGCTTCTTGCACGTGCCGGCGTTGCACATCTCGAAGGAGCTCAAGGTCTCGCAGCTCATGGAGAACCAGGTGTTCCTCGGAGCCACGTTCGGCATCCTGGATTACGACTTCAGCATCCTCGAGGGTGTCATCAGGGACCAGTTCGGCGACAAGGGTTCCGAAGTGGCTGAGGAGGACGTCAAGTCCGCACGCGCAGGCTTTGATTACGTTCGTAAGGAGTTCGACTGCCATTCCTTCCCGCGCTCGCTCGAGCCCGTGGATGGTCCGAAGGGTATGTTCTTGACGGGCAACGACGCGATGGCGCTTGGAGCTATCAAAGCTGGTTGTCATTTCTACGCCGCTTATCCCATGACGCCTGCGAGCAGCATCTTGCACACGATGGCGTCGTTGCAGCACGACCACGGCCTCGTCGTCAAGCACGTCGAGGATGAGATCAGCGCGGTCAACATGACTATCGGCGCCGGCTACGCCGGGGCCCGTGCCATGTGCGCGACGAGCGGCGGCGGCTTCGCGTTGATGAACGAGGGTTATTCCCTCGCTGGTATGACTGAGACGCCTCTCGTCATCGCCGAGGTGCAGCGCGGCGGCCCCGCGACTGGCATCCCGACGTGGACCGAGCAGGCGGACCTCAAGTTCGTCCTCAACGCCGGCCACGGCGAGTTCCCGCGCTTCGTCATCGCCCCCGGCGACCCCGAGGAGGCTTATTACATGACTGCCGAGGCGTTCAACATCGCTGAGGAGTTCCAGACGCCCGTCGTCTTGCTGTCTGACAAGTACTTGGCGGAGAGCAATTGGACGTACCCGTTCTTTGACCGGCCGGTCGAGGT
Source organism: uncultured Methanosarcinales archaeon (assembly GCA_964556395.1). Lineage (GTDB taxonomy): Archaea > Nanobdellota > Nanobdellia > Woesearchaeales > WJKR01 > WJKR01. The sequence continues at coordinate 44,571 of CAZKVR010000006.1, forward strand.
TCGTCGTGGGCCTTGGGTGTCTGACGACGAGCTCCAGCGGTTGGAGGAGGGTGGCGAGCGTTTCAAGCGGTATGACTTGAACACTGAGTCCGGTGTGTCCATGCGCGTCGTGCCCGGCCAGCACCGGAACGGTATCTTCACCGCTAACAGTGACGAGCACGAGGAGCATGGCTACTCCTGCGAGGAGATCGATAACCGTAACGCGATGTCCCGCAAGCGTCTCCGCAAGGTGGAATCTTTCAAGCGGGTCATGCCTCAGCCCAAGCTCTACGGGCCTGAGGACGCCGACTGCACGGTCGTGTGTTGGGGTTCTACCAAGACGATGGCGTTGCAGGCGTTGGACTGGCTCCGTGATGAGGGGTTGTCCGTCAACGTGTTGCACCTCGCGTATATCAGCCCCTTCCCGGCCGAAGCGGTGGCTAGTCGTTTGAACAGGGCGAAGGTGGTCTTGGATGTCGAGCACAACGCGACCGGCCAGATGGCTGATGTCATCCGGATGCACACCGGCTTGTCCGTCAGGCATCACCTGCTCAAGAACGACGGCCGTCCGATCTTGCCTGAGGAGGTCGCTGACAAGGTGAGGGCGCTCCTTGGGCCTCTCGCCGATGACAAGGGGGTGAGCTCATGATCCGTAAGATGTTGAACAAGACTAGGGGTGGCTCTTCAGAGGATTTCTCCTCTAAGATGGAGGATGCGCCCGTGCACGATGACGTCCCCGCGCCTCAGAAGCCTCAACACTCCGAGCCGTCGTTCCAGCCTAATGACTTGGACACGCCTGTCAAGCCTAACTGGTGTCCTGGCTGCGGTAACTTCGGCATCTGGTTCGCGTTGAAGAACGCCTTGTCGCAGCTCGGCTTGCCGCGCGAGCGGTACGTCATCATCGGCGGTATCGGCTGTCATGGTCACATGACGAACTTCGTCGACACGTACAATTTCGAGGGCTTGCACGGCCGTCCCATCCCTGTGAGTGAGGGTGTCAAGCTCGCCAACGACCGGCTCAAGGTCATCGTCGTCGCGGGTGATGGCGACACGTACGGCGAGGGTATGAACCACTTCCTCGCCGGTTTGCGGGCGAACCACGACGTCACGTTAATCGTGCATAACAACATGGTGTACGGCCTCACCACCGGTCAGACGAGTCCGACGAGCCAGAAGGGGTACAGGTCCAAGAGCACGCCTGATGGCGTCATCGAGGTCCCTGTCAACCCGTTGTCCCTCGGCATCTCCGCCGGTGGCGGTTTCATCAGCCGTGGCTTCGCCGGTGACGTCAAGCACCTGACCAGCTTGATAGTGGAGGCTGTCCGTCATGACGGCTTCTCCCTCGTCGACGTGTTGCAGAACTGCGTTTCTTTCAACAAGGTGAACACGATCCAGTGGTTCAACCAGCGCGTCGTCAAGCTCGAGGAGGAGGGTCACGACCCGTCCGATAAGATGAGGGCTTTGGCGAAGGCTTTGGAGTTCGGTGATCGTATCCCGATAGGGTTGTTCTACAGGGATTCTCGCGAGTCCTACCAGGATGACTTGCCTGAGGTCGAGCAGGAGCCTCTCGTGAGGCATCCGACCGAGGGCATCGACATGTCTGGTACGTTCGAGAAGTTCGTGTGAGACTTTTTTTTCGTAATTCTTTTATACTTTCTTCTTCTCTGTTTCTTCCATGTCGTTGTCCCTGTTGTGCGTCGGTGAGGTGTTGTGGGATGTCTTTCCTGAGGGTGAGTCTCTCGGTGGGGCTCCGTTGAACGTCGCCGCCTTGTCGTCCGTTCTCGGCTTGGAGGCCGGCGTGTTGAGCGCGGTCGGTGACGACGAGCGTGGCCGTAAGGCGCTGGGGCTCATCAGGGGGTATGGCGTGCAGTCTTTCATTTCTGTCGATAGGGATCACCCGACGGGCGTCGCCGAGGTGTCGTTGTCTGAGGATAAGGTTCCTTCTTTCTCCTTGCCGCGCGGCGTGGCGTATGATGCCATCCCTTTCTCGGAGGGGGTCTCTAGCATCGTTGGCGGGGTCCCGTTCGTCTACGTCGGCGCCCTCGCGCAGCGCAGCCCTGCTTCTAAGCGGACGGTCCTCGAAGTCCTTTCCAGGGTTGGCGGCAGGGTGGTGTTCGACGTCAACAAGCGTCCCGGCATGGATGATTGGGGTGCCGTCGTCAGGGACACCTTGCCTTTCACTAATGTGTTGAAGGTGAATGAGGAGGAGCTTGAGGGTATCGCCGGAGAGTTCGGACAGGACGATGTCGTCCCTTTCTTGTTCGGGGAGTTCCCGCTCGAGCTCGTCTGCGTCACGAAGGGCCCTGACGGTGTCGAGGCTTTTACCAAGGAGTCTTCCTTCTCCGTCCCCGCCCCCGCGGTAGAGGCGGTCGACACCACCGGTTGCGGCGACGCGTTCTGCGCAGCCCTCGTCTCCGGCTTGCACCAGGGTTTGGGGTTGCGCGAGGCGGTCGAGCGTGGCGTCGTCGTCGCTGGCGTCGTCGCAGAGTTCCAGGGCGCCATCCCGCCGGCTGGTGCTTTGCGTGAGGCTTTGCGGCAACGGTCGATACTTATTTAAACGTCGCTTCCAGTGGTTTCTTCATGCCTTTCTTCACCCCGCCTGGCAAGAAGTTCGGCGACTTCCACCTCGTGGAGCGCGAGGGCTGGTTGTATTGCATCTTCATACAGGCTTCTGAGAAGCAGCGTGACGAGGTCGGCGAGGCTGGTAATTCGTATGGCTTGGCTCGGTCGCGTGATTGTTTCCGTTGGGAGTACCTCGGGACCGTGAAGGAGCCTGGGAAGAAGGGTTCTTGGGATGACTTGAGCTTGTGGGCGATGCACGTGTTGGAGGAGCGTGACCGCTACCTCATGGCTTACTCCGCTGTCGGCAAGGGTGGTGGTGATCCGCACGCGTCGCAGCAGGTCGGCTTCGCGGAGTCGCAGGATTTGCGGTCGTGGCGTGACTTGTCGGATGGGCCTTTGATCTCGTCGTCCATGACGTCTCCGTATTATTATCCTTCTTCCGTCCACAAGTTCTGTTTCCGTGACCCTGTCTTGTACCGCGACGGCTCCCGGTATCACTGCCTCTTGGCGGCTAAGGACGCTTCTCGTCATTACGAGCGTAGCGGTTGCGTCGCCTTGTTCTCGTCCAGGGACGGGTTGAAGTGGTCTGTCCGGAAGCCTTTGTTCTCGCCTGGCCGGTATTGGGAGGTGGAGACGCCTCACGTCTACAAGGTCGACGGGACGTGGGTGCTCATCTTCGGCGAGTACACCAACGGTTTGAACATGCGCTACGCGACGAGCGACTCCTTCACAGGTCCTTATGAGGAGGACTCGTTGAACGAGCTCACCCCGTCCCAGTGCTATGCCGGCCGTATCTTCAACTGGCAGGGCACCTATCTCTTCTTCCATTGGACCCGTGACCGGCGGGCCGGCAAGAAGGCGACGTATTTCGCGCCTCCCAAGTTCCTCGTGCGCCGCGGCGGGCGCTTCTTCCTCATGCACCACCAGGGCTTGGACGTCTACTTCGCAGAGGCGTCGTCCGTCTCCTCGTTGTTGCGCAAGGCGCGGTCCTCTTCGTCCGGCCGCGCCCGGTTGTCGTTGGAGGTCGTTGACAAGGTCCGGCTCAAGGTCTCCGCGACTGACAGGCGTTATGGCCGCGTCGTCGAGCTGTCCCGGTGCGCCCACGGCCTCTCAGTCAGGGATTTCGACAGGGATGACCAGGTGAACGAGCTCCGCACAATCCCCTTGCCTCTCTCGGGCTCGTGGTCGTGCGACCTCTTCCTCGACGGGCGCTTCTTGGAGGTGTATGTGGACGGCTACTTCGCTCACTCGGGTGTCTTGGAGCGTAGCCCTGACCGTGTCAAGGGCTTGTCGGTCTACGTGGATGGTGAGAAGAAGGGATAAAAAAGGTTTTTTTTTACGCTTTCTTGAACTGCGCGACCGTGTCCAACAGGTCTATGTGGCTGACGAAGACGCCCCTGCAGCAGTACCTGCGGAGTCCGAACTCGTCCATGACTTTTGCGGAGTCCTCGCCTTTCGCGACGCGCTCCTGGTACTCTTCGTAGAGGTGTCCGATCGGCTTGCCGCAGCTCGGGCATTTCACGGGGATTATCATTGTTCGTCTCACCTGTAGGATTTTTGCCGCTTGGACCTGGCTTGTCCTTGGCTGTTAGGCTTGCTCGCTTCCTTGCGCCTCACGTCCGCGACGAGGAGCGTCCGGTCGTAGTCTAGGAAGACGTCCTTGAGCGCCGGCTTGTGCTCTGCCAGTGCCCGTCCGATGGCGAGCCTGATCGCGTCCGCCTGGCCGCTGATGCCGCCGCCGTCGCTGACGACGTGTATGTCTATCTTCTTGGCGTCCTTGCCTGCGAGGATGACCGGTTCTTTGATGCGGGCTTGGGTGAGCGGGTTTCCGAACTCTTCGACCGGGAGCTTGTTCACCAAGACCCTGCCTTTGCCGGCCGTGACCGTGGCTCGGGCGACCGCTTTCTTACGCTTGCCGCTTGCTTGAATCGCTTTCATTGGTGTCCACCGAGGTTTTCCGTTATCGTCTTGACCGTGACGTACTTGGTGTTGGGCAGCTTCGCCTTGGTCGCGTCGAGCTTGACGGCGTCCTTGCCTTCGAACTCTTTCGGCGCGCCCTTGTAGCACATGACTCGTTTGAAGGCTTCGCGTCCACGGACCGTCTTGTACGGGAGCATACCCCTCACTGTCCGTCGTACGAACCGGTCGGCCGAGCGGTGGATGTAGGGTCCCTTGCTCGGGACTCCGCGCGCGTATCGCTGCCTGTACTTCTGGATGACGTCCCGCTTCGCGCCTGAGACGACGGCCTTCTCAACGTTGATGATGGCCACGTCCTCTCCGAGCAATGCTTGCTTGGCGGCGTAGGTCGCGAGCCGTCCGAGGATGGTGTCTGTTGCGTCGATGATCATGGTGATTACCCGAGTATCCTGACTTTCTCCCCTTTGGGGCGTTGTGCCATGAGCTCTTTTATGTCCATCGTCTTGCCCTTGGCGTCGATCTTCTCCTTCGCCTCGTCGGAGAAGGCGAGGGCCGCGACGGTGACTTTGTGGTTGAGCTCGCCGACCCCGAGCACTTTGCCTGGGACTATGACGACGTCGTCTTCCTTGCTGTGCTTGTCGATGCTGAACACGTTGACGACGCGTCGCTGCCTCGTCGGCTTCTCGAGGTCCGTGGCGATGCGCTTCCAGATGCTCGCCTCTTGCGTGGAGGCTTGTCGTTTGAGCTCTGTGATGAGCGTCGCCAATGCCTGGTTTTTCCTGTTCGGTCTCATCTTCTTCTCCTGTCGTGTGAGTGGGATATGCGGGGGACGCGATTCGAACGCGCGCACCCACTAAGGGACTAGCCCCTCAAGCTAGCGCATATGGTCCGAAGGTTTTTGGGCCTTCGTTTGACCAGGCTCTGCCACCCCCGCATTGTTGTTGCTCATGCTTCCTTGATGAGTGCTTTCACCTCTTCAAGGCTCTGGTCGAGGCGCTCGAAGGCTCCCTCGACGATCTCTTTCGCTGTCAGCTGTTCCCACGGCTCGATGTAGAGGAGGTAGTCGTCCTTGTAGTCGAGCGTGATCGCCCCGTCGGCTTCTGCGATGAGTGCTTCGTGGACGTCGTTGTTGACGAGCCCTTCCTCTCTTATGGTGATCTTGCCGCCTTTCACCTGGACGAGTTCCGGGTACTTGTCCGCGAGCGCTTTCGCGTTCGCCGGCTGCTTCTTCACCGTGAGGTGCGGGTACTCCTTGTAGTGGACGAGGCCCGCGTTCCACTTGCTGTGGTCCTTGCCTTGGCCCATCGTGGCGGTGGCTTCGAGTTCTACCTCTTGCCCTTCGAGGAGCTTGACGATCGGCGTCTTGCCGTGGACCGGCTTCGCCTTGGGGTCTTGGCTCTGGAGGTCGTCGGCGTAGACCGTCTTGGGCCCGCTGGCTTCCAGGGTCATCTTGACCTGGCACTGGGCGCAGCCCGCCCCTTCACACTTGCACTCTTTGGGGAGGTTGTAGGTCTGCGGGTCGGTCTTGATGCTGAGCATGCCGAGCCTGTGCGCGATCATCTCGTCGTACAGCGCGCTGCTGTTCTTCCGGAACTCGACGTCTTCCACTGCGAGGACTGGGACTTCTGTCATCATCGTCCTGCGCAGCGTGTTCATGTATGCCGGGCTGACGCCCTGCACTCGCAGGACTGCTCGGCCGTTGTCGTGCTGTACGAGCTTCACGTCCATTTTTATACGCGCCTCCCTCGTCGTCCTCCTTTCTTCCTGCACCCTCCGTGGGGGTGTGGCGTGACGTCTTCGATGAGCCCTATCCTGAGGCCTCGTCTGGCGAGGGCTCTCACTGCTGCCTGGGCGCCCGGGCCTGGCGTCATGGGGCCGTTGTGGCCTCCTGGCGCTCGGATGCGTACGTGGAGTCCGGTGATGCCTTTCTCCTTCGCCTGCTCGGCCACCTTGCCCGCGACCGCCATGGCCGTGGTCGGGTTGCTTTCCATCCGGTCGCTCTTGACCATCTGGCCGCCGCTCGCTACAGCGAGGGTTTCCGAACCCGTCACGTCGGTGACGTGTATGATCGTGTCGTTGTAGGAGGCGTAGATGTTGGCGATCGCCCACCTCATCTTCCGGTCTTGTCTCATTGTGCCTCCTCCTTCTTCTTGTCGGCCTTTTCGGCTTGCTTCTCTTCGGCTGCGGCGTCCTTGACCTGTTGCTCGTGGTCTTCCGCGATGGTTTCGGACTCCGCTTCCTCGACGGCTTCTGCGACTTCGCCCGCGTTGTCCGTCTCTTCCTCGATCTTCTGTTCGACCGGCTTCTCTTCTTCCTTGGTCTCTTCGGTCGCCGCTACCGGGGCTGGCGCTTCTTGTCGTTCATGCTCGGTCTGCGTGGCGTTCGTCTCGCCCGCGCCGGTGGCTTGCTGTTGCACCACCCTTTCCGGGTGCTCCGGGTCTGAGAGGCCTGAGCCGGCCTTGAACTCTAGTTGGCTTTCTTCCTTGAGTGGTACGAGGTAGCTCGGCGCTTTCATCTTCTGCCCTGCTACGGTGATGTGGCCGTGGGTGATGAATTGCCGTGCTTGCTTGGGGCTTCGGGCGAGCTCGTGCTTCTGCACCAGTGTCTGGAGCCTGCGGTCGAGCACGGCCTTTGTCTGGAGGCCTAGGACGTCTTCCGCCGTGGCGTCGTGTCCGATGATGCCGAGCCCTTGCAGTCGTTTGAAGAGTTGGTCGAGCTCTTTCTCTGATTGTTCGGTGCGTTGCGCGATGAGCTTCTTGGTGATGTCCTTGAAGTTCTTGAGCCTGCTCCCGGCTTTCCAGAGCTCTTTCTTGTTGGCGAGGCCGTACTCTTGGACGAGCTGTTTCTCCTCGTCTATGCGCTCCTTGTTCCACGGGTGTCGCGGCCCTTGGTACTTGTTCCTGGTTCTTCGTGGATCGCCCATTTTCGGTTACCTTATTTCTTGCGGCTGACGCCGAGTCCTTTGTTCTTGTTGCGCCTGAAGTTGCTCTTGGTGCGTTGTCCGCGGACCGTGAGGCCTGCCTGGTGTCGTAGGCCCTTGTAGCTCTTCGTCTTCTTCATGCGCTTGATGTCGCTCTCCTTGGCGAAGGCGAGGTCTGCCGTGAGGACGTGCTTGTCCTGGCCTGTCTCGACGTCTTTCCTCCGGTTGAGCAGCCATTCCGGGCAGTCGTACTTGGAGGGGTTGAGGATGATGTCGTTCAGCTTCTGCGCCTCGTTGTCGAGGAGCTCTCCGGCTTTCTTCGTCTTGTCGATGCCCGCCGTGGCGAGTGCCATGTTGGCGAACATGACGTCGACTCCTTTGATCTTCCGCAGGGCGTAGAGGACTTGCTTCTCGCCTTGGAGGTCCGTGTTCGCGACGCGGATGATGTGTTTGAATGCTGCCATTTTATGCTCTTGGTCCTTTCGGTTTGTCAAGCCGTGGCGTTGAGAAGTCTTCTTGTGAGCCCTCAACGCTTTGCACTCGGGCTTGCTCGTTGGGGGAAACCAAGGGTGTTTATAAATGTTGTTGTTGGTGTCTTCCTTTGTGAGGGGTGTCTCTGGCTCTTTTGTTTGACGGGGTGAGAAGGGTGGTGTGCTGTCTTGAGGTTGGCCGTCCTTTCATACCTCGACCGCTTCTTGCATCGCCTTGCCGGCGATGGTGAGGAGCTTGCTCTGGCGTTCCAGCTCTGCTGGCGTGTAGGGGAGGATGTCGGCGTTGTAGTCCTCGTCCCAGAGCTGGTAGACCTCTTCGAGCCGTCGCGGCGTGGGGGTGCCTTCGAACGCTTTCGAGACGATGATGAAGTCGTAGTCGCTCCTCTTGAGGTGTTCTCCTCTCGCCCGGCTGCCGAAGAGGTAGACGTTGGCGTCAGGATACTGTTTCTTGACCGCTCGCGAGAACCGTCTTATGATGTCATCTTGCTCTCGATCCATGCGAGCACCTCTCTTCCTTGTTCGAGTCGTTCCTGCGCTATCGTCTCGTCGTACGCCTCGTAGGGTGGGACGCCTTCCATGTCCGGGTATCGTGTGAAGATGAAGTCCGGGTTGACCTTGCGGACGATGGTAAGGAGCTTTGCGGGCAGCCCTACTTGCTTGCCGAGGTAGACGAGCGAGTGGGTCTTGTCGGCGAACTCCTCTTTGAGGTGGAGGTAGTATGCCTTGAGGGCTTTCTCGATGGCCTGTTGGGTGAGGAACGCGACGAGGTAGTATTCTCCTGTCTTATAGTTCTTCTGCGCGTTCTCGTGGTCTTTCTGCGCTTGTTTCCACCAGACTTCGATGTCCCTTCTCATGGGTGTGGAAAAGGGACGATTATTTATAAAAGTGCGTGTTTTTCCGTGCGTGCCGTTTCCAAACCTTTTTATAGGAGTTGCTCGTCGTACGGGTGTGAGAGGTGGGTGATACATAGTGCGTTTCCTCGTGTTCATGCTGGCGTTCTCCTTGGCCTTATCCCCTGTCCTGGCTTTGGTCCCCGCTGATTATGCCGAACCCCAGGTGGTCGAGAAGCCGTTGGTCTTCACGCCGGGCGAGCCCGTCGAGGTCTCCATCTACAACGGCGGGCATCGCGTGTGGTCCGACCTGTCCGTCTCGGTCGGCGCCTCCGACCCTGTCTTCTTTCGTGACGTCCTCGGCCCTGAGCGGATGGCGTCCGTCGAGGCGCCCGTCCCTGAGGTGTACGCCTTGCAGAGCCGCGACCTGTCGGTCACCTTGTCGTATGATGGTGTCGTGTTGGATGAGCGCTCCTTGCCCGTCGTGGTGGAGTGGCCTGACGCGTTGGCTGTCGCCGACCCCGAGGCGCCTGCCGGTCCCGAGTTGTTGTTGATGGTGGATGCCGACGCGTTCGGCGGCTTGTCTCGCGGCGTCCAGGCCGAGGTTGAGGTCCTCCGCGGTGGCGAGGTGGTGTGGTTCGACTTCTTCGGCCCGTTCTACCTCTCTCAGGGTGAGGAGTTCCTCTGGCGGACCGGGTTGCCGTCCTCTCTCGGTCCTGGTGAGTACACGTTGCGCGCCACGTTCTTCGAGGGTTCTCGCTTCCTCACCCGTTCCGAGAAGCGGTTCTCCCTCGAGGACGGCTCCCGTTCCGTCGGGCCGTTGCTTGTCGTGCTTCTCACGTTGCTCTTCCTCGTCGGGCTTTACGTGGTTTTGGATTCCTTGTACAACCGCCACTCGGTCCGGACGGCTCTCCGTCGGCTCGGGCCTTGAAGTCCTGGGCTGGAGAATCTTCTTTTTGGGTTTTCCTGCCTTGGTTGGCTCCTTCTTGCTGCAAGTCGTAGTGCTTGAATGGCTCTTGCAATGATTCTTCTTATAATTGGGGGTTGTCTCTTGCCGTTCTTGGACTTTCTCTGCAACCTTTTGGAGCCGCAACGCATATATAGGACCGCGTCCCCACTCCATAGTTATGGTTGGGGTGTCTGAGCAGGCGTTCCTCGTCGATAGTCGTTGGATAGAGCGCTCCTTGGAGCTCGCAGGCCCTGCCCGTGAGGATGTCGTCTTTCTTTTGGGGGGTGGTAATGGTCAGGTGGCTTCCGCCTTGGGCGAGGGTGTCTCTCGTGTCGTCACGGTCGAGCCCGACCAGGCGATCGCGAACTACCTGTATTCTCTCGAGTTGTACCGGAACTTGGTCGTCCAGGCGCCGCCCCACCTCGTCTTGGGGGATATGGGGTTCGACAAGCTGTTGTGCCTCCAGCCGTCCATGGTGGACGAGTCTGTGTTGGAGGGTATGTTGTCCGTGCCTTTCTCCCGTGCCGTGTTGATGATGTCTGATGATGTGGCTGGGGCTTTCCGCCGCCGTGACATGCTCGGGACGTTGTTGCGGGCGGCGTTCGACCACGAGGTGGTGCGTAGCGTCCCTAAGAACGCGTTCTCTCCGGCCTTGCCGTTCCCCGCTTCTCTCGTCGTCGTGTCTCCTGCTTCTGATTCCGACCCTGTCAAGCGGTCGTTGCGCCTCTTGCTCTCCGAGGCCGGCACGATGAGGGGTTTGCTGACGCGTTCTTGCCGGGAGTTCTTCGGCTACACCTTGGCCGAGGCCCAGGAGGCTGTCAAGCTGTTGGATAAGGACTTGTTGCGCAAGCGTTTCTCCGAAGTGTCCGAGGAGGAGTTCCAGCAGGTGTACGAGTGGCTCAAGCTCGGCTAGACGAAAAGCTTTTTAAAGGATTGTTGTGATAAGGTCTTATCGAGAGTGTGAGGTATTTGTGAAGATGTCCGGTCGAAGGATTTTTG
>CAZKVR010000007.1:0-17674 GCA_964556395.1 uncultured Methanosarcinales archaeon
TATTTTTTTGGAATCGTTTTTTCATTTTCATGTACGTGGATACATCATGTTTTTTGGTTGATTTCTCTGATTATTGTTTGGATATCTTGTTTGCTGCTGTCAATCAAGATTTCCGGCTTCTCGGGCTCCTCGTAAGGAGCATCCAATCCCGTAAAACTCTTTATCTCGCCTTTCCGCGCCTTCGCGTACAGGCCTTTCGGGTCGCGTCTCTCGCATTCTTCCAGCGGGCACTTCACGTAGACTTCCACGAAATCATCTCCTATCAATGACCGCGCGAAGTCTCGGTCTTTCCGGTACGGGCTGATGAAGCACACCAATACTGTGATGCCGGCGTCGTAGAACAATCTGGCCACTTCCGCCACTCGTCGGATGTTCTCCTCACGGTCCTCAGAGGAAAAGCCGAGGTTCTTGTTCAGCCCGTGCCTCACGTTATCCCCATCCAAGATAAAGGTCGGATGCCCTTGTTCGTGTAGCTTCTTCTCGAACTCCGCCGCTATCGTAGACTTCCCCGACCCTGACAGGCCGGTAAGCCAGAACACCTTGTTCTTCTTACCGAACAATTTCACACGGTCTTCGCGCGTGACCTTGCCGTGGTGCCAGGTGATGTTGTCAGCCATGGTGTCTACCTGCTGAAGATATTGTTATTAGACGACAGTTTGCCGAGGAGCTTGTTCGCGTTAGCCTCGACGCCGTTGTTCTCGTCCAGGAACACGTCCACCACGCCGTTGCCGTTCGCAAAATCGCCGACGTTGGCAGTGATGATGAAGTCCTGGTTGATGATAGTCCGTAACAACCTTATTTCAGACTCAGTCAGATCGCTGGCGGTCGCTAAGACAATCAGGCCCGCGTCCAACAACAAGTGTGACACCTCTCCCAGCCGTCGGATGTGCTCTTGTCGCTGTTTCTTGTCGATATCCGCATCAAGTCCACGCAACAGGTTTCCGATGCCGAGGAAGTACGGCGAGCGTCCCTGGTCGAACAACGCCCGTTCCAACCGCTTGGCGATGGATTTCTTGTCCACCCCTGTGGGTCCGGTGATGAGCATCAGTGTTGGGAACTGGCCGTACTTGAGCGCGCGCTCCCGGAAGCCGATGCTGCCGGGGTCCCATTTCTGCTCGCGCAGGTAGATCTGCTCGCGTGTGGCTGATTCCTCGTCTTCCAACGGCTCGGTGATGATGCCGCCTCCGCGGATCTCGTAGTCGTCCACCAGTACGAACCGTCCGGTGGATTTCATCGCCTTGAACGTGTCGAACGCCAACGGCACCTTTGATTCTATGACGCAGTCCGCCACTTCGTGTCGTTTGACTTCTTGCGCCTTCGCGCTCTCCAGCGAGGATGAGTTGAGTACGCCTGTTATCCCGGTGACGCGCACTTTCGCCTCGGAGGTGGTGAGTTTGAGCTTGTACTCCTTGTCCAGCTCCATCGGCTTCTTCCCCATCCAGAAGATGCTCGCCTTGAACCGACGGCCCACGTGAGGGGTGGCTTCGGACGCCTTGCAGGCGATCTCGCCGCGCGTGGCGAAGACCTGTTCCGTCAGGGTGAATCCTGTCGACTCGCCTGCTGTGACTGATTCCTTGCCGTTGACGTTGAACTCCTCGATTGATTGGACCGTGGAGGTCTTGTAGGAGGGCAGGAACACCACCTTGTCCCCGGCTTTGAGGGTGCCTGTCTCGACGCGGCCTGCGATGATGCGGCGGTCGTCGCCGAGGTTGGTGAACTTGTACACGCCCTGGACGGGCATGCGGAACTCCTTGTCCTCGGGCAACGGCTCCTTCTCGAACCGGTCGACCGCATCCAAGACAGTGTCACCTTTGAACCAGGAGAGGTTCTTCGAAGGCTGCGCCACGTTGTCGCCCTCGCGGGCGGAGACTGGTATGAAGTCCCGGGGCGTGATGCCGATGCCCTTGAGGAACGCTGTGAAATCCTTCTTCACCTTGTCGAACCGTTCCTGTGAGTAGTCGACGAGGTCCATCTTGTTCACGGTCACCAGTACTTGCTTGATGCCGAGGAGGGAGAGCATGTATGCGTGCCGCTTGGAGTTCTCCTGGATGCCCTCGTCGGCGTCTATCACGAGGACTGCGGCTTCAGCCCTGGCAGCTCCTGAGATCATGTTCTTGAGGAATTCTATGTGGCCTGGGGCGTCGATGATGATGTACTCCCTCTTGGTGGACTTGAAGAAGCACCTGGCGCTATCAATAGTGACGCCTTGAGATTGCTCGTCCTTCAATGCGTCCAGGAGGAACGCGTATTCGAACGTCTTGGCGTTCTTCTTGCAGTACGCCTTGACCTGTTCCAGCTTGCCCTCCGGGAGAGAGTCTGTATCAGCCAATAGGCGGCCGACGAGGGTGCTCTTGCCGTGGTCGACGTGTCCGACCATGACGATGTTCATCTGCTCGTCCTTGCGGCTCACATGTACCCCTCCTTGCGCAGGTTTTCCAGGCCGCCGCCGTCCTCCTTGTCCTGCTCCCGGCCGGAGCGCTCCGCGACCTTGCTGAACTTGCCGCTGCGGAGCTCTTCAACCACTTCGTCGACGTCCTTGGCGTCGGAGTCGACAGGGTTTGTGCAGGGGTAGCAGCCTAATGACCGGTACCGCTTGCCGTTCTTGGCGAAGTAGAGTGAGGTGATGGGGATGTTCTCCTTCTGGATGTACAGCCAGATGTCCAGCTCGGTCCAATCCAATAATGGGTGGATGCGGAGGTGGGTGTTAGGCGCGAAGTCGGTCTTGAACTGGTTCCACAGCTCGGGCGGCTGGTCGTTGACGTCCCAGTCGTTGTTCTTGTCCCGCGGCGAGAAGTACCTCTCCTTGGAACGGCTGCCCTCCTCGTCCGCCCGGGCGCCGACGATGACGCCGGTGTAAGGCTCCCTATCCTCATCCACCACATACTTCTTTTTATGATGATCCAATCGGTAACGCGGCCACGCTCCTGATAGCGTGTTCCTCAAAGCGTCGGTCTTGAGCGCCTTGCAGCACTGCATCCGGGTCAACTTGCCGTCGGGAAAAGTCTCCTTCTTCTCCAAAGCCTCGGTGTTCTGGCCGACGACCATGTTCAACCCCAACTCCAAAGCGAGCTTGTCCCGGTACTCGATCATCTCAGGGATCTTGTAGCCCGTGTCGATGTGCACCAGAGGGAAAGGCACGTGTCCTCCGAAGGCCTTCCTGGCGAGCCAGAGCATGACCGTAGAATCCTTGCCGATGCTCCAGAGCATGACGAGGCTCTTGAACTTCGCGTACGCCTCGCGCAGGATGTAGACGCTCTGTGCTTCCAACGCTTCCAGCCTATCCATGTGATACCAACCCCACCAGCTTCTCGTGCGCGCAGCCGTTCGAGGCCACGAACCCCCTGATGAGAGGGTGTGACTTGTTGTACTTTAAAGGTTTTCCGTCCAGTGATGTCAAGACTCCACCACTCTCCCTGATGATGGCGTCCATGGCGCAGATGTCCCACTCCATGGTGTCGCCCAAGCGGATGTAGACGTCCGCTTCCCCAGCCGCAACGAGGCATCCCTTGAGCGAGCTGCCTGCAGGCCTGGCTTCAGGGAAGCCGGCTCTGTCGAGGATGGCTTGGAGTTCAGGACTGGCGTGGGAGCGGCTCTTCACCACGACCATCTCGTCGAAGCGCGTCCGCTGGCTGGCGGCGAGGCTTTCCCGCCCACCATCATGTTCTTTATAAACACCTATCCCTTTCGCCGCCCAGTAGAGCTCGTCCTTGGCCGGCAAGCAGACCACACCCAAGACAGGCTCTCCACTGACTGTGAGGGCTATGTTGACGGTGAACTCGCCGTTCGCCTTGAGGAACTCCTTCGTCCCGTCCAACGGGTCGACCACCCACACCCGTTCCTTCCGGAGCCTCTCCTGCTCGTCGGTCTCTTCTTCTGAGAGGACGCCGTCTTCGGGGCGGGCCGCTCTCAAACCTTTTGTTATGATGTCGTTAGAAGCGATATCTGCCTGTGTGAGGGGGCTCTCATCCTCCTTGTAGCTCGTCTCGACACTCCCTTCATAGAATTTCATGATGGCCGTGCCCGCCTCGCGGGCCAGCTTCTTGGCGAGAACGAGCTCTTCCTTCAAATCCATCCTTGGAGGGTAAGAGGCTTTTTTTAAAAGGGTTCTGGAAGAAGCTTTCACTATGCCCTATATCCATACTCTTCCAGGTGTGATGAGAGCTCTTCCGTCACCGTCTCCTGCTGCGACGGCGTGAAGTCCTGCTTCCACCGGCCGGTGTGGGCTTTGTCGAGGGGGAAATCCGATAGTGTCTGTTCCGGCTCGATGCCGATGAAAGAGCACATTTTCGTGATGGTCTCCTTCTTGCGTGCTACAAGGTCTTCCAGCCGTACCTCCAGGTATTCGTCTTCTGCCAAGAGCTGTTTCTGATGCTCCCACTTCCTCATGACCGACCGGTACCACTCTATGACTTGAGGTAGCTCGTTCGGAGTCCACCCTTGCCTCGTCAGGGACGCGACGACGTCTCGGGGATCCCTCACCACGTGGAGTATCTTGCTGTCAGGGATGAGGTCCAACAGTTCGCGGGCGTAGAGCGTGTTCCACGTGTTGTCCTCGACGAACAATTCCTTGCCGTGCCTCTTCAGCATCCCTCTGATGAGGTTGTCGAAGAACGTCCTGAAAATCGGCTTCAGCTCTTCCTGTGAACGGTAGGGCGCGAACGCCATCTCCTCCTTGTCACTGCCGGGCCAGGAGCCCTTATAAGTGAATGACTTGAGGCTTCTGATGAGCTCGTCCACATGAGCGGTATACCTTGGAAAGTGCTCTTCGAGTTCCCACCCGCTATAGACTTCCCGTTCCTCGTCCTTGTGTGACAGCATGCGCAGGAATGCCGAGAGATCCTCTAACTTGTGGTCCGCATAGTACGGCGACCAGTTCTGCGCGAACGAGTTGTAGAAGTCAATCACTCCTCGCGGGTCTATGGTGAACCGGTGTTCGAACGGCAGGGAGAAGGTCTTGCTGTGCTGGGAGAGCAGTTCCTTGACGATGTTCGTGCCGCTCCTCCCAGACCCTCCTATAAGGATTGTCCGTGTCATTCTCGTATCCACCGTATCATCTCGAACGCTTCCGCATAGGAAGCCTTGACTTGCATCCCCCTATACCGCGCGTGGCCTTCGATGAAGGCTTTCTCGGTGTAGGACCTGTCGAGGTGTTTCTGCGTCTCGTATTCCTGGATGGCCTCCACCTTGCGGTTGACGTGCCTCTCCTCGAGCTTGACGAAATAGTTCATCGTCGGAGCCTCAAAGTAGTTCCAAGGGAACTCGTACCCTATGATGCTCTTGTCCTTGAACGCCCTCTGGGCCTCTTCGAAGATGACCTTGTGGTCCTGGTGGACGTCTTTTGAGGACGGGCATAGGATGATGCTCGGCTGGACCTTTTCCTTGAGGGTGATGAGGAATTCGAGGATGTCTTGCCTGTAGCTCGGGAAATCCCTCACTGGATAATCCTTGATGGTGAGGTTCTCCGCTTTCAGTCCGAGCACCTTTGCGGCCTTCTTCGCCTCTTGGTAGAGCGCGTCTTCGGGGAAGCCTTCCGGTACTGATGCCTGGCATCTCGAGAAGATGGCTCCGAACACCTCTGCACCTTCTTCCAGCAATTTGGCCACGGTGCCTCCGCATCCGAACTCGATGTCGTCCGTGTGCGGGGCTAGTATAAGCACGTTCATCGTTTCACCTGCAACAATTTTTTGTACATCCCTACGAGCTTCTCCTCCTCTTTTTTCCAGCTGTTCTCCTTGGCTCCTTTTTTGCTGTTCTTAGAGAATTCCTCGTAGTTTCCCATGATAAGGTCATAGGCTTCTCTTATCCTTTTCGGTGTAATCTTATCGATCGTGACGCCTGCATGGTAGGTATCGATGAACGCTTTCATGCGCTTATTGTAGCTGGTGGTGATGCTGGGGAGCCCTGTGGCTGCGTATTCGATGAGTTTTGTCGAGAAGCCATCAGTCCTTTTAGGGTTGTCATGGAAGAGCACGAACCCTATCCTTGCTTTCGCAAGCTCTCCCGGTATCTCTTTGAACGGCAGCTTCTCTTTGAGGGTGACTTGTTCTTGGAGGCCTGATGACTTGACCTTGTCCTTGATTTTTCGTCGCTCTTCAGGCCTCCCGGTCATGACAATCCGTGCTGTGAACCCCTCTTCCTTATAGGCCTTCATGAAATCTAAGAATTCCGACACGCCCCTGTCCTCGCTGACGGTACCGCAGTAGACGAAATCATACTTCTTTTTTGTCTTGCCATCCTTGTAAATCTCGGTTTTGGGATGGTTCTTGATACAGGTGATGCCTTTCTTGAACCCCCACTTCCTGAACTTCTGCTCGTGGTGCTCGACGACCGTGATGATGTGGTCGGCCTTCCTTGAATAGTGGCGCTCGTACAGGATGCTGGCGACCACTATCAATCTCTTCACGGCACCACTGAGGTGGGAGGCTTGCCGTATCATCCTCTGGTAATTCTCATGGACGTCGTAGACGACCTTGGACTTCCTTCTGCGCTTGAGATAAGGTATCAGCGCTAGCGCGTCGAAGTCGTGGATGTGGTACGTATTGACATCCAATTCTTTAGTCACTTCGCGTAGCTTCCTGATGAAAAAAGCCGGGTTGTTCCTCTTTTTACGGAGGACGAGCACGTCGGCTTGCTCTGTCTCCTGGAACATCTCGTGGTGGGTGTCGAAGTAGATGACGAGGACCTTGAGACCGAGTTTCTTCCTGAGGCTGGTGGCTTCCTTGTGATATATCCGTTGTTCGAACAATGGGTGTCTCGTCGAGATCATGCACACGTCGTAAGACTTGTGCTTCCACGCGCCGGCCGGAATCATGCGGTGGGGACTTCGAATCTGTTTAATATGTTTTGTGGAACCTCTCTTCTTATATCCGGTACTGGCTGGTCGGCCTTCCTCTCTGGTTGGCGGGGCCGTCTCCGGCTTCATCGTTGTGAGGCTCATCGTTTCTATTCCTTCTGTTTATAGCGTTGTCCTGCCTGTGGCGAACAGGCTAGCTTTCACCGAAAGAATCTTCCTTTCCGCCATACGCAGGGAAAGTGTACCCTTTCTTCTTGCAATACTTGACGAGCCAGACGTACCAGTCGTGATACCTTGGGAACTGCCGCTTGTTGAAATGCCTCTGGTGGAGTAGGATGTGCGCTTCGCCTTCTTGTTCGAGCGCTCGGAGCCGTGCCCGCGTCTTCCTCTTCGCCGCTTCCAGCGTCAGCGACCCTTTGAGCGGGCTGAACAGGTAGGTGTCCATCAGGTTGATGGGGTGCAACGGTATCCTGCCTTTGCGGGTGCTCCCTGTCGCGTCGTAGGTCGTCGCGTCGTAGGCGTATCCTATATCTGCGGCTTTCTTCTTGGTGTGCTCGTCTTGCCTGAGGTAGTGCGTCCTGAGGCCTAGGCGTCTCTTCCCGGTAATTCTTCTCGCCCTTTCGAGCTCTTCTTCCATGAGTCTTCGTTGTTCGTACGCGATGCCGTGGACGCCGACTTCGAATCCTTTCTCCTGGGCTTTCCGGAACGCTTCGGCGGCTTCCCTCAGGTCGTAGTTGAGGCCTTTGCTCCCTTTCCGGGTGGCTATGAACACGGTGGCTTTCACGCCGTGCCGCTTGTTGAACTCGAGCAGCTCTTCAAGGTTGTTCCACCCGTCGTTGTTGCAGAGCGCTTTGAGCTTGTGCCCGAGCGTCTTGAGACTGATGAGTCCTTTGGCGAGTTCCAGCAGCGATAGGATGACGTATTTGGGGAGCACCAGGTCTTTCAGGTGTTCCTTGATGGTCAGGTGGTCGACGTCGTGGCTGACGTACACCTTCATGCCTTCCGCCTCCGGGTTTTCAGCGCTTGCCCTGCCATGCCGAACCCGTATCCGATGTGTATGAGGATGTGCGCCACGATGTTCCGCCAGAAGCTCCGGGGCCGTCGCAGGCTGTTCGTGGCGACTGCCCCGACGTATACTCCTAGGGGTAGCAGGTACCACTCGGTGAAGGGTGCGATGGCGGGTGTCGTCGCGATGTAGAGCGCCAGCCCGACCGGTAGCAGTTGCTTGAGGCTTCCCAGGCCGTGTTTCTGTATGATCTTCTCCCGGGCCTTGCCGTACTCGTACATCTGCTTGGCGAGTTTCCGTGGTGTCGTCCGGCTGTAGTATTGTGACTTGATTGCGGGGTCGAACAGGAGCTTGTAGCCTTTCTTGACGAGCCGTTGGTTGAGCTCCGCGTCCTGGCCGACGGGGAAGTCCGTGTCGAACGGCCCGGCCTCGTGTAGGGCTTCCTTGCGGTACATCCCGAACACCGTCGTGAGGGCGTATCCTTTCTTCCGGGCGTACCTGTACGTCGAGATGCCGCCTCCCATGAACGTGCTCGTCGTGAACTCGACGGCTTGTTGGAACTTGTCCTTGGTCTTCGTGTTGGTCAGCTTCCCGCCGACCGCCGCGGTCGTCTTGGGTTCCCGCTTCATGGCTTCGAGGTTCTTCCTCAGCCACGCCTTCGGCACCTTGCTGTGGGCTCCGAGTATGACGACGTACTCTCCCTTGCTCTTCTTCACGCCCTTGTTGAACGCGTACGGCGTCCGTCTGTGGGGGTTGTCTTCCAGCCTCACTCGTTGATCCTTGTCGGCGTACGTCCTGACGACCTCTTTCGTCTTGTCCTCCGACCGTCCGTCCACGACGAGTATCTCGTAGGGCTCTTTCACGTCTTGCTTGAGCAGCGAGTCGAGGAGCTTTCCGATGTACCGCTCCTCGTTGTACGTCGGCACCACGACTGAGATGAGCGGTTTCATCTTATTTTTTTCCTCGTAGTGAGATCTCTCTTACCAGCCGCGTGATGTCTTGCCCTTGTTGTTCTACCTTGACGTACAGTCGGAATTGGAGGTAGAATAGTATGATGATCGCGATGGCTATGATGAGGTTGATAGTGCTTTCCACGCCTGTCTGGTCTGCCGCGCTCGAGAGGAGGTTCGGGAATATCGAGAGGGTGATTGCTCCGAGCCAGATGACCGCCCAGAATATGAGTTCTCCGAGCGGTATCGCCCGGTCTTTCCGTCTCAGCACCAGCCTGCTGAGGGCGAACAGGCTGAAGAGGATGATGATGACTTGTAGCGGTCCGGTTGCCATTTCGGGTTTCACCTTTTGAGCTTGTCGAGGAGCATCTTGCTCATGATCTTGAGGGCTGCCTCGTTGCCTTGCCCTTTCCCTTTCGAGTAGTCCGTGTACGTGATGGTGACTGGGACTTCGACGTATCGTAGCTCGTGGTCTGCTATCTGCTGGACGATCTCTGACGCGTGTTCCATCCCGTCGCTCTTGAGCTTGATCTTCTGCGCCGCCTTCCGCGACAGCGCTCGGAAGCCGTTGTGGGAGTCTGTCAGTCGTATCCCGTATAGTATCCGGAAGGACAACGCACCTCCCTTGAGGATGAGCGCCCGGCCCCACGACGCGTTGTGCGTCTTCCTTAAGAACCGCGACCCTAACGCCACGTCCGCCTTGCCTTCCATGACGGGTTTCACCAGTCGTTTGATGTCCTTGGCGTGGTGCTGCCCGTCAGCGTCGAACGTCACCACGACGTCCGCTTTCTTCCGGAGCGCGTAGGCGATGCCTGTCTGGAGCGCCGCTCCTTGGCCGCGGTTGATGATGTGCCGCGCCACGACGGCCCCTTCCTTCTCGGCCAACTCCGTCGTCCGGTCTTCGCTCCCATCGTCCACGACGATGACATCTCTATAGCCATGCTTGCGGAGGTCGGCCAGCACCTTGCGGATGCTGCCTTCCTCGTTGTACGCGGCTATGACTACCCAGACCCCCATCCTGATTCGCAACCACCAGCATTTTTTAAGCTTTATGAATGTTTTCATGCTTCTGTGGGGTTTGTTCTCTATACGGGCGGCAGCTTTCTTGAACATAACTATATTTTAGTAAAATTTAAATATTAGTTCTTATGGATAACTTCTATGGTTATCAAGGAAGGGAAATATACGGTCGAATCATTCGCCAGGCAACAAGGCCTGCGAAGACAATCAGCGATCAACCTGCTCTCCAAGCTCCGCAAACAAGGGCTTGTCACCACCAGCGGCGGCGGGAGTCAGAAGAGGATATACACCATCACCAACAAGCCGCAAGAAGTGACGAACGGGTTCTACACCCTCGTGAACGCTTACAGCCCGGAAAAACTCGTACCGAAATTCAAGCACCGTGTGGTGGGAAAATATGATGCGGAACGCGCGATCATAGATGGCATACTGATAGGGGACGCAAGGACGCTCGAAGCGACGGCCTACCTCTTCAAGCGGGTGAAGAACTGGAAGCGGCTCTTCGACCTCGCAAAAGAAAAAGGTGTGGTGGAAGACGTCCATCGACTCTACGAGCGAGCCAGACAAACCGTCAAATGCAAGGCTATGCCTAAGAGGTACACCAGATGATAAGCACGAAAGACCAAGAAGAGCTCTTCAAGCTCATCGCAGAATACCTGCAAAAGAATATCACTTGCGTGGCGATAGGCGGCACCGCGATGATGTTCGCACACTATAAGAATGCCACGAAAGACATAGACCTGGTTTTCAAAGATGAAGCGGACCGTGAAACATTCATACGGGCGATAGAACAGCTAGGATACCGGGAGCGAGCGTTAGGAGCGGTCTATGACGAGAACAGGAAGGCGCACGAAGGAAAGCCTCGCATGTACACGAGGGGCGACGAACGATTCGACCTGTTCGTCAAGAACGTCTTCGGTTATGGCCTCTCGTTCGACCAGAACCGCATAACGCTAAGACAGGACTTCATCGGGAAAAATGAATTCACGCTATACGTCCCCGCAGTCGAAGAACTCATGCTGTTGAAAGCAATCACCGGACGGGAAAAAGACTACGAGGACATACAAACGATGCTGGAGGTGGAGAAGGATGTCGATTGGCAAGGCATCGTCGAGAAAGCCATACGACAACAAGAGAAAAACCCCTGGATCCTCATAGACCTTGAGGAGACATTGCAACGGCTAAGAAAAAAGTTCTTTATCAAGCAGGACGTTTTCGACACCATCTACAAAGCGCAAGATTAACGGTCCAGCGTGACGTACGCCTGCACGCGTCCCGCCAATCTGGCTTCATACTGGTTGGAGAGTCGTTTTTTTCATAAAAACTTCACGGAACTCTCGGGCCAGGATGACATGTTTATGTCTTTCTGGACAGAGCAGAATGTTATTTTCGTGCTTCCAGGAGGTTGTACGTGTGTTTGAAGAATGTCTTGGCGTGCGTGACGCTCTGTTCGGCCGGTTCCTTGTTGGCTTGCGGCAGTCGTCGGTAGGTGAACTTCCCTCGCTTGCTCTTCTCGGTCTCGAAGATCTTGAGGAGCGTGTCCGCCTTTATCAGGGTCTGGGAGTACATCCGGAGGAGCTCCACGTCGAGTTCGCCGTCTTCCACGAGTTCCTTGTAGGTCTCGTACGTCTTCTTGTGCTCTTCCGGCGGTTCCGTGATTATCCCTTTCCTTGCCAGGTATGCTTTCGCTGCGTAGAAGATGGCGTAGTAGCTGTGTGTGATGACGGCGCTGTAGAAGGTGAGTGGTTGGCGGATCCTGAACACGTCTTCCTGGATGGCTTTCTCGTCGGTTATCCTGAAGAGTATCTTGGCGAGCTCGAGCTCGTTCTCAGCCCGTTCCAGGTAGAGGGTTCCATCCGTGGCTTGAGATGCGGACCAGCAGTCTATAAAACGTCGCCGGGTTGTGTACCGGAAGGTTTTTCCTCGCTATCTCTTTTCCGAGGTTCTCGTGGTCTGTGAAGAGCATCTTCTTGAGTTCTTCTGCCGTGATGGTGTGGTGGTCGAGTTTTAGGGGTGTCCTGTTCGACGCGGTGTTCAGCGCGACCTCCACATTCTTCCTCGTCTTCTCGTCCGGGATGATCGCTGCCACGTCGAGGTCTGACTCTTCTGTCTGTGTCCCGGTCGCGTATGAGCCGAACACGACGAGGCTGTAGAACGTCGTCTCCTTGTCGACCTGTTCTTGGATGATGCTGATGCTGTCGTGTGCTTCCCGGGGCAGTTTCTCGTGGTTGTGGAGCCGCAGATAATCGTATGCCTTGTCGTTGCGGTGGTTGAGCTTGTACAGCCTCGTCGTCCCTACTTTGCGGCTCGTGACGAGCCCTTCCTTGATGAAGGCTGCCGTGGCGTTCTGTACCAGCGAGTTCGACGTGGCGTGTGCGGCTCGCTTGAGTTCCTTGAAGGAGTATTCCTTGAACGTGTCCTTGCCGAAGGTTCCGAATATCTTGAGTTGGGTGGGGGTCAGCATGTTATTACCTCTAAAAAGGTAGAATTATACCTAATAAGAGGTTGTTTATTAGTTTTGTGGAATCTGCGGTTAACGAAACCCTTAAATACCAATATATGGTTATTTCTCACCAAAAAATGGTTGAAACTGTTGAGATACTCCCGGCCTTCCTCCCGGACATCCGGAAACCAAGAACCTACAGGCACATCAAGGAACAGTGCGGCATAGCATCGAACAACGGACTGCAGAGACTGCTACGACGACTCATCAAGGAAGGACTGCTCGAGCGAGAAAAAGTGGGATCAACCTATCTCTACCGGTGGCGCAGCCACCGCGCCCTCTACCCCCTCGTAGAACTAGCCGTGAGAGACATCCTCACCAGGAAGCGCGTGGCGGACGACGTAGACACGCTCTGCAAGGAGGTGCAGCGAGAAGCCCCGCTCTCCATCGCGCTCGTGTTCGGATCCTACGCGAAGGATGCCGAGAAGGACTCCTCGGACCTCGACGTCGCGGTCATCGCTCCAAAAAGATTCGACCAAGGCGATACCGTACGGGAACGCCTCTCTAGACGGGTCCTCGTCAAGCTCGACCTCCAGTTCTTCACCATGAAGGAATTTCAGAAGATGCTGGCGGCCCCGTATGAGAACGTGGGCAAGCAGATAGCGGCCGCAAACCTTCCGGTCAAGGGCGCGGAAGCGTTTTATGCGCTCCTCAACCCTCGAGGCGCGTGAGAGAGATCTATCTGGACCGGTCCGAGAACGAGCTCGACGCGGCGCGGGCGCTCTTGGAACTCAGCAAAGACGACGCCCTGAAACGGAAGCTCGCCATAGAAGGAGGACGCACCTTCTACAATAACAGCATAAGCTGCGCTTACTACGCGATGTTCTACGCCGCGAAAGCATACCTGGCCTCCAAGGACATCAGCACCGGCCCGCCGCAAGAACACCGCCAGGTCTACGAACAGCTACGCGCCTTGGCTGGAGAGGGCGAGGTCGACCGGCAACTCCTCGTCGCGTACAGGAAGCTCGTCATCAGGGCTGAGGAACTCCTGCGCATGTATTCCTGCGAACGCGAGAAGCGAGGCACCTACACGTATCATCGCTTGGCGGAGACGAACAGACCTGTCGCGGAAGAGAGCCTTAGGCACGCCACCGGCTTCCACCTCCACGTCAGGAAGATGCTGGGCGCCGTGTGAAGGTCTTCACGACTCCCAGTCGACCGTCCACACGATGATTCGGCTCCCGTCGAGCTGGCTGGTCCGGTCGCTGAACTTGTCGAACCGTTCCGTGTACGCGCCGTCGAAGAAGAACAGCCTGGTGAACATGCTCGTCGCCAGCTCCGGAGAGGCGATGACCGCCCGGTACTGTCCGTCGGTCTCCAGCACGACGAGCTCGAGCGCCATGCCCGGGTTCTCCAGCTCGGTCCGTTCCATGCTGCCGTTCACGCCGAGCGTGACCGCCGAGGGCTTCACCTGCTCGTTGCCGAGCCGCTGCCCTGTCTGGGGGTTGTACGCCGTGATGCCGAACGTCGCCTCGCCGGACTCCTTGTCCACCACGGCCTGTTCCAGTCTGACTTGTTGTCCTTGCTGTTGTCCGAGGCCTGCGTTGAACGTGCACGTGATTGTCTCGTTGCCCTCATCGCACGAGGTGGGCCTGCCGGTGAGGTATTGCGGCCACGGGCTTACCCACGCGTTCGCATCGTCCTGGCTCTGCAGCCCGGCCATGTCGTAATAGAGCTGGCTCGCGTTCTTCTCGGACGTGCCGAAGAGCTCTGCGATGACCGGCACCGCCTCGTCCGGCGACCCCTTGCGGAGCTCGGTGTACGCGTACGCCTTCTTGAAGTCCCACGCGCCGAAGTGTCCCCACACGCTCGCCTTGCCGACCATGTCGCCTGACGTGATGAAGTAGTTCTCCGGCGGCTCGCAGTGCGTCAGCGACGTGATGTCATCCACGTACTGGCCCTCCACGCCGTGCTCCCTGAGGTGCTCGGCGGCCTCGTCCTTGTCCTGGATGCGGACGAGCTCGCCCATGAGGTCTCGCGCTTCGAGGGATGCTTCGGGGCTGATGTTGCTCACCGCCTCGTCCGCGTACGGCTTGTCCTCGAGCGCCAACGCCAGGGTGTCGAAGCCTTTCCTGCTCCCGCAGTCCAGCATCCGGAGTATCCCGACGGCTTCCTCCTCGTCGCTCGTGCTCAACACCCGTCCGATCCAGTGCGCCATCGGCGTGTTCTGGCTCGCGCCGTCGAACGTCACCGCCCGGTCTGCGATGGCCTTGAACCAGTGTCCGAAGTCCCACCAGCTGTTGATGATGGCGTCCGGCTCTGACTCCTCCTTGATCTCGGTGAGGGTTGCCCACCACGTGTCGTTCATGCTCGGGATCTCCCGCATCGCCGCGTCGTGGGCCGCGCCGATAGGGTTGATGAGCAACAGCAACGCCAGCACGACGAGTCCCGTTTTCACCCAGAACTGCTCGACGTCCCAGTGCTCCTTCGTCCAGTTGCTCACCATCATGTACACCCGTCCGACCAGGGTTCCGAACGCCACTGCGAAGGCCGGCACCAAGAGCAGTATGAACCTGATGCCTTGCGTGCCTGCGTAGATGGTGCCCATGAACCAGAGCACGAGGAATATCGGGTATTTCACGTCCACGTCCTTGTCCTTGAACAGGAAGACCATGCCTGCTATGACTGGCACCAGCAATAATGCCATGTAGACGAACCGGTTGCCTTCCAGGAAGGGCTCGGTGAGGAGGAGCAGGTAGAGGAACGCGCTCCCGCCGAGGAGTATCCAGTCCCTCTGTTTCAGCTCCTTGACGCTGACGAGGGTGATGACCATGCCGAGGCAGGCGAGGTAGAAGTACGCGGTCCCGCCGATCTGGTTGACCACTGATGCTAGCGTGGTGGTCTTGAGCTCGGCCACCGTGGTGAACACGTTCGGCCACAGGTCTGCTTTGGCGGCGTGCTGGATGGTCATCGTGCCTAACGGTTTCAACGGGGCTGTGATGAACGTGTTGAACCCTTTGAGGAGCGTCACGAAGATGCCGCTGGACAGGATGATGGCGCCGATGGCGGTCCCGGTCCGTTTCACTTCCGCGTTGGAGAACGCCTTCTTCCAATCGTTCTTGTCCTTGTACGCCTGGAAGAGCCTGTACGCCAGGTAGACTACCATGGCGCCGAGGGCGAAGTCGAACACGTACCACCAGCCGCTCCACGCCTTGGCGTAGATGCCTATCAGCAGTCCTGTCACGCCTCCGAGGACGAGCTTGCGGTTGAGGTTCTTCGCTTCGAACGTCTCGAGGAACGCCCACAATATGAATAATGGTAACGTCACGTTGTACGGGTCGGTGTCGGAGAACCCGGCGGCCGTCCGTCCGAGGAAGGTGGTGTGCACCGCCAACAGCATGCTGGCGATGAAGCCTCCTAGCAACCCCGCCCTTTTCCGTGTGATGAAGAACGCCGGGATGACGGCCAGGCTCGATATCAGGACGGGGATCCAGAAGAACACGTTGAACAATTTCGCGTCCTTGTTGAAGAACTGTACGACGCCGTACACGCCGGCTGACAACCGCTCGTGCAGCTCGTCAGTGGGTTTCTCCCGTCCGAGGGGGGCGACCTTGTGCGTGTTCATCTTCGTCCCGTCGACGATCTCGTCAGCCCCGTAGCCGTGGTCGACCACGTTCTCCGTCTGACGATAATAGAAGTAGGGGTCGATGGCGAGCAGGTAGGTCTGGTCGTCGTCGTTCTGCATCTCCTGCCGGATCATCGCGGCCTGGTTCTCGGCCTGTTCTGAGAACGCGTCCCCTTGCTGTTCCATCACCTGGTCTAGTTGTTCGTTGACGAGGACGTCTCGTCGTTCCGGCGGCAGGTCGGGGTATTGCTGGTCGACGCTCGCCTGTATCTGCTGCTTCATCCCGTTGTGGATGCTTTCCTCTGCCCACTCGTCCGCGATGGGCAGCCGGGCCGGGTACGACCTGAAGTACACCGCGGCCGCCATGCTGACGAGGATGAGTAGGATGATGATGCCTGTCTTGATCTGCCTGGCTTGCCGTTTCTTATCGTTTGCCACCATTTTCCCCAACCCGTCAGGGTATACGCCTTTTTTATATAATTTGTTGTTTTCACGAACTCTCGACGAGAAGTGTATTCACTTAAAAGTAGTCCCAAATACAAACTTATTTAAATGAAAATGCTCTACCGAACCGTAGTGACTGTCCGCATGCAACACTCACAGTCCAGATGGAGGGAGCACATGAAAAGACTTCTCTTAACACTCATAGTACTGGCACTGACGATCATCACCGTCGACGCAGCCGCAGCCACGGTCTGCCACGCCGAATGGCTGCCCGACGACACCCAAACAAAGACCATCGAAGAAGGCGACACCGCCGCCTTCCAATGGTACGCCACCACCAACTACGACGGCCTCGACGCCACCATCAAGCTCTACAAAGGGAACGACGCCATACACACCTACGACCCCGGAACCCTCGGCGGCAGCTACGCCGGCGGCGAACAGGACGTCACGACAGACCACTACCAAGGACCCGGAGACTACGAAGTCCTCGTCAAGTGCAGCGACACCTGGGGGTTCACCTACCAGCACAGCATCGACCTCACCGTCGAGGAAGCGGACCACGACATCATCTCGGTCCAAGCCACCGCAGACCCGAGCTCCGGAGAAGCGCCCCTCCAGGTAGAGCTGACCTGCACCGCCGAAGGCGGCGACGCACCACTCACCTACTCCTGGGACCTCGGCGACGGCGACACGGCCACTGGCTCCCAACTCACCCATACCTATTCTGAAGGCTCTTACGAGCCGACGTGCACTGTCACGGACCAGGATGGCGACTCCCTCTTAGACTCCGCCACCGTCACGGTCACCGAGGCTGACGTCGATTTCACGGACATCACCGTCAACGCCGACCCTGAAGAGGGCGACGCACCGCTCACGACGGACCTGACCTGCACCGCCGAAGGCGGCAACGACCCGGTCACCTACTCCTGGGACCTCGGCGACGGCCAGACAGCCACCGGTTCGAGCGTCACCCACACCTATCAAAACCCTAGCACCTACAACGCGACGTGCACCGCAGAAGACGCCGACGGTGATGAGATAGAAGGATCTGTCGCAGTCGCGGTCTCGGACCCTGACGTGCCTATCGACTCTGTCACGGTCACTGCTGACCCTGATGAGGGTGAGGACCCGCTCACGACGGACTTGACGTGCACCGCTGAGGGTGGCAATGCTCCGCTCTCCTATTCTTGGGACCTCGACGACGGCCAGACCGCCTCAGGCCAGCAACTCTCCCATACCTATTCTGAAGGCTCTTACGAGCCGACGTGCACTGTCACAGACCAGGATGGCGACTCCCTCTCGGGCTCCGCCACGGTTGAGGTCTCGGAACCCGATGTGCCTATCGACTCTGTCACGGTCACTGCTGACCCTGATGAGGGTGAGGACCCGC
>CAZKVR010000007.1:17774-44902 GCA_964556395.1 uncultured Methanosarcinales archaeon
GTGCCTATCGACTCTGTCACGGTCACTGCTGACCCTGATGAGGGTGAGGACCCGCTCACGACGGACTTGACGTGTACTGCTGAGGGTGGCAATGCTCCGCTCTCCTATTCTTGGGACCTTGATGATGGTACTTCTGCCTCTGGCTCCCAACTCACCCATACCTATTCTGAAGGCTCTTACGAGCCGACGTGTACGGTCACTGACGTTGACGGCGACTCCCTTTCCGACTCCGCTACGGTCACGGTCACCGAGGCTGACGTCGATTTCACGGACATCACCGTCAATGCCGACCCTGAAGAGGGCGACGCACCGCTCACCACGGACCTGACCTGCACCGCCGAAGGCGGCAACGACCCGGTCACCTACTCATGGGACCTCGGCGACGGCCAGACAGCCACCGGTTCGAGCGTCACCCACACCTATCAAAACCCTGGCGCCTACAACGCGACGTGCACCGCAGAAGACGCCGACGGCGACACCATCGAAGGGACCGTCACCGTCACCGCCACCCAGGCGAACAGGCCGCCGGTCATGCAACCGGTCCCGGATCAGGAGGTCCCTGAAGAACAAGCTTTCAGCTACAGCCTCGAGGTCTCGGACCCTGACGGTGACGAGCTCGAGTGCTACGCCGCAGAGATCCCGTCCTGGCTCAGCCTTGATGAGGATGGCTGCGAGCTCTACGGCACCGCACCAGGGGTCGAAGACGACAAGCGATACGACGTCACGGTGGGTGTGGAAGACCCTGAAGGCCTCTCTGACGAAGAATCATTCACCATCACCGTACTCGACGACGAGGAACTACTCGTCATAGACGAGTTCGGCTGCAACCCGGACGTCGTCCAGGGCGAGCGCCAGTACTGCAGCGCGAAAGTCACTGACGACGAAGGAGCCCTCGTAGAGGATGCCGACGTCACCATGTCATACCACGCTCCCGGAACGGTCGAAGGAGCCCTCTTCGCCGACTGCACCACCAACGAGAAGGGCTACTGCGCCGTCGACCCGGTCATCAACGAGGAGCCCGGCGACTACACCGTCGAGGCGGTCGCGACCAAGCAGGGCTACGGCGACTCCGCTCCCATCTACGATTCTTTCACGGTCTGGGAGCAGCGCTACAAGATAAAAGACTTCGACGTCTACGACGACGAGTCCTTCAGCAACCCTGAGGACGAGTTCTTCCGCGGCGACGCGATGTACTCCTCATTCGCCATCTACGACCTGTTCGAGAACGAGTACGTCTGCGACGACAGCCTCGTCAAGGACGTCTTCCTCCGCGTCTACAACGAGGAGCCGCTCCCGTTCGAGGAGTGGGAGGAGCTCCAGAAACTCACTGTAGAAACCGTCAAGACCTCCTGCGTCAAGTGCGCCCCGTGCGAGTACCGCTACTGGCTCGAGTCCATCCCGTTGTCCGACGACTACCTTGGTGACGGCCGCGTCTTCGCCTTCGCGTTCAACTTCACCGACGGCACGGCCGGCCAGGCCTCCAAGGAGGTCACCGTGCTGAACAACCCTGTCACGCTAGACCTCCCGTCGGAAGTCGTTCTCAGCAAGTACGAGGCGGGAGACTCCGCCACCGAGACGCTCGACCTCGAAGCCTACGCCGATGACCTCGAGACGCCTGATGGGGAGCTCGTGTTCGACGTCTTCAGCACGCAGGGCCTCGAAGGACTCCAGTACGGCATCGATGACGGTGTCCTCACCCTCACCGCGCCGTCAGGCGTCACCGGCGAAGGCACCATCACCATCGGCGTGGACGACACTGACGGCAGCACGGCCGAGGATACCATGGACGTGGAGGTCACCGTCGACTTCGTCCCCGAGCCTCCGGTAGCCGATGCGGGTCCCGACCAGACGGCGCAGACCGGCGAGACCGTCGGTTTCGACGGTAGTGGTAGCTACGACCCTGACGGCGGCGACATAACCTCGTACGAGTGGGACTTCGGCAACGGTGACACCGCCACGGGCGCGACGGTCCAGACATCCTACGACCAAGTCGGCGACTACACCGTCACCCTCACCGTCACGGACGACGAGGGCGACACCGACACGGACACCGCCGACGTCACCGTCTCCCAAGCCAACCGCCCGCCGGTCATGCAGCCGGTAGCAGATCAGGAGACCCCTGAAGAGGATTTCTATTCCTACGAGCTCCAGGTCTCGGATCCTGACGGCGACGAGCTCGAGTGCTACGCCGCAGAGATCCCGTCCTGGCTCAGCCTTGATGAGGATGGCTGCGAGCTCTACGGCACCGCACCAGGGGTCGAAGACGACGAGCAATACGACGTCACGGTGGGCGTGGAAGACCCTGAAGGCCTCTCCGACGAGGAGTCCTTCACCATCACCGTCACCAAACAACCCTTCATCGTCATCGACGAGGCGGGCTGCAACCCCGACGTGGTCCGAGGACACCGCCAGTACTGCAGCGCCCACGTCACGGACGACGACGGCGAGGTTCTCGAAGGGGCGGAGGTCGCGTTCTCCTACGATGACGGCGACTCCTTCGGGGCTTGCACGACCAACGAGAAGGGCTACTGCGCCGTCGACCCCGTCATCGACCGGGAGCCCGGCGTCTACACCGCTGGGGTGGCTGCTGAGAAGGACGGGTACGTCCCGGCGCAGCCCGAAGAGCTCCAGTTCCGGGTGTGGGAGCAGCGCTACGAGATAAGAGGACTGGAAGTCTATGACGATGACGAGTTCAGCAATCCCGAGGATGAGTTCTTCCGTGGCGACGCGATGTACTCCTCGTTCGCCATCTACGACCTCATCGAAGAGCGATACGTCTGCGACGACAGCCTCGTCAAGGACGTTTTCCTCCGCGTCTACAACGAGGAGCCGCTCCCGTTCGACGAATGGCAGGAAATGGCGCAGGTCTCCATGAAGAAGCCCACTATCTTCAACCGGGCCAGGGGCTTCGTCACCGGCGACAAGCCGGCGTGCGAGTACCGTTACTGGCTCGAGTCCATCCCGTTGTCCGACGACTACCTCGGTGACGGCCGCGTCTTCGCCTTCGCGTTCAACTTCACCGACGGCACGGCCGGCCAGGCCTCCAAGGAGGTCACCGTGCTGAACAACCCTGTCACGCTAGACCTCCCGTCGGAAGTCGTTCTCAGCAAGTACGAGGCGGGAGACTCCGCCACCGAGACGCTCGACCTCGAAGCCTACGCCGATGACCTCGAGACGCCTGATGGGGAGCTCGTGTTCGACGTCTTCAGCACGCAGGGCCTCGAAGGACTCCAGTACGGCATCGATGACGGTGTCCTCACCCTCACCGCGCCGTCAGGCGTCACCGGCGAAGGCACCATCACCATCGGCGTGGACGACACTGACGGCAGCACGGCCGAGGATACCATGGACGTGGAGGTCACCGTCGACTTCGTCCCCGAGCCTCCGGTAGCTGATGCGGGTCCCGACCGGACTGTTGAGACTGGCGAGACCGTCGGTTTCGACGGCGGTGACAGCTATGACCCTGACGGCGGCGACATAACCTCGTACGAGTGGGACTTCGGCAACGGCGACACCGCCACGGGCGTGCAGGCTTCCGCCGAATACGACGACGAGGGCGACTACACCGTCACCCTCACCGTCACGGACGACGAGGGCGACACGGACACGGACACCGCCCACGTCACCGTCTCGAGAGAGCCGTACGTCCCCGCGTGCTCCAACGGTAAGGACGACGACGGCGACGGACTGGTCGACATGGAAGACCCGGGCTGCTCCTCTCCATCAGATCCGAGCGAGTACAACCGCGGCTCGAGCGGCCCCGAGTCAGGCCTCACCGTCGCCTCCATCAGCACGTACGGCGAGGGCGGCTACGAGCGGGCCGTGCCGGGCGACATCGTCACCGTGGAAGTCGTCCTCCAGAACAGGCTCGACCAGGACCTCGAAGACCTCCGGGTGACCTACAAGGTGCCGTGGCTGGGCGTCAAGCAACGCGGCGGCCAGTTCAGCCTGGATGATGGCGAACGCCACACGGAGACCCTGCAGGTCTACCTGCCGTGGGACGCGGAGCTGGGCGAGCACTACACTGAGATCTCCGTGTCGAACGGCGACCTGCGGCGTTCGCTCCACCGCATGCTCGAGGTGACGGAGGGGTGAAGGACTCGACAGTGAGAACTTTTAGTTTTTACTTTATGATAGTTAAATAAACAAAAGGTTTATATATAAGCGGGTGTTTGTCATCACCCGATAAACGAGCAATCATGCTCTGAAGATTCGGAAAAAACCAAGTTAGGGGGTATATGAGAATGAATGGGAAATCTGGTGTTTTAATGGCTGTCATGGTCCTGACGTCGCTCCTGGCGATAGGTGCCGTGAGCGCACAGCAAGTGCCGCTCAGCATCGATTGGGTCAAGGTGAACGGCGACAGGTTCGACGGCACCCAAGAGTTCGAGAGGGGCGAGGAGCTCGACATCCGCGTGAGCGTCGAAGCACTCGCCGACGTTGAGGACGTCCAGATAGAGGCGTACATCAGCGGCTACCGATACGGCGATTACGAGCGCGAGCTCGTCAGCGACACGAGCAAGATATTCGACCTGCGGAACGGGTCCCACGACAAGGCGAACCTCGACCTCGAGGTCCCGCTGAAGATCGAGACCGAGGACACCAAGCTCCGCATCCGGGTCTCCAACCGGAACGACGAGAGCTTCGAAGAGACCTACCAGCTCGACCTCGTCGGCGTTGACAAGAGCGAAGCGCTCAGGATCAAGGACTTCACCGTCAGCCCGAGCAGCAACGTGGAAGCCGGCCGTGCCTTGAGCTTCAAGGTGCGCGCCAAGAACTACGGCGACAGGGACCTGGACGACGCCTACCTCAAGGTCTCCATCCCATCCCTCGGCATCGCTGACGACGAGACCCTCGACGAGATTGAGGTCGACGAGACCGAGACGTTCGAAGAACTCCTGCTCCGCATCCCGAAGTGCACCGAGCCCGGCACCTACACCGCCAGGGCGACGCTCGAGTTCGACGAGTACGAGGAGATCTCCGAGACCATGGAGATCACCGTCCTCGAAGGCGGCGTCTGCGAGACCGATGAGGAGCCTGCCAAGGACAAGACGGTCGTCACCGTCCCTGAGAGCCAGGAAGTCGTCATGGGAACCACCGGCGGCGTCTACCCGGTCATGATCAGCAACCTCGGCAGCACGGCCAAGACCTACACGCTCAGCGCCAGCGGCGCTGGCGAGTGGGGTAAGGTCCGCTTCGACCCGGCCTCCGTGGTCGTCGTGGAGCCGGAGTCGGTCAAGACGGTCTACATGTACGTCAGCGCGAAGGAGGACGCCCAAGCAGGCTCCCAAGTCTTCAAGCTCGACGTCGAGAGCGACAGCGACTCCAAGGAGGTCGTCCTCTCAGCCAACCTCCAGGAAGGCGCGCAGCAGGACTACGACGGCTTGCGACGAGGCCTCGAGATCGGACTGATCGTACTGGTCATCGTCCTCATCATCCTCGGCCTGATCATCGGCTTCAACAAGCTGAAAGGCAAGAGGCACGACGAGGACGAGGAGAGCCAGACCTACTACTGAGCCGCCGCTCAGTACAAAACCTTTTTTCTTTTTACTCTTTTACCTAATGTATCTAGAGATGACGGGGGGACACAAGGACAATGGCTAGGACGGGAAGGTTCTTTTTGCTCGCGCTCCTTGTGCTGGCGCTCGCCACCCCCGCGTTGGCGGAGATCGACATCCGTACCTATGAGAGCAACGGCTTCTTCACGGTCTCGGCGACGAGGGGCGACTGGACGACGTGCCAGTGCGGCCTCACCACCGCCGACATCGAGGTGGAGAACACCGGCGGCACGGCCAACCGGTTCACCTTAGAAACGCCCGACGTCCCCGGCTTATCCGTGAGCGAGAGCCGTTTCGAACTGCTCCCGGGCGAGTCCCGGACCGTCACGGTGTTCATCAACGCGCCGTGCGACGCCGAGTACGACGGCGAAGCGGAGTTCAAGCTCACCGACGTGTTCGGACACGAGTTCGCCTTCACCAAGCAGGTCACCATCAGCCAGTGCCAGAACCTCGCCGCAAGCCTGGCGAGCCCTGACAACGGCTCCCTCGCCCCGTGCGAGTCCAAGCGGTACAGCGTCTACGTCGAGAACACCGGCTCCTTCCCGGAAACCTACGAGGTCCGCTTCGGCGGCGACCGTTACGGGAGCGGCTTCGACAAGCCCGCCCAGCGAATCGACCTCCAGCCAGGCCAGGCGGGCGTCGCCAACGCCACCATGAAGCTTGACTGCGACGTCTCAGGCGACGTCACCGTCCCGTTCACCGTGGAAGCCTCGAAGAACGGCCTCGTCACCACGCTCAAGGACGACATCCATGTCAGGCCCGAGTACGACTACAACCTCGGGCTCGACGTCCCCGGAGCCGTGTGCGCCGGCAACGAGCGCCGCGCCACAGTCACCATCGAGAACCAGGCCGCTCTCGAGAACTCCTACTCCTTATCCCTCGCAGCCCCGGGCTTCGCAACCCTCGAACGGGATAGCGTCACCCTCGCCCCGGGCGAGGAGGCCGACATCCCCATCACCATCGACCCGTCCCTCGACCGGGCGGGCGGCTACGAACTCGCCGTCAGGGCCACCTCCGACGTCGGAGGCGTCACCGAGGTCTCCAGGGCGAACCTCTCGGTCGTCGACTGCTACGGCGTCTCGGCCAACGTCGACCTCGACGAGCCCGTCAGGGAGTGCTCCGGCTACCACGAGTTCCCCGTAGTCATCGAGAACACCGGTGCTGTGGAGCAGCACGTCGCCCTCTCGGTCAACGGCACAGAGTACGCACGCCTCGGAGAGGACGAACTGGACCTCGAGCATGGTGACGAGTCCAGCGTGACCCTCATCCTCGACGTCCCGCCAGGCGTCAGCCTCGACGCCGACGTCGTCGTCAAGGCATCCGTGGTCGACGTCCCCGTCACGGCCCAGGACACCTTGCGTGTCGACATGGCCGACGAGCGCGAGTGCTTCCGGCCTTCGGTCTGGCCGCGCCGCGAATCGGTCTCCTACGCCGGCGACAATGCCACGTTCCGTTTGATGAACGACGGCCTCGACACGGCTGTTTACGAGGCCTCCTGGCAGGGCCACGAGTGGTTCGGCATCGCAGAGGAGGATCGCTTCACGACCCTCCGTCCCGGCGAGGAGGCCGACCTCTCGCTCCTCACCTACCGTGAGGGCGACGTCCCCGAAGCGGACCGCTACGAGGGCACCTTGCGGGTGTTCGTCCGGAGCGTTGACGGCGACCGCGTCATCTCCTACGACGCCCCAGTCTCCGTCAGGCTTCACGGCGTGCGCGTCTGGCAGCGCGCCGCGGACTTCGCGTCCGCCAAGCCCTGCCTGGCCACCAGCCTCGGCCTCGTAGTCCTCGCGTTGGCGTTCGGCATCGCACTCCTCGCCAGGCCTGCCCGTTTACGCAGGCGCTTCAGGGGCTTCGCGTGGTCGCTCTTCTTCGTCTGGATAGTCCTCCTTGGGTTGACCCTCATCCTCGCGCCGCCGCAGGCGTTGTACGAGCCCGTCCCTGAGGACGACGACCCGTTGACCTTCACCATCCCTGAGGACACCTCGCTCACCCTCAACCTCTCGGAGTACTTCGAGGACCCTGACATGGACGAGCTCCAGTTCATGGTGTCCGGCATGGCCAACGTCACCCGCGAGGTGGATAATGCCACCGCCACGTTGACGCCCGACCCTGACTGGTTTGGCGAGCGCCGCTTCCGCGTCACCGCGTTCGACGGCGAGGGTGGTTCGACCGAGTCTCCGCGCATGCTCCTCCGCGTCGTGGAACGGCCCGAGTACACGCCTACGATGCTCTACCAGCGCTATTGCTGGTACGTCAACCTCGTCTTGCTGGCGTTCCTCTTCTTCTTCGGAGAACGATTGTTGAGGCCTCGCGTCCGGGAGCCTGTGAGGAGGGTTCCTGCCAGGAAGAGTCCTAAGAGGTCTTCTAGGAAGAAGCCTGTGAAGAGGTCGTCGAAGAAGTCTTCTCGTAAGATGGCGAAGAAGTCTTCGAAGCGCGGCCGTCCCAGGAAGAAGTGATTCTGTTTCTCCTCTTGTTGCCGTGGGCTTTGCGTGGTCTCTGGCAAGGAATAGTAGGAAATAACGAGTCTAAAAAAATAGTTTTATTCGGCCGCTTTCTTCAACGCGTCGGCCTTGTCCGTCTGTTCCCAGGGGAAGTCTTCCCGTCCGAAGTGGCCGTACGCCGCCGTCCGGCTGTAACGCGGCTTCTTGAGGTCGAGGTCTCGGATGATCGCGCCTGGCCGTAGGTCGAACACTTTGCGGATAGCTTTTTCTATCTTCTCTTCCGCGACGGTGTTGGTGCCGAACGTGTCGACGTTCACGCTCACCGGCTCCGGTACTCCGATGGCGTATCCGACCTGTAGCTCGCACTTCTTCGCCAGGCCTGCTTCTACGACGTTCTTCGCCACCCACCGTGCGGCGTAGGCTCCTGACCGGTCCACCTTGCTCGGGTCTTTCCCTGAGAAGGCTCCGCCGCCGTGCCGTCCGACGCCGCCGTACGTGTCGACGATGACCTTCCGGCCGGTCAGGCCTGCGTCCCCTTTGGGGCCTCCGATGATGAACTTCCCCGTCGCGTTGACGTGGTATGTCGTCTCCTCGTCCGTCCAGTCGCCGACGACCGGTTTCACGACGTGTTCCATCAGGGCTGCGCGCAGGTCTTCTTCTGAGACGTCGTCAGTGTGTTGTTGCGCCACCACGACGGCCATGACTCGTTGCGGCTGGCCGTTCTTGTATTTGACCGAGACTTGTGCTTTCCCGTCCGGGCCGAGGTGTGGTATGACGCCTTCTTTCCGGACTTCCGCCATGCGTTGGGTGAGCTTGTGCGCCAACAGTATGGGGAGTGGCATGCGTTCTGGGGTCTCGTCCGTGGCGTAGCCGTACATCATCCCTTGGTCGCCTGCTCCTTGCTCTTCGGGTCCGTCCCGGTCGACTCCTTGGGCGATGTCCGGGCTCTGCTTCTCGATGCCGACGAGCACCGAGCAGTCTTCGTGGTCGATGCCGAACTGTGATCTCGTGTATCCTATCTCCAGGAGTGTTTTCCGCGCGATGGCTTGGTAGTCGACGTGCGCCTTGCTCGTCACTTCTCCGAGCAGTACGACGAGGCCTGTCTTCGTCGCCGTCTCGACGGCTACGCGGCTGTCAGGGTCTTCCTTGAGGAGTGCGTCGAGGATGGCGTCTGAGATGTTGTCGCATATCTTGTCGGGGTGTCCTTCCGTGACTGACTCGCTGGTTATGATCATGTGGTTCCACCTGTGTTCTCTGCGGGCGTTGAGCGGAGGGGTGGTGTCTCTTAAAGCCTCCTGACAATTTTATTCTTATAGGAATATTTTTATAGTCTCTCCGCTTCCCCACCGGTATGGCTGACATCCCGGACCTCTCACACCTCAAAGCCCTCCGGCAGAGCCTCGGCCTCTCGCAGCAAGACCTCGCCAGACGCGCAGGGGTGTCGCAGAGCCTCGTCGCCAAGATCGAGTCCGGACGGCTCGACCCGTCGTTGTCCAACGCGCAGCGGATAGCCGACGCCCTCGCCGCCGAGTCGCCCGACGAGGTCACCCTGGCGAAGGTGATGTCGCGCAAGGTCGTCTCGTTCCCGCCCGGCACCAAGGCCTTGGAGGCCGTCAAGGCGATGCGGAAGCGCGGCATCTCGCAATTCCCCGTGATGGATGGTGAGAAGGTGGTCGGACGAGTCACAGAGACCTGCCTGCTCAGGCACGTGGAAAGCCTCGACACCGCCACGGTCAAAGACCTCATGCTCCCACCCCCGCCGTTGCTGGACAAGCACACGCCCGTCAGCGCGGCCGTGCCGTTGCTCCAGGTGTACAACGCCGTCCTCGTCCTCGACGGAGGCACGGTCGTGGGTATCGTCGCCAAGGCTGACGTGATGGGGGCCGCGTTAAGGCAGAAATTATAACGCAATGCTTTTAAATCGGCTTGCGCTCTCCACATCTCGGAAGAGTCGGGGGCGTAGTATAAACCTCGCGAGCCCTGGTTCGTGAAGGGTACATCCTGGCTAGAATGGCTGGCTCCAGAAGCTTTGGAGCGAGGAGGCCTGCGGGCCGATGACTAGAACTTGGCTCTAAGCCAGTGATACCAGCAGACCTCCGCACTCGAGCGGTGCGGAGGGTTGAAATCTGGGTTCGAATCCCAGCGTCCCCACTCTTCCTTTTCCTCGTCCCTATGGTTTTGAAGAACCGCTTGTATGACTCCTTGTTCCTGATGGTGACGTCGTACCCGTCGTAGTTCTTTCCTTTCTTCCGGCAGATGTATGATTTGAGGCCCAGCTTCCCAAACCCTTCTTGCACGTCCTCTGCGAACCCCTTGTCCTTCATTGTTATCCTTATCTGCGGGTAGGAGTACCCTTTATCTTTCTGGATGACCGTGCAGCCGTCGGTGTCGAAAAGTCCTCTGAGGAACGAAGCCAGCAACCTGTCGTCCTTCTTCACGCCTAGAGGGATTCTGAGGTGGAGCTTCCTGCCTATCGGCGCTCCGAGCCGGTGCAGGAGTTGCCAAGCGCTTTTCTGATAGGTCCTGAGGATGATGAGGTGCTTGTCAGGATATTCCGCGTAGTGCATGCGCTTCTCGAAGAGCTGCAGGTAGAGGCCTGATACGTACTCCGCATACTTCTTGTCTCTGAGGTTCAAGGAGACGGTCAGCCTGTAGCTGGCGTTGACAGGCAGGGATAGGTGTCCGTCGCCGAAGTGTATCCCGAGATATTCCGCCAAGGCTTCATCCATGCATCATTGGGGATCATCAATCCTTATAATGCCTTACGCGCACGCCTGTCCAGTGCCCTTTTTTTCCAAACCTTTATTAACTTGTTTTCCCGTTATAGTTGTATGAAGCGTCGTCAGGTCAAGAAGGCGTTGAAGGGCATGTCTCGTCGTGAGAAGAGGCGGCTCGTCAAGGATGTGTCCAGGAGGCGTTCGCCCTTTCGCATGGTGGCTATCATCTTGTTGTTGGTGCTGCTCGTCCTCTTCCTGTTGCAGTGGTTCTTCTGACTTCGTGTTGTCGTCGGGGCTGTAAAAGCACAACCTTTAAATATGGCTTTTTCGTCTTCGGTTGTGAACCATTTGGGGTGGTCATTATCGCGAAGAATTTCAATGATGACATGGACGAGTACCTCGCCCGCATCTACGGCAGGGATGGCCGTGCCAAGAAGGGCGTCGAGACGCAACAGCCGAAGAGGCCTAAGCCTAAGAAGAGGAAGAAGCAGGCGTACGAGGAGGTGCCTGCTGAGGTCTCTGAGGAGGAGGTCTTCGTCGAGTACGATGACACCAGGCCTGGTTCCAACGTGTTCGACTGGCTCGCTGACGTGTTCTCTGCCAAGCGTAAGGATGGGGGTGTCCCTGAGGACTTGCCTGAGAACGAGGCGCGCGTCCTCGAGGAGGCTGAGCATGAGATCGAGGAGACTGATGAGCGGATCCATGAGCTCGAGGAGAAGCGTGACTCGCTCTGGACGAAGTTCTTGAAGTCGATGCGTTCTTCTAGAAGTTCTGCTGGTGGGGGTGAGGGCTCTGCTGATGACTATGGTGGCGAGGTCTCTGTGGCGGGCTCTGATGAGGATGTCAAGGATGTCTTGAAGCTCGTCCACAAGTGGCTTGAAGAGCTCCCGCCTGCTAAGCTGAACGAGTTCAAGCAGTCCGAGGATTTCCGCAGGTACAAGTCTGTGTTGGAGAAGTACGGTTTGATCCGGAAGTAGCGGAACTTTTTTTCCTGTCTCTTTCTTGCGTTGGGAGGTGTCATGTGGTGTTGTTGCTGGGCTTGTCCAGCATCCATTTCCACACGGGTCTTATGGTGATTTTCTTCGTGCCGAGTTTCATCTCGTCTTCCTGGTCGTGGGTGAGCAGCAGTCCTTCTTTGAGCTTGTGCTTGTCCATCGCTTCCTTGACTCCTTGTAATTCCCGGTCCTTGTTGTCGTCGTTGAGTTCCCAGCAGACCTGGATGGCTTGTGTGATATTGTCGTTCTCTTTGATGACGAAGTCGCATTCGTGTTTTTCCTTGTGGTAGTATGTTTCTTGTCCTCTTCTTTGTAGTTCGATGAAAATGGTGTTTTCCAGCAGTCTTCCTGTGTCTTCGCTGTTTTGGAAGCTTGTTGCCCTGACGAGGCCTGTGTCGACGCAATAGACCTTTTTCTGCTGCATTTCCTGTTTCGAGAATGATGTGCTGTATGCTGGTATGAAGAACAGCAGGTGGATGTCTTCGAACATGCGTGGGAACTCGTACAGCTGGTCTTTTCCTATCTTTAGGCCTCTTGATTTGAGTTCGTTGAACGTCTTGTGTATGGACACTTCTTTCGCTATGTTGCTTATGAATTTCTTGCTGCTCGCTTTCACTGCTTGGATGTTCTTGAGGTCGTACCGTTCGATGATGTCCCTGTAGATCATCACTTCAAGGTAGTTTTGGAGCGTTCGTATCTTGAACTCTTCTTGCATCTCGTGCAGTTCCGGGAATCCTCCTTGTGTCAGGTACGTGTCGAATTCCTTTTTCACCTTCGCTTTTCCTTTCAGGGTGTGGGTGTCGGTGTCCGTTCTGTTGAATCGCAGGTGTTCCTTGAATGATAGCGGCAGCACTTCGATGGTGAGCGTCCTTCCTCGCAGGTTCGTGGCTATCTCTGTGCTTAGCAGTTTTGCCGAGCTTCCTGTGATGAAGATGTTCGTCGTGATGGTGTCGTTTATTCTCCTGACGAATTGTTCCCATCCGTCGACGTTCTGTATCTCGTCGAAGAAGAAGTATGTGTGTCGTAGGTCCTTGTCGGGGTAGAGTTCTTGGTATGCTTCTATGATTAGTTGCAGGTCTTTCTTCTCGAGTTCCAGCCTGTCGTCCTCGAAGTTCATGTAGAGGGTGTCTGTCTTGTCCGTAGTTTCGAGTAGTTGGCTTATCGTCTGGAATAGTAGGGTTGTCTTCCCGGACCTTCTGGGTCCGATGACTGTTATTATTTTCTTCGAATCGGTCGGGATGCGTATGTCTCTTTGTTCTCCTGTGATGAGTTCTCCTTGGTGGTATTCTTTGATGATTTGTTTGAGTCGCTCTTTCATGGGTCAGGTAAAGCACACATTATTTATAAATATTTCCTTTTGGGAAGGAAATAATGCTTGTTTTTTGTCTTTCGAGAAGGACACTTGTGGTGTTCGTACCGCTGATAGCGTGCGGTGTGGGGGCTTTCTGCTCGTCCGGGTGGTTGTCCGGGGCGGTGGCGCACGCATCAGGATATGTGGTGCTTTTTTGTAGCACGTGTCACTTTTTTATAACAACAAGATTTATATAAAGTGTCACATTAATGTACTATATGTTACAAAAAAATACTGCTTTGACTGTCGCTTCCGTGTTCTTCACGACGCCGACAAGGGACCGCTACCTTCGCGAAATCTCCAGAGAGATAGGGATAGCCCACACGTCGGTGAAGAAAGAGCTGGATTCGCTCGTGGAGAAAGGGATAATAGTGAAACGGACGGAAACGAGAGGGGCGAGGGAGTATCCGGTCTACAAAGCGGACATCCATTCGAAAGACTACAAGAGGGAGAAGCGGATATTCAACATCTCGTCCATCATCGACTCCGGCCTGGTAGAGCATTTGGTGGGCGGCGTGATGCCGGACACCATCATCCTGTTCGGGAGTTACTTGTTGGGCGA
Source organism: uncultured Methanosarcinales archaeon (assembly GCA_964556395.1). Lineage (GTDB taxonomy): Archaea > Nanobdellota > Nanobdellia > Woesearchaeales > WJKR01 > WJKR01. Next base: position 31,399 of record CAZKVR010000007.1, read on the forward strand.
GGATGTGGAAGAGAGCGATATCGACCTGTTCGTGCAGGCGCAGGAAGAAAAACTCGACCTGGGGCCCTTCGAACGGTCGCTCGGAAGGCCTATCCAACTCCATTTCCGGAAGGATTTCAAGAATCTCCCCGAAGAGCTGAAGAACAACGTCCTCAACGGATTGCCATTGCAGGGCTTTTTGGAGGTCTTCGAGTGAAACTGACGGTTTGTCCTGTAGGTGGTTGGTCTTGAAGGAGTGGTGGATCAAGAATCATGATGGGAAGATAAGGAAGTTCATCTCGAACCTTGAGGAAAAAGATATGTGGAGGGTTACGTGTCCGTCCCTGTCCTTGTTTTGTCTCCGTCTGGCTCGTCCAGCATCCACTTCCACATGGGTCTTACCCGTATCCTTCTCCCTTCGTCTTCCAGCTCGTCTTCCTGGTCGTGCGTGAGGATGAGTCCTTCGTCCAGCCCGTGCGTGTCCATGGCTTCCTTAAGGCCTTCGAGTTCCCGCCGTTCGTTCTCCGGCGTGAGCTCCCAGCATGCTTGGATGGCTTGGGTGATACTCGTCCCCTGCTTGGTGAGGAAGTCGCATTCGTGCGCGGCTTTGTGGTAGTAGACCTCTTCGCCTCTCCTCTTGAGTTCTATGAAGGCGGCGTTCTCGAGCATCCTGCCTTTGTTTTCGGAGAATGTGAAGGCGTTCTGCCGTATGATGGCCGTGTCGACGCAGTATATCTTCTTCGGGTTGACGAGCTGTTTCTTGAGTGATGGGTCGTACTTCCTTATGGCGAAGAGGAGGTATGCTTGCTCCAGGTGGTCTATGAATTGGCTGACCGTGTTCACCGATCCTACGTCGATGAGGTGTCTGAGCTTGTTGTAGGATGTCTCCTTGCCTATGTTCGAGAGGAGGTAGTGTATGAGGGTCTTGATGGCCTTCTCGTTCCTCAGCTCGTTCCGTTGCAGGACGTCCCTGTAGAACACGTCGTGGAACAGGTTCTTGATGATGTCGTCGTTGTCTGTCTTCAGGTATTCGGGGAATCCTCCTTTCTGGAGGTACTCTGTGAATCGTGCCGGTCCGGGTTCGCTTCCTTTCAGCTTGAGGAACTCGTGGTATGAGAAGGGGTAGAGCTCTCGCGAGAGGTGCCTTCCGGTCAGTCTCGTCCCCAGCTCCTTGCTGAGCATGGTGGCGTTGGATCCCGTGATGATGGTTTTCTCGCCGCGGTCGACGAGCTGCCGTACGTACTTCTCCCATGAGTCCACGTTCTGGATCTCGTCGAGGAGGTAGGTGCCGTCTTCGCCGAGGGTCTCTTTGAAGGCTTGGTCGAGCCTCGTGAAGTCTTTCAGTTCGAATTCTGCCAGGTTGATGTCTTCGAAGGAGATGTAGTACACCGGTTCCGTGTCCTTGAGGGCTTGTCGGGCGAGGGTCGACTTCCCGCACCGCCTCACGCCTGTGATGATGGTGGCGAATTTGGGTTGGGGTCGTGGCGTGGTGTCTCTCGGGACGCCGAGGTCTTTCTGCAGCTGGTCCTGGTGGCTGCGGATGACTCGTTTCAGTTCCTCCTTGAGTATCATGGTTCTTGGAAGGGGGAGAATCTATATAAAAGTTTGCATTACTAATGAGAAGAATTGTGCTTTGCTGATGAGAACTTTTTCTGTTCGTCTCTTCAATCCTTGTTGTGGTGAAAGTAAGTGATACTTTTTTGTAGCGGTTGTTACTTTTTTATAACAACAAGATTTATATAAAGTGTCACATTAATGTACTATATGTTACAAAAAAATACTGCTTTGACTGTCGCTTCCGTGTTCTTCACGACGCCGACAAGGGACCGCTACCTTCGCGAAATCTCCAGAGAGATAGGGATAGCCCACACGTCGGTGAAGAAAGAGCTGGATTCGCTCGTGGAGAAAGGGATAATAGTGAAACGGACGGAAACGAGAGGGGCGAGGGAGTATCCGGTCTACAAAGCGGACATCCATTCGAAAGACTACAAGAGGGAGAAGCGGATATTCAACATCTCGTCCATCATCGACTCCGGCCTGGTAGAGCATTTGGTGGGCGGCGTGATGCCGGACACCATCATCCTGTTCGGGAGTTACTTGTTGGGCGAGGATGTGGAAGAGAGCGATATCGACCTGTTCGTGCAGGCGCAGGAAGAAAAACTCGACCTGGGGCCCTTCGAACGGTCGCTCGGAAGGCCTATCCAACTCCATTTCCGGAAGGATTTCAAGAATCTCCCCGAAGAGCTGAAGAACAACGTCCTCAACGGATTGCCATTGCAGGGCTTTTTGGAGGTCTTCGAGTGAAACTGACTGTACGGCCCGACCGGAACAAGGCATCCTCGTTGAGACGGATGGCGAAAGTAACCTTGGAACGGTTGGACGACACCCAGATATTCAAGTATCCGGGCAACACCCTGATCGACTACTACAACATCATACACTTGCTGATGGAGGCCGAAGCGATAGAAGAGGGTGTCAAGTTCAAAGGGGAAGGCGCGCACGTGGAGCTGATAGACCACGTCGCGCAAAAGAACTTTCCGAACTACAGGATATTCCTGCAAGGTATGAGGGAGTATCGGAACAAGGTTTCCTACGAGGGGTTCAACGTAAAAGAATCATGGATCAGGAATAACGATAGGAAGATAAGGGATATCATAGTGAAGCTTGAGAAAAAGGACTGCTAGCTCGTTTCTTTGAGATTATTCCTCTTTCTGTATTTCTCATATGTTGAAGGTTGGCGCGTCGTCCGGTAGGCGTACCTTCTCGTATTCTTCTGGTCGTGGGAAGTACTTGAGCGCCTTGCGGGCTTTTCCGTATTCTCTTTTGAGGGATTTGCGCTGTTCCCAACCCGGATTTTCCTTGTAGAGCGATTCTTCTATCTGCAGGATTCGCGTACTGGCCCGCCACAGGTATGCTCTGAAGTCGTCGTAGTCGTACCAGTGCTCATCTTTGGCGGGCTTCCAGAATTGTATGATGTGGTGGTTGTCGAGGTGTACGTGGCTGTCTTGGACGCCTGCGGGGGTGCGGATGGCGAAGTGTGAGGGTATCTTGGAGTTCATATAGTTATCCCACTTGTTGAAGAGGATGTTCACGTCCGCCTGTTCGAGCTTCTCCTGTATGGGTTGGGCTATGGCCAGGATCTCTTCAAGCCCGTCCTGTTCCTCGCTGTTCAGGAGCAGTAGTTGGCGCTTGTATTCTTGGAGCAATCGGTGGCTGTACTCGTGCGGCCGGTAGAATATGTCGAACGTGCCGACGTAGTTGGTTTTGCAGTCCTCGTCGCGTCCTGGGTGTGCTCGTCCGAAGTGGTTGACGTGCTTCTCGCCGAGGAAGTCTTTCGCTGCGACGAGCGATGCGAGGGCGGTATCTTCATCGATGCGGGGGTCAATTACGGGTTTTATCTCGATGTTGTACTTTGTTGGCATGGGATTTCACGTTCCCTCGCCTCTTTTTTTTCACGTGTTCGCCATGATCTCAATGACGTCGAGGTGCTTGAGCACTTGGTCTTTCGCCACCGGCTTCTTCGTCCGCACGTCCACGGCTTTGATGAAGTTCTTGCCGAAGTCCGTGTGTAATCGGTATGCGAAGTCCAGGGCGGTGGCGTCTCTTTCCATGAGGAAGCAGTCTGGCAGGACGTTGCCGTCCGAGTCTTCCAGCTTGCTCACGCCGCCTGGGTGGATGGCTTTCCGGCCTAGTAGGTTGAATACTGCGTTGTTCAGGACTGCTTGGGTGCCGGTGCCTTCGACGAACGTTCCGAGGACGTGGTCTTTGATGAACTGCAATGCTTTCTTCTGCTGCGCGCTCATCCTGGCTTCTCCTTTCTCCGTTATGGTGAAATCCCTTTCTCCAGGGGTGTAGTCGATGAGCCCTGTCTTGGCGGCTTCTTTCAGCGCGAGTTCCGACTCGGCCGAGCATGGTATGATGATGTGGTCGGGGTAGTCTTCCCGTAGCTTCCTGTAGTGTTCTTTCGCCGCGGGGTGGTCTGCCTTGTTCGCGGCGATGATGGTCGGCTTGCTCTCGCTTCGGAGGTGGCTTGCCAGTCGGAAGAGTTCCTCGTCAGTCCAGTCCACCGGCGGCTTCTCCAGGCCTAGGTGTTTCAACGCCTCCTTCGCCATGTCCTCGTCGACGCCGACGCCTGTCATCTGCTTGGCGATGGCCTTGTGGTACTCCTGCTTCTCTTGCTGGGTGTTCCTCGCCGCCTTCTCCCAGCCTTTCTTGAGGATGTCGAGGTACCAGTGGTCCAGCTCTTCTTCCAGGAATTTCACGTCTTTCCGCGGGTCGTAGCTGCCTGGCTCGACGGCTTCGCCTTTCTCGTTGACCGAGCCTGACGCGTCGATGACGTGCACTAAACAGTCGGCTTGGTTGAGGTCGTTGAGGAACTGGGCGCCCATGCCTTCGCCTTTGTGGGCTCCTGGCACGAGTCCTGCCACGTCGATGAGGTCGACTGGTACGAAACGCCACGGCCCTTGGACGTGTCCCATCCGTGGGTCTGCCTTCTTGCCGAACTCCTGCGCGACGTCCTTGATCTTGACGAAGCCGACGGCGTGGTTGGGCTTTATGGTGGTGAAGGGGTAGTTGGCCATCTCCACGTCAGCCAGGGTGGCTGCCTTGAAGAAGGTTGACTTGCCGCATGAGGGTTTCCCGACGATTCCTATCAGCATGGGGTGGTGGTAGAAAAAGCTGGTTTAAAAAAGTATCCTGGCTATGATTCTTCGAAGTCTTCCTGGTGGTCCCAGCCGAGGTCGGTGATGATGCCGTCCTCGTCGACGTCGAAGCGGTGGTACTTGTCCTTGTGGGGTATGTTGTATATCATTCTCTCTCACCCTATACTCGTGTGAAGGGGGTTTCATATTTAATCTTTGTGGAACTGGGATGCAGCGTATCCGGATACTATATTTTTCGGAAGATGGTTCCTTGCAAGAATGGCGGTGCTTTCTGGCGTCAACGGGTTCGGCTGGGGAAATGGTCGGATGGGCGCTCTCTCTTCTTGCTTCTCCTCTTCCCTATCGCCTCCTCCACTTCGTCGGCGAACTCCTTATCCCAAGAGCTGAAGAAGTCCTCTGGCTTGGGGTCTGCGTACGTCCGCCTGATCGTGTCGCTGAAGGACTCGCCGGGCAGCCGCTCGTCCCTGAGCAGATCGTACGCCTCGTCCGTGAGGGTGATGGGTGTCGTGGTGTTCGGATGGTTGCGCTCCTATTTGATAATTTTTATTTTCTTTATGGAAACTATCTCTGTGGAGGAAGGCTTTTAAATGACCTCATAATCTCCCCACACGACAAACGGGCCCGTGGTCTAGCGGTTAGGACACCGCCCTCACATGGCGGAGATCCCCGGTTCAAATCCGGGCGGGCCCATCACAAACACAATGCGGGTGTACCGAAGCGGTCAAACCGGCAGCGTGAACTCGCTGAGTTCGCATGCAGGGACTGGACGGGCATGGTTCAGGGCCATGTAGCTTAGTGCTTTCGCAGGTTCGAATCCTGCCACCCGCACCATTTTTTTCGTACGGCTGTGGTGTAGTTCGGTATCACCCAACCCTCCCAAGGTTGAGACCCGGGTTCGAATCCCGGCAGCCGTATGCTCCTTCTCCCGCGCCTGTCAGCCTCTTCACCAAGCCTTGGTGGTCGGAGACCTCGTCGATGCCGTTGTCCTCGCCGTTTATCCCGGAATCCGGAAGGTGGAGAACAATCTTCAGGTATATTTTTTTCCTATCCTATAGTTGTTATTTTTGAATAGTATCATTATAAGAAAGCTTATATAGTAGTGAGTCTTTACCCTCGCTTACGCCACCACCGATGGTGTGTGTTGGGGGCACGCAAGAACGTGACAGCAGAATTCTACCCTCCGCACGCGAGTCGGCCGTAGGCGAGCGATCGAAGAAAAAGATCCGTAAACAAGACACCTGGGGGGTGTGAAGGTACATGAAAGCCTATCGAATAAGCCTAGTTATAGTTCTATTAGTCCTGATGACAGCGAGCGTTGTGAGCGCGGCGCATACCACGAATGCGAGTTTGAATCCTGAATGGTCGCCTGCCGATGCCGATGTCGACTACACAGTGACCTTTTGTAAGAACTCCGGTGATACTGTGAATGAGGTGAGGATATATAAGGACTATGATGGTTCGGCTTTTTATACTGACTTCGAATGCGATGACAAGCCTGGTTGGGAGAAACTGTTCATTAACAGTTATCCTGCCTGCTTCTACGTCGCCGACGAGTCTTCAGATGATTACAATCCTCTAGATACTGATGGTGAATGTGAGGACTTCACATTCTCTGCTCATAGTCCTGGACCTGACTTTTGCGATCTCTCTTGGCGTTTCGAGACGCGAGACACGCAGGATTTCTGGCAATATCTGTATGACAATACAAGTGTTGATGATGAGGCTCCTATCCTCGAAAAGGATATTATTGGTGCCCAGTCCGGCTCTTGTCCTCCGGACGAAGGTGAGGAGTGTTGGGTAAGGCAGTCAACTAAGATAAAGGTTATGGTTGAGGAGCAAGGCATCTGCGGCATCAGCGGCCTCGACTTCTGTGAGATAACCTACACTCTTGATGGCGGTTCTCAGCAACAAGAAACTTATGCGGACCTCGACGGGGAGCTGGAATGGGAATATGAGGTCTACTTTGGTGAAGACTCTGTCCACGATCTCAACGTCACGTGCGTCGACATCGCGGGCAACAAGCTCGAGGATGTCGAGACTTTCAGGGTCGACGACACCGCTCCTGACACTAACAAGATAGTCAGCGAGCCTAAGAAGATCAACGCTGATGGGGTCGAGTGGGTTGACGGCGTCACCAATATCACGCTCGAGTCCGAAGACGGAGGTGACATCTGTGCCATCGGCAACGAGAAGACCTACTTCATCAACACCTTGGACGAGACCAAAGACTCTTGCTTGAATCAGGATTCCATTTGCCAGCCCCTTTCGGACGAGTGGGAGGTGCTCGAGTGTGAGCATTGGGATTGCCTAAAAAACGGTGACGAGAAGGATTTCATGGTGACTGGGCGTTCTGACGATACCGACTGGGACCTCGCCATAGGTATGCCTGATACTGGCTCTTCCGCTACCACTGCTGCGTCATTAGAAGAGCTCCCTTGGGTCAACGGCGGCGACCCCGTCCCGTTCATTGTTGAGTACGACGCGGAGACCGGTATGGTAACATATACGGTCGATGGTGAGACGATAACCGCAAAGTACGACGAAGGCAAGGCGTTTGAATACCTCGTCATCATGGCAAAAGGCAACAACGGCGGCGACATGCACCTCACCAACGTCAAAGTGAACGGGGAGGGTATCAGTGACGTAATCTCCTCTGCCAACTACGAGGGTCGCCAGGTCTATCTCGGCGACAAGTATCAGGTCTCAGGCTTCACCGTCACGGGTTATGCCTATATGGAGTGGAGTTCCAAGACAACTCAGGAGGTTCCCGGATTCCACGTCATAGCCATGGAAAACCATGACAACATGTGGGAGGAGTACACTGGCGTAATACAGAAGAATCAGGAGTCCTGCCACAACCTCCATTACTTCAGCGTCGATGAGCTCGGCAACTTCGAGGACACGCAGGTCAACTGCTTCTTCGTGGATAAAACGCCTCCAAAAGAAATGAAGGCAATTAAAGATCCAAAAGAGCCTCTGTGTGGTGAAAGAGACCTAGAGGAAGATTGGAAAGTATATAATGTAAATGAAAAAGATGGCGATGTTTATGATGTGGAAGACTATCCGGGAATATACGATGGACCGCTTCATGTCAAAACAATAACGCATACAGATGGAACCGTTGAGTTTATTGCAGAAGTTCCTGTTGCATTTGTAGATGGTTCTCAAGATAATGTGGCTTTCCCATTTGATAGTGATAATGATGGATTGGCAGACTTCCAGCTTTCTTATCACGCAAACCAGAACAGCCACTATTCAGGAGAACACTGGGGATACCGAGAAGTTACTCCAAGTGACGCATGGTCAGAATGGCAGGAAGTTCCAAATGAATTCACGGTCAGTGAAACGGGAAACCAGGAATTTTCAGTCCTGTTCTCTTCTGACGAGCTTGGTGGCTGTGGCTCCTCTTACAGATTCGGAGTCGCAGGGTCCTATGCAGGAACAGGAACCAACGGGGGTATAAACTCCGGGGAAAATGTATACTTCCAGTTCCCAAAGAATTTCAGTTGGGGACCCAACTGGATTGAAAGCGAAGATTATTATTTAACCTATGTGGGTGCCTTGCAGGACTGGTGGTTAAATGGCGATTCAAGAGTTGCTTTGGATTGTCAAGACCAGGGTCCTCATCCTTCAGAAGGCGAAGAGGCATGCTACCGGGTTTCCTTTGACGACCCAGCTACTCCAGATTTGACAGCAGCTTACTGCGGAACTGAATTGGATAACAACAATCAAAATCCAGGCTATATGGATGAAGACTGGTGCTGTGCAGATGTTCACGGAGGATTAGCTTACTGGATAACGTTCCAGGAAGAATCACTGCACGGTCTTGAATACTTCTGCCGAGATGCAGTTGATAAGAAGACCGAGATTGACCTTGAATACTTCAGAGTTGACATGACACCTCCAGAAATCACCAAGACTATGCTTGGAGATGAGAATGTTGACTGGATGGGTACATGCCCTCCTGAAAGCGAAAGCGATGAATGTTACGTCCTCGGTGGAAGCGGAGTACATGTCGATGTGGCGGATCCGGATACTACAGGTGAGGGATGTGCAATCGATAATGTAGTTTGCAATTACACTGTAGAGTGGGAAGGAAGCATAATCGATGAAGGGACTTTTGGTGAAGAAGGTGTTGACATTATATTTGATAAAGATTCTGCACACACCTTAACCATCAACTGTGAAGACCTTCTTGGAAACAAGATGGATGAAGATGTAGAGACTTTCCTCGTTGATATGAACCCACCAGTAACATCCAAGACGTATGACGAGAGTATGAGTGTCGTTAAGGGTGATTACCGCTGGATTACGGTGGATACAGATATTACCTTGATGGCAGATGACGAGAAGATTGGCGTCGAAGGAATCCATTACATGAATGAGTGGGTCTCTAACGAAACGTGCGAAGCCCACCCTGCGGTTCCTTCGGAGACGTCCGGTTACCAGTATCCCGTTTCGAGCGGAAACCATGTTTTCCCGTCTACGAACGAGGAGAACAAGGAAGGTACGAACACGTACCGTCCTGGCGTCGTCGGACCTCATGTGAATGTGGTTGACACTGGCGTGGGCGAGGTGACCTTGGATTTCGTGAACCCGCTGAACTATGAAGCTTGCTTTGAGTACATGACGGATGCGGACACGAGCCAGGCCACTGGCGATCCTAACGACCACCCGGATGTCGCGGACCTATACCCTCATGTGTGCTTGACTGACGGCACTCAGGAGATGACCCTTTCGGCGGATATGTTCGCGGAGGTGCGGTTGGTGTTCGGTGCTGAGCGTGACTGGGACTTTGACTGGACTCGGTTTGACGTCATCCCGGACACTTCTGAGTGGTCCTACGTCGCTGACGACACGGTCACTTTCAACATCCTTGAAGAGAGCTGCCACATCATCCAATACTTTGCGGAGGACGAGTTTGGCAACGTCGAGGATGTGCAGAGGCAGTATGTCATCGTGGATGACAGCGCCCCTGAGATGGATAAGGTCATCGGAGAGCCGTATGTCAATAAGAGTGGTAAGGATTACATCACGCAGAACACGCCTATAAGTTTGTCTTGCTGGGATGCGGAGCCGCACCCTGTCGGTGATGTGACGCTAGAGTACAGGTACAGGGTTGCAGATGATTGCGACGATTTGAGCACTGTTGAATGGGGTGATCAATGGACTGTTGCAGGAAATACTGTTACTGCTTCGTCCGGTGACATGGCTTTCAGCTCCACTGGTTGGGGTGGCTGGTCTTGCCCAGAAGGAACGGTCGTGGTTGATGGTGGTTATGAGCCTGCTGACCATACGGTGCTGCATTCATTGGCCTGGGAGCCTGGTGCATGTGTCGATGACGTTTGCTGGCCTGAAACGCCTTTCGGCCACACGTACTCTGAAGGGGAGACTGGTTGGATTGTCCAGAATGGTGGTGAGCCTCAATCGCTTGAGGTTTATGCTATCTGTGCTGATCCGTTCACCTTCTCGAATGACTCCTGCCACGAGCTCGAGTACCGCTGCACCGACGGCCTCGGAATCATGTCTGAGTCTGAATTCGAGATCGATGTCGTGGACACTAAAGCACCTAACATCACGACCGACATTGAAGGCCCGAACATTACGGTTGAGGGTGATGTATTCATCGATGGCGTGACGAACATCACGGTCGACGCGTTCGACCCCGAGCCCCACCCTGTGGGTGGTGTGGAGTGTAAGTTCGAGTACGATGTCGTCGACGATAATAAAACAGGATTGGACGAGGAGGGTGAGTACATGTCGGTTCCGTTCAAGGTGAACTTCCCTGAGGAGTCAGAACACCTCTTGAAGGTCACGTGTAAGGACGAGCTCGGCAACAAGGCCTCGCTCGAGGAGACTTACTTCGTCGACAAGACTGCCCCTGGCATCGAGAAGGATTATGGTCTTCCTTATTATCAGGAGGATTTCCAAGATTTCGGGGCTGAGTGGATCAGCACATCTACGCCTATCTATGGACACATCGAAGATGAGGGTCCGCATAAGTCCGGCATCGCCCAGGTCGAGTATCGCGTGACGCAGCTTGATAACGACGAGTATTGTAGGCATTACAACAACGGTGATGGCTACGAGGGTAATGACTTCGACTGCGACAACGCGGTTGGTAGTGGTGATTGGACTGTCGTGCCGTCTGAGGAGTATGATAACTTCACGTTCGGTGTTGACGAAGAATCCTGTCATCTCATCGAGATAAGGGCTCGGGATAATGTTGAGAAGGAGTCCTTGCACAAGCAGTGCGTCTTCGTGGATGACACTGCGCCTGAGCCTAACAAGACCATCGGCGAGCCCAAGGCTCCTATGAGCTCGGAGGATCTCGAGACTGGGGAGACCTATTACCCTGGGCTCGGTGATGTTTGCGCTGAGAGCGAGAACCCTGAGAAGTGTATGGAGGTCACCTTACTCACAGACATTGACCTTGCCTGTAACGACTTAGGGCCGCATCCGAGTGGCAGTGAGGCTGTCTACTTTAAGGTCGGCTGGGATGGTGACGACGAGACTATAAGGTATTGCGATGTTCTCGGCGGTAACTATCAAGGGGAAGAGGATGAATATGCTGGTTATTGTTATCTTGCTGGCGATTCTGGCAGTTTCCACTTCCTTAATGAAAGCTGGCACAGGCTCGAGTACTTCTGTGAGGACAACGTCGGCAACGTCGGTGACGTGACTGATGTGGAGTACTTCAAGGTCCGTGGTCATCCGTTCAGGATATCGTTGGACAAGAAGTGGAACCTGATCAGCGTGCCTGTGATGCTCCAGCAGGATGACATCGAAGACGTGTTCGCAGGCAAGGATGAGGTTGCCGCTGTCTGGACGTACAATGGTTCCGAGTGGTTTGTCTACACGCCTGAGGATGACGGCCCTGACAGCCTTCACAGCATGGTGCCTGGTAATGGCTACTGGGTGTTGACGACTGGTCCTACTGAGATTACCATTGGTGGTTCCTTGATGAGAGAAGGCAATAATGTGCCTCCGACTAAGGGTGTCGTCTATGGTTGGAACCTCATTGGTTATTATGGGATCGACGGTGCTCCTTGGCTGGACGAGTCTGAGAATGAGGTCTCTCCTTTGACGCCAGGTGCCATTCCTGTTTATGAGGGTCCTGATCTCTCAGGTCATGGCAACCATGCTTGGTGCGAGCTTGGTACGTTGCGGGATAGCGTCTTGGATAGGTCTACGCCATCGTTGTTTGCGTACGGATCGAGTTTTATGCCGCTCTCTGAATGGGCGTTCATGAACCCTGGTGCTGGCTACTGGATGTTCTACTCCGGAGAAGAGCCCGCTCTGTACACGAAGCCGACGATGGGTTGTCCTATGATAGGACCAATATGAATTGTTTTTTTATTACTTTTTAGTGAATAAAAATGGGAAGGCTTATAAGTGTACTCGTCTTCCTTTAGCACATCATTAGAGAAGGGTTGATAATCATGAGAAAACACGGGTTTAATGATTCCATAGCGGTTGTCTTTGTTTTAGTTCTAGCCACAGCGGCCTCACTGGTTCACGCTCAAGGGCTTGGGGGTCCTCACCAGTTCTACGGTGATGTCATGGTGAATGGTAAGGAAGCTCCAAATTATTATCTTGTAGAGGCTGTAATTGAGGGCAGGGTTGATGGTATGGCTTATAGTGCTACGTATCAGGCTTTCACAAAGGATGGCTCGTATGGTTATGATGAGATATTCTACATCGAGGATCCAAAAAATAAGAGATCCGGAGATGAGATTACGTTCTATGTAGGTCCTGATAGTGATAATCTTGTCGAGGCGGATACGCATATTTTCGCCAATTTCAACAGCACTGAACTCGACCTCGTTGTCACTGGTGTCGACATAGGGATTGATGACAATGATGATGGTGGTTCTTCAGGTGGTGGTTCTTCCGGCAGTTCTTCAGGTGGTGGCTTCGTCGGCACAACGACCGTTGATGATGAGGACAACGAGACCGATACTGGCTCCTCTGATGATGAGGATGAGATAGTTGTCGAGACCGTCGAGGAGTGCACGCCTGACTGGACATGCACCTCGTGGGGTGAGTGCGTCAACGCTTATGAGACGCGCCGGTGTGTGGATAAGAACGAATGCGGCATTGAAGAAGACAAGCCTGAAGAGCGAAGGTCATGCGAAGTGACTATAGAAGAATTGTATCAGGGTGGTCCCGATCAGCAGATGGGTTTCTTCAACCGCATCACCGGTGCCGTCACTGGCGGCGGCGCGGGCGGCTGGACCCTCCTCGTCGGCGTCCTTCTCGTCCTCGGCGGGGCTTTCGGCTTTGTCTGGTCGAGGCGCAAGCGCTCATAAAACTTTTTTTTCCTGTTTATTCATGATTGTCGGCGTCGTTTGAACGGCGCTCGGCGGGGTGGTTCACGATGAGTCGTGTGTGGGGGTGGCCTGCTAGGCCGTGGTTCTTGTTGTGCGTAGCGGTCGCGCTCGTGTCGCCGGCCGTCGCCGCATGTGGTGGTATCGGGTACGAGTGCGCGAGCTTCGGCTATGACTACGCCATCGCCAAGTGGGAGTGGGGTGATGGCTGGGCTCCTGAGGGTGATGCTAATGGCACTTCTGTCACTGGCAATGACACCGTCGCGTACTTTGACTCGGGAAGGACGGGCATCTTCGCGGTCGTCGTCAAGGCTGGTAATACCGAGCACTACGCGATAGAGGGTGATTCCGGCGTGGTTGAGCAGGACGAGCCTGCCATCAGCCACCTCACGTTCTGCGGTAATAATCCTTTGTGCGGCAACGGCTTCCTCGACCCTGGCGAGGAGTGCGATGACGGCAACGTTGTCGATGGTGATGGCTGCAGTTCTTCGTGCGAGAAGGAGCCCGTCGTCATCGAGGCTTACAAGGTGGTGT
>CAZKVR010000008.1:0-34490 GCA_964556395.1 uncultured Methanosarcinales archaeon
TTCCAGGTTGATGAAGGTTTCGAACGGCTTGCTGAAGACTTGCCGTGGCTCTCTGCCTATCTTGCCTTCGTAGAGGGAGTGCTTCTTGAAGAGTATGCCGTCGGCGTTGGCCGTGGCGTGGACTTGCGCTATGCGTATGGTTGGTTCTTGCTCGTCGCTTTGGACTTGGGCCGTCGTGCTTCGGATGTACGTCGGTCCGAACGGTATGATGGTCTTGCTCATGTGGATGTGGTATGCGTCGAGGAAGTTCCCTGACTCTGTTTTGTAGAAGGGCATGTAGAAGCTTTTCAGGTCTGGGATGTGTCTGAGTGCGTTGGCTGACGCTCTGAAGATGTCCGTGTACGTCCGTTGTGCCGTCGGGTATGCTTGGAGCAGTGCGAAGCTGTTGTCCAGCATGTCTTTCAGGTTTTTCCGTGCGCGTCTCATCCTTGGTTCTCTCTGAGTATCTCTTTGATGACGTCGTAGGTTTCAGGGTATTCTTCCGGGTTGACGAAGTCCATGTGCAAGCTGGTTTGTAACAGGTCGGTGCACGTCCCGTTCACCACGTAGTTCTCCACTGCGTGGTCTAGGCGTACGCTTTCCCGTAGGACGACGCCGTCCCCTTCGTGGCCGTCTTCCTCGTCCGTCTCGGTCGGGCACCCGACCGCCGCGACCGTGTAGATCCTCGTGTGGTCTGGCGCCTTGTCTGGGTCGTTGAGCCGTTTGAGGAATGGGCTGTCTGCGTACATGTCTTGGCACTCTGCTTCGGCGCCGGTGACTGTGCAGTACCGCCTGATTTCTCCTTTCACGCCGTGGTTGGGTGTGCCTAGTGTTATCAGTAGCTTGACGTCCTCGTCTCCGAAGAGGTGGAGGTAATCCCTGGCGACGAGCCCTCCCATGCTGTGCGCTATTAGTATGACTTCGTCGCTCCCGGTCTTCTCCTTCACAGTGTTGATGGATTCTTTCAGGCGGATGGCATAGTTCTCTATGCGTTCCGTCTTGCGCGTGACGAAGCTGAGCTCTCCCACGTCGTAGTAGTTGAGGTAGTAGTACGTCGTCCTGACCGTGACGGGATGGTTTGGCTTGCCCCACTCACCCCGCGGGACTGTGTGTAGCCGTGCTTCGCGGTCCATGGTGCCTGCGTTGATGTAGCCGTCCTGTGCGAGTGCTCGTTGGAGGTATCCCAGCCTTGCGAACGCGAGTTCCGGCGTCGTGGATTTGCTGAAGCTGTGGCCGTGGACGAGGATGACTGGTTCTTCGTTGACGTTGTTGCATGGCTTGCACTCGTCCTTGTAGCAGCACTCTTCCTGCGTCGGCGGGATCGTGGTGGGTGGTGTGGGTTCTCGTTCCTTGATAGCTACTGGTCGTGGTGGTGCTTGGGTGAACAGGGTGATGTTCTCGTGGTGGCAGTAGGTGTCGTTGTAGTGTTTGAGGTCTGGGGGTGTCTGGTTGATGGCTTTCGTGATGTCTGTGAGGGTGTCGCATGTCAGTCCCGGCCACGTCTCGTTCTCCGCATTGACGAGCGGCTCGTACGTGGCGGTGAGGTTTTCGCTCGTGTTCTTCCTGGATGCTTCCGCTTCCGTCATTGCTTGTTCCGCCGCTGCGAGGTGTTTCTTGATGGTCTCTGCGATGCTGCGGTGCGCGTCCGGGCGGTACTTCTCCGGGTCGTCGGTGAGGAGGGTGTAGGTCTGGTTGTCGTTCATGAGGTTTTCGAAGGCTTGTTCGTGTGTCTTGTTCAGCAGCGTCGTGACCGTCGTGTTTGTGACGTTCTTGAGGATGATGGCGCTCTCGTTGTAGTCTTCCAGGGCTTGTCGTGCTCGGGTGTGGTGTCCTTCCACTGTTTCTTCCAGCTTGTCGAGGGATACCTGGTATTTCTTGGCTTGGCGGTAGGCGTCGGTGTATCGTTGTTGCGCCCACAGGTCGAGGATGGCTTGTTCCGTGTTCCTCGCCGCCGCCAACGCCTTGCTGTCGAGGTCGACGCCTATCAAGATTTTCGCCTCGCCTTCCAGGGCTGCCACGACGTCCTTGGTGTATCCTTGCTTGGTCGCCAGGGCTGCCAGGGTGTCGGTCTGGTTCTCCAATAACGCGTAGGTGTCGGCTTGCGCCTGTTCTTCCTCGTCGGTGAGGCCGTACGTCACCGTGGCGAAGGCTGTCTGGTGGTACTCCTTCCCGCTGCTCGGGCACAGCCGTCGTCGCTGCATGGTGCAGTTCACCGCGTAGTTGAACAGGACTTGGCCCTCGCCCCTGGTTGGGAGTGGTAGGGTGACGTTGTCCTCGTACCGCTCCGGCGGTTCTGCCAGCGTGGTGGACGTTATTGTTTTGTTGTGGCTGACGTCCTTTAACGAGTACGTGCAGCTGAGGCTGCACACCGGGATGGTCGACGCCGTCGTGGTGAACGTGACCTCCGGTTTTTCCTTGCCTTCCGCGTTGAGGCTGACGACTGACGGGCTGAGGCCGAGGTGTGCTTCCGTGTCGAACAGGACCTTCACGTTGACGTTGGCTATGATGATGAGGATTGCTAAAGCTGCTATGAGTATTGAGAACCATACGAGTCGTCTCTTCAGCTTCCGCTTCTTGGAACGCTTGGGCATGTTGCTTGTAGTAATAAGAAGTTGTATTTAAATGTGCTCGGAGGTGTTCCGGATACTCCCTGGAAAGCTTCTTAATCAGCAACTGCCCTGTCTTGGCCATGCCTGACATCGCGAAACTACTCAGGGACGGCGTGCCGGCGGGTGTGCGCAAGGACGAGCGGCAGCGGGGGTTGTCGTTCATCGTCCGTGGCTCGAGCCAGGCGGTCATCGATGACTACGTCGGCCGTCTCGGAGAAGAGGTCGGCAGGCCAGTCGTCCCGTTCGACTGCGCGAAGGAGTACCGTCTCTTAGGGGAGCAGAAAGGGGCGTTCGAGCGGGTTCTCGACGAGGCTGCCGCCAGTCAGGGTTTGGTGTACGTGCAGAACCTCCCTTCCGAGCGTGAGCCCTTCCAGGAGTACGCGATCCCGTTGTTGCGGGCGTTGGACGAGGACGCTTACGACGTCGTGATAGGGGTTACGGGCGATGTCATGCCATGCGTGGGCTTGATGCACGGGCCGCGAAAGAATGTGTATGTGGGTTGATGCTGTTCTCTAGGAGGCTTTGAGGTCTGAAGATGCTTGGCCTGTTTGTGTGGTTCTTGCCGGCGTCGTCACGCCTGTCGTTTCCGCCACTTGTGGATATCCTTCCCGCCTCGTCCTTTCGCTGGTTTCTGGCCGTCTTGTTTTTGCCTCGGGTCCCGGCTCGGTTTGCCCTGTCCGTACGGTTTCTTGCCACCGCCTTTCCTTTGCAGTCCTTGGCGGTAGGGTTTGCGTTTGGGCCGCTCGTCCGCTTCTTCCGCCCCCATCTGCTGGCTTGCTTGGGGTGGTTGTTTGCGTGGGATGTCGAGGTTGTTGGCTTTGAGTACTTGGCGGTATTCCTTGTTGTCTCGTTGGCTGACGAGGTTGACTGCTTTCCCGTCCGCTCCCGCCCTGGCGGTCCGTCCGATGCGGTGGATGTATTGTTTCGGTTCTCGGGGCGTGTCGTAGTTGTACACGTGGCTGACGCCTGGGATGTCGAGCCCTCTCGCCGCGACGTCGGTGCAGACGAGGACGTTGGTCTTGTTCTTGCTGTTGAACATCTTGATGACCTTGAGGCGTTGGTTCTGCGAGAGCCCTCCGTGGATGGCCGTCGCCTTGACGCCTGCCTTCTTGAGCCGCTTGGCGGTCCGGTCCGTCTCTCGACGAGTGTTGCAGAACACGAGGCTGAGCTCCTGGTCGTCTTCTTGGAGGAGTTGTGCGAGGACGTCGGGCTTGGCCTGGTGGGCTACCATGTAGGTCTCTTGCTCGAGGTTCTTCGGGTCGACATGCTCTGCCAGGTCGACGTGCGTCGGCTTGTCCATGAACTTGGCAGCCAGTTTTTTTATCTCGGGCGGCATCGTGGCCGAGAACAGTAGCGTCTGCCGCTCGTCCGGGCAGTGCTTGAGGATCTTCTTCACGTCCGGCAGGAATCCCATGTCGAGCATGCGGTCAGCCTCGTCGAGGACGACGTGTTCCACCGTGCCTAGCTTGAGGGTTTTCCGTTCGAGGTGGTCAAGCGTCCGGCCGGGGGTTCCGATGACGATGTCCGCTTTCTTCAGCGCTTGGATCTGCGGGTTGATCGAGACGCCGCCGTAGATGGCTGCCGTCTTGACGTGAGCTTCTTTGGTGAAGCTGTCGAACGCGTGGACCATCTGCTCCGCCAGTTCCCTCGTCGGGACTAGTATGAGTGCTTGTACGCCTTGCTTCCGCTCTAGTTGTTGTATGATGCCTGCGCCGAAGGCGAACGTCTTGCCCGAGCCCGTGTTGCTCCCTGCGATGACGTCCTTCCCGTCCAGTATGAGCGGTATGGTCTCCTCCTGCACCGGGGTGGGGGTGTAGAAGCCGAGCTTCTTGATCGCTGATAGTATGTCCTGTCGTAATCCTAGGTTGTCGAATGATGTCATTTTCTGGTTTTGAAGAGCTGAGAAAAAACGTGGTTCGTCAAGTCGGGTGCGCTTTATGTACGAAGCTTCTTTTTCCTTGGTCTTTCGAACTCCTTTCCTTTTTTTTTGCGGAGCCTTCTCATGAGCTTTTTTTGGTTGTACGCACCCTTTTAGAGGGTCATGGAAAACTCTTCCTTAAGGGCGAGAACACCGGGCCGTTTATAAACGTGCTGGTGTGGTTTGGTTTGTAGGAAAAGTTCGAGCAAGAGATAAGGGAGGGCCCTTGCGAACGGTATGGTTGTCGTGGCACTGGTCATGTGTCTTGCGAACCATTAAAAGATATCTGCTGTTTCTGGTGACTGGTGCATTAGCCATGGGTTTTGGTTTGAGAGAGAAGCTCGTCGCTTGGCTCGAGACGAAGACTGTCGACGACTTGGTGTACGTCAAGAAGAACCCTGACGTCGGTATCTTCCTCAAGCACCCAGAACTGACGCCGTATGACATCGAGCTGATAGTCCTTGAGCCTGAGAGGGTGCTCAGCGTCGAGCGGGCTTTGGATCACGAGAATCGCTTGCTGGCGGTCAGGGCGTATACGAGGAGGCTGTTCCTTCAGTATATTCTCCTCGACCCGTTCCATGACTCCTTGCCGAAACGGTTTGAGGGGAAGGTGGCCGTGGTGACGGCTTATCCTACGCGGAAGAGGTCGCCTTGAACGAGTGCGTCGCGTTGATGGCGTCGTGCTCGGCGGTGGTGTTGATGATGACTTCCTTGTTCTCGTAGTGGAGCTTGACGGTGATGATGACGGTCTTCTTCTCCTTGTTGGTGGCGAACCGCACGTCCGCTTGCTTGAGGTTCTCCAGCACCTCTTTCTCGACGCCGAAGTTCTTCCTCGCGCCCATGAGTTCGAGCGCCGCCACGCGCCCCTTGGCGTCGAGGGATATCAGGGCCAGGCCTGTGTTGACGGTCTCGATGGCTTCCAAGCCTTTGTGGATGAAGGTGAGGCTGTCATCTCCCTTGTCGTAGAAGAAGATGTTCCTCGGCGCTCGTTCTTGTCTCATATTGCTTCCGATTTGGTATAAGCCTGAGTTCATATTTAAACGTGTCGGTAATCTTTATGTGGGTGTTTGTGTGTTTGTTCCTTAACGTGAGAAAAAGACTGGGGGGTGTTCTTTCTTGCTTGGGGGGGTGTGATGTTGTCTCTTCCGTGCCTGTGCCTGTCAGGGGTTGTTGTTCCTGTCTTTACGCGTGCTTGGCCGGCGTGGGGCTTCTTATGTGGAACATCAGGCTGTTGATGGCGAGTATTCCTGTGGCGAGGAGTATCGCTCCGGGCATGGTCGTCTCCGCCAGCGCGCCCGCTATCGGGAGCAGTATCATCTTGCCGAGCGATTTCATCTGTTGGAGGAACGATCCTATCGTGGCTCGTTCTCGTTGCTTCACGTGCTGGTGGAAGTAGGTGTTCGCGAGCGGGTTCCTCACGTTCTCCACGACGGTGATGGTGAAGAGGAGGATGACTCCTATCAGTGATTGTAGGCCTAGGCCTAGGATGAGCGCCGGTACTATGGCTATGATTGCCAACGCGTTGATGCTCCGGACCATCCCGTACTTCTTCCCGAGCGGCTTGGCGTACCGTGCGAGGAATGCTGAGATGACGAGCGCTCCCGAGTAGATGAATCCGAACTGTTCGATCGGGATGCCCACCGTCTTCATGTACGGCTGTATGAACGTCGCGATCGCTGCGAGGGCTGCTGTGAACAGGCTGAAGTTGATGATGATCGTCCGGAGCCGGGTGTTGTCCCGCACACGCTTCCACGACGTGTCGAGGTGTCGTTTCGTCGCGGCCCACAAGTCTTTCTTGACCCTTGTCTCGGGTATCTTGTTCCACGTCGCGACGTTGACGACGTTGGCGAGGGCTGGTACGGCTGCGATGAGGAACACTGCCCGGTAGGAGAGCTGCGCTGCGATGACGCCTCCCAGCGCGGTGGCGATGGCTTCCCCGCCGCGCGCCCAGAACTTCTGCTTGGCCTTGACCTCGGTGTAGTCGGGCGCCTGCCGGTCCTGGTCGAGGTAGTCGTAGATGTAGGCTGCCTCCGACCCTGACTTGAAAGCCTTGCTCACCTCGTAGACGACCTGTGCGGCTACGAAGAGCCAGAACGTGTCTGAGAACGCGAACATGAGGAACGCCGCCACGCCGAGGCTCTTGGCGAGGAGTATCGTCGGTTTCTTCCCGAAGAAGTCGGCCATGACGCCTGACGGTATCTCGAGGATGAAGCTCGCCGCGCTGCCGAGGGCGAACACCCAGAAGATCTGTGAGAGCGTCAAGTGCTGGGCTTGCAAGAACACGATGAGGATGGGGACGAAATACGTCTGGTTCTTCAGGAAAGAGGATAAGTAGAACTTCCACACCTGGGACATGCTATGCTTCATGGACAACAGCTCGCACGGCTAGTGGTTGTGGGACGAGGAAACCCATCATTTATAGCATTAACTAATGTTGCTGGTTTCATATGTCGGGGGTTGTGGTGTGGGTCGGAGAGACTAGGGGTGACCACAAAATCGGGAAAGTTTAAATATGTGGTCACCTTATGGTGTTGTATGTTCCTCGAGAAGCGCAAATCCGGGAAGAGCATCAAGTACTATCTGGTGCATTCTTTCAGGGATGAGCGTGATAAGGTTGTCAAGCTCAGGCGTTACCTCGGCACGAACCTTTCCGAAAAGCAATTGGAAAAGCTCTCGAAAAGGGCTGAAGAGATACTTGAAGAACAAGCGAAAGAGTTCAAGACAGATGTTTTTGATTTCTCTCTGACTGACAAACAACTGCGATCGCTCAACAAGTTTGACGATAAACTAGAAATAGTCCATTTCGACGAGCGGCAATGGAGGCGGTTCACTGAAGAATTCGTCTATAATACGAACGCGATAGAAGGATCGACCGTCCTGCCCGACGAAGTCCCTGTCATCCTCAAGAGCAAAGGCGTGAAGGACGATGAGGCGCGGGAAACCAAAGGTGTTGCGAAAGCAATCGACTTCATACGTTCGACAAAACAGGACTTATCGGTCAACCTCCTCCTGAAATTGCACAGGCTTTGTTTTGAAGGGTCGAAGCCTTTCGCTGGCGAACTGCGAGACATCGAAGTCGTCATTCGGGGGAGGGGTGGCGAGGTTATCCATCGAGGCTCGCCGGCGGAACGTGTGGGGGAAGAGCTCGAAGGAATGGTCGCTTGGTATAAGAAGAACAAGCACAAGTTCAAACCGCTTGTTTTGGCGGCAATTATCCACAACCAATTCGAGGACATCCATCCCTTCCAAGACGGGAACGGTCGTGTCGGACGCTTGTTGCTGAATTATGTGTTGTTGCGACACGGTTATCCTCCGATAAACATCCTTTTGGAGGATCGGGCCGAATATTATCGTACGTTGCAGGAATATCAAAAGAACGACAAGCTACGGCCGACCATGCACTTCTTGATTAAGCAGTATAAGAAGACGCTCAAACAGGTGACTACAAAGACAAGAAAGGAATGATTCGTGGTCACCTATTCTTTAATCCTTGTTTGTGCCTAAAATGGGTCTGAGCCCGGGAGGATTCGAACCCCCGATCTGTCGGTCCCTGGCTTCGGAACGCTTTGGTGTCGTTCCCATGAAGCCGACCGCTCTATCCAGGCTAAGCTACGGGCCCTTTGTGGTTGTGGTGTTATTCGTGTTTTCTTTTTAAAGCTTTGCCATGCTTTCTTGTAGCTTCTCGTGTATTGCTCGTACTTGCTCGCTGTGCGCTCGTAGCTTTTCCGTGCTGAGCTTCTTGCCGTGGTAGTGGGTGTCGTTCCGGGCTTGCCGGAGCTCTTCGAACCCTTTGAGTCCTGTCTGTTCTTCCACGTAGGCGTAGAGGCATTTGTGGTCTGTGGCTTTCAGGCCTTTGCTCCGCAGGTATGCTTCTGCGAGGAGGTGGAGCGCGTCGTAGCTGGTGAGGAAGACTGCTAGCCATTCCTCGTCTTTTTCTGCCAGTGCGGCTGCGAGTTTCCGCGCCCCTGACATCATCGTCTTGGCGTTGTCTCTTGTGGTGCGTGCCTTGTCCTTGTTGATGACTATCTCTCTGTACGCTCCTCTCTTCCTGCATTCTTCCGCGTGGCTAGACATTTATCGTCGCTCCTAGTTTCTCGAGGTTTCCTTTGATGAATCGTCCTTCGATGATGTGTGGCAACAGGTGTTTCATCTTTCGCAGGTCGTCCTTGTCTTTGGCGTGGTGGAGGTCTATCTCCCGTCCGAGTTTCCGTTCTTGTGCCTTGAGGTCTGGCGCGTCTCCGTAGATGAACACGTCGACGTCGCTGTCGTCGTACCAGTCCCATCTGGTCATGCTTCCGAAGATGATCGCGACGTCCGCTTCGCTCTTTGCGAGTGTCGTGGCGAGGTCTTCGAGTTCTTCTTGGGCGTGTCGTCGTTTGCGTTCCTTGACTGCTTCGTTGTTTTCGAGCGTGTAGGTGGGGTGTCGTCCTGGTTGTTTCTCTTTCTTGATTATCTTTGCTTGTTCGAGTCTTTTGAGGTGGTTGGTGAGTTGCGGCTTGCTGATGTCGGTCGTTGCTTGGAGTTGGCTGTACGTCCATCTCTTTGGGTTGTTGAACAGGGTGGTGAGTAGTTGTCGTTCCTTGCTACGCATATTTGGTTAGGGTGTCCTAACTAATATTTATGTGTTGTCCTCCGACAAGGATGGTGGAGAATCACTTATAAGAACCTTCGCGCCGCACCTGTCCCGTGCATCCTTCCGGCATCCTCGGAAACATTCCGTCCTTTTAAGAAACATACTTATTTAAACAGTATACCTTTCCGTACGATTTCCAATATATAGTGACGACGACCGTGCAGCAGCTCATCGACGACATCGCCAACTCTCTCACCTTGTACTGCGAGGAGTGCGGCGCTGCTTGTTGCGGCGCCGGTAAGCTAGCTCTCGACCGGAAGTCCGCCAGATTCTTCGCTAGGAAGATCAGTCACAACGGCTTCGACGTCGTCAACCTGGAGAACGGTTGCGAGCACCTCAAGGACGGCCGGTGCGCCATCTACCCTGACCGTCCATTGACTTGCCGCCAGTTCCCGCTCTTCCTCAGGCACAAGACGCTCTTCGTAGCGACGTGCTGCCCTGCCATCCCGCGGATAGAGAAGAGAATCATGGCTTTGAAAGAGTCCTATCCTGGGTTGAAAGTGATTTACCAATAAGAAAGTTCTATTTCTTCGCCAGTACGATGTCGATCGTCGACACCCTGACGTCCTTCCCTTCCGAGTTGGTGAACTCTTCCGAGTCGATGGAGATCTCCTTGACGTGTATCTGGTCT
The DNA here is from genome assembly GCA_964556395.1 of uncultured Methanosarcinales archaeon. Lineage (GTDB taxonomy): Archaea > Nanobdellota > Nanobdellia > Woesearchaeales > WJKR01 > WJKR01. The sequence goes on from CAZKVR010000008.1 coordinate 9,771, forward strand.
TTCAAGAATCTTTTACAAGCGACTTCCGCCACGTCCACCGCCCTGGAGATGAACTTGCCCCTCGCTTTCACCAATACTTCAGAAGCGTTCTTCGTCGTGAACTGCACCACGACTGACGTGACGTAGTTCATGAACGGCTTGTTGCCGATATAGATGAAATTGTCCTGCCCTTCGGTTGTCATTGCCGGCCACCCCCCATAGCCGTTCGTCTCTCCTTCAGGCGAGGAGTCCGCACCGCTCACTCTGCCTTCTTCTTCCTCACCATGTACCCTGCCACGGCGTTTCGCATCTTCTTGCTGCGGAACTCCGCGATCTCCTTCAACTGCTCCTTGTTCTTCTCGAAGTCGGTGTTGAAGTGTTCGGGGTGGCTCTCGAGGAAGTCTCTCGTCTTCGCCTTTATCTGCTTGGTCTTGATTCGTCCCATGCGGTCACCAATGTCTCTGCTGTTCCCAAAAAGAACGTTTAACATTTTATAAAGCTTCCGGCTATGAGCCGCCACCACGCCTCTTCAGGCCTCCTCCTTGTCATCCTGGCGTCGTGGCGGTAGATATAAAAGCACGTCCTCTTTCACCCATCAGTATGCGGTTCGACCTTTCTTTCAAGGGTAAGCGCCTCCAGCTAAGCCTCGACGGGGCTGACGCCTCTCCCAAGGAGCTCAAGGGCTTGCTCAACGCCGCGGCCAAGGCTGAAGAGCAGGTTTCCGAGCCCGAGCTCAGGGCTCGTGTCATACGTCAGCTCAAGACCGAGATATTGCAGGAGGGTGACGTCGAGGAGGTCTCCGCTCCGGGCTTGTGGGAGGTCCCTCAGGACCTCGTCCGTCACAAGGAGGCTTCTTCCTTCCTCAAGCGCGAGGCCGACCTGAACCGGTCGTTGTGGTATGAGAAGACGTCCTTCGCCTTGAGTACGGTCATCTCCGACCGGGAGCAGCGTTACACCCTCGACCGCCAGCAGCTCCGCAAGTCTCTCAACCGGCTCGGAGTCCATGAGCGCGTGTCCGGCGCCGGCGCGCTCCTCGCCCGCGTCAAGGGTGACTTGGATGACTCGTTGCGTTCCGAGGTGGAGGACTTCCTTCGCAAGGAGGTCCAGGCCGAGCGGAGCCACGTCGTGTTCGAGCACAAGGATTACGGCAGCCGCGCCTCTTTGGAATTGGTCTTGTTCGGCGACTTCTCTTTCGACTAGAAACCTTTATATAGTCTGTCTTGGCTGGTACTGCCACCATGGTATCCCCTCAGCTCCTCCAGTACCTCGAGACCGAAGAGGCCCGAGGCTACACCGACGACCAGCTCCGCAAGGTCCTCCTGGACAACGGCTACCCGCAGGCCGAGGTGGAGGAGGCGTTGAGGGAGTCGCGCGCCGCCTCGAAAGATCCTGCGACGCCTACGCCGCCGTCGGAACCGCAGGCCGGGCAGCAGTCACAGCCGGAGTCCCAGGCGGACTCTGCGCCTCCAGCGAGTGATGCTGTTGAGGACGATAACAAGCAGTCGTTCACCAGGCGTGGCGTCGTCGGACAATTCCTCCTCTCCCTCGTCACGTTCGGCATCTACGGCATCGTCTGGCTCGGCAAGATGTCATCGGACCTCATCAAGGCCGGCCATGACTCGCCCAACCCTAAGAAGTTGTGGTGGATCCTCGTCCCCATCGCGAACATCGTCATCTACATCAAGTTCTACATCAAGTTCTCCGGTGCGCTTGAGGAAGCCACGGGTTTCGGCAAGGCCGGCATGATAGTGTTGTTGTTGCTCCTCAACCCCGTCGGCCTCATCATCGCCCAGGCCCAGTTGAACAAACAGTGATGGCCGTCCGACGACGGGGCCGTAAGAGTTATAAACGGTCTGCTACGCGCCCGTCCCTATGAGGTCTTCCTCCTACGTCGTCCTCGACGTCGAGACCACCGGCTTGAGGCCTGGCAGGCACGGACTGACCGAGGTCTACGCCGCCCGCGTCGACGGCCACGGCAACGTCAAGGGCGACTTCCACTCGATGGTCAACCCCGGCCGCCCCATCCCGGCTTTCATCACCCGCCTCACCGGCATCGATGACGGCATGGTCGAGGACGCCCCCGAGCCTCGGGAAGCCGTCAGGGCGTTCGACCGCTTCCTCGACCAGGATGACGTCCTCGTCGGCCACAACCTCCGGTTCGACCTCTCATTCCTCAGCCACGAACGTCGGAGATTGTTCGAAAGGCCTTTCCCTCATCAGCCGCTCTGCACGCTCAAGCTCTCCAGGCGCGTCTTCGCACCCGAACCTTTCCCGAGCTACAGGCTCGGAGTCCTCGCCGAACGGTTGGGCATACCTTTGGAGGGAGCTCACCGCGCCCGGGCCGACGTCATGGCCACCGTCGCGCTCAAGCAAGAACTTTTCAAGAGGATGGAAGAGGTCGGCTTCTCCGACCGTCAGGACGCGCTCAACCTCCAAACACTACCGCTACGACAGGCGGCGTCGCTGTTCACGCCTCCAGAATGAGCTTCACATCTCTTCCAACGCGGGTATCCCGAGTGATTCCAAGACCCGTCCGAGCGCTTCCTTCGTCTTCAGCACCAATAACAATCTCGCCTTCTTCACCGTCTCCGCCTCTTGGAGTATCTGGTGTGTGTGGTAGAACGTGTTCGCCTCTTGCGCCAGGTCTATCGCGTACCGCGCCAGCAATGATGGCTTGTGCTTCTCGGCGGCTTCCAGCAATACGTCCGTCTCCTTCCCCAGTCGTTTGATGACTGATTGCTCCTCGCTTGACTCGAGGATGCTGTGGTCCACGTTCTCCGTCACCTTCTTGCCGTGCTTCCTGAGGATGGAGCACAGCCGTGCGTGGGTGTACTGGAGGTACGGCCCCGTCTCCCCTTCGAAGTCCATCGCCTTCTCCAGGTCGAAGATGATCCGCTTCTTGGGTTCTTGCAACACCAACGGCAGTTTCATGGCCCCTAGGGTGATGCCTTTCGCGCTTGCTTCCCGCTTCTTGTCGGGCCAGTCCTCGTGGCGTTCCGCCACGCCTTCCTTGGCGCGCTCGTACACCTTGCCGTAGAACTCGTCGAACGGTATCGCCGTCCCTTCACGGCTGCTCATCTTGCCTTCCTTGAGCATGACGAGGCCGTAGCTGACGTGGTGGCATTTCCGGGCTTGCGGGAAGCCGTCTTTCTCCAACAGTTTGAATAGTTGTTGGAAGTGCAGCTCTTGCTCCGAGCCGACGACGTAGATGTTCCGGTCTATCTCGTAGTCCTTGAACTTCCGCTCCGCCAACGCCAGGTCTTTCGCCAGGTAGGGCGTCGTGCCGTCACGCTTCCGGATGATCGCGGTGTGCAACCCCTCGTGCTCCAGGTCCGCCACCAACGCCCCTTCGGATTCCTTCAGGATGCCTTTCTCGTGCATCCGGTTGACGATTGGCTTGACGGCTGGCGTCACGTCCGAGTCGAAGAACCGCGCGTCGAAGGGGAGCATCTCGAGCTGTTCGAAGATGCGGTGCCAGTCGTCGATGCTCCACTGGCGCGTCTTCTTCCACAATTCCAGGGTTTCCTTGTCGCCTTCCTCGAGCTTCCGGAGGACCTCGTCAGCCTCTTTCTTGGCTTCCTCGTCTTCCTGAGCCGTCCGCGCACCTTCTGCGTAGATGCCGCCCAGCCAGCGGAGCTTGTCCTTCGGCGGCTCCTCGTCCGCGTGGTATTTCTGGAGCGCCCAGAGGCACTTTGCGACGTGGGCGCCGGTGTCGTTGATGTAGTACGCGTTGACGACTGGGAATCCCGCCGCTTTCATGACGCGCACGATGCTGTCTCCCAGGAAGAGGTTGCGGAGGTGTCCGATGTGCGCCTCTTTGTGCGTGTTGCCGTTGCTGTGCTCGACCATGACGCGCTCTTTGCGCTTCGGGAGCTTCCGGCGTTTGGTCAATGCTTCTTCCGCCACGATGGCCTTGTTGAGGTAGAAGTTGACGTAGGGACCGGTTGCTATGATGGTCGCGACGGGTAGTTCTGGCTTGATGTCCTGTGCCAATTGCTGCGCTATCTTCACGGGGGACTTCTTCCACTCCTTGGCGAGTCCGAAGCATGGGAACGCCACGTCCCCTAGTTCTGGGCTGGGCGGCTCTTCCAACAGGTTGAGCGCGTCCGCCGTGTTGACTTTGGCCGCCTTGCTGACGAGCCTGGCGACCTCTTCCGCGAAGAGCATGGTTGTCACGTCAGGGGAGGCTGGTATTTAAGGCTTACTCCTTCTTCTCGTCGGAGGCTTCCTTTTCGCCTTCGGCTTGTTCGGGTTCGCCGCCGAGGGGTTTCTTGCCTTGCTTGGCCACTTTCAGGTTGACCTGGGCGGTCTGGTCGTGGACCGTGTTGCCTGCGACCGTCTTGCGGCGCCTCATGCCTTTCCGCTTCGCGCGGAGGCCGACGCCGCCTGTGATGAGGACTTTCTTGCGCGCCGTGCCGAAGGCGTCCCTGCGCATGGGGAATCCGCCGTTGTCGCTGCCGCCGACGAGTTCGAACTCGTAGCCGTCGAACCCGAGTTGGTTGCCAGAAATCTTGTCGCCTATCTTCTTGCCCATCAGGGCTTGCGACTTGTCCTCGTCGAGTTCGAACTGTTGTGTCTTGCCGTCTTTCGGGTTGCCGATGTTTGCCTTTATCGCCATTGTGTGTCATCCTCCGAGCCATCTCCCCTGTGTGGGGCGCTCAGCCATGGGCTTGGGAGGGGAAATGGTTTTTTAAATGTTGTGTGGGGGTGGATATGCCTTTTTGTTTAATCAGTATCATTTTTATTGTATTGGATATAGAAATATTTAAATAAAACTAGGGTTTCGCGGCGGTTGACCTAAAATCAACAAGAGTGTTGGTTGTGCTCAGGAGGTGATATGGAACATGGCAATACGACCATTGGGGGAACGGGTCCTCCTCAAGCAACCCCGAACCAAGGAGAAGACTGAAGGCGGCATCTACATCCCGGAATCCGCCAAGAAGGAACGCAAGGAAGGGGAGGTCGTCGCCGTCGGGCAGAGGGAAGACGGTAAAGACCTCCCGCTCAAGCCCGGCGACAAGGTCCTCTACGGTGGGTACAGCTCGGAAGAGGTCGAGATAGAAGGCGAGAAGCACGTCCTCGTGGACTTCAAGGACATCCTCGCAAAGATAGACTGAGGTGAACCATCATGGCAGACACGAAGCAGATACTGTTCGACGAGCACGCGAGAAGAGCCCTCCTCAAGGGCATCGGCAAGGTGGCTGATACGGTCAAGGTCACGCTAGGGCCGAGAGGCCGGAACGTCGTCCTCGACAAGGCCGGCAACCCGGTCGTCACCAATGACGGCGTCACCATCGCCAAAGAAATAGTCCTGAAAGACCGTTTCGAGAACATGGGTGCCAAGCTGGTCAAGGAAGTGGCGAACAAGACCCAGGACGGTGCCGGGGACGGCACCACTACAGCCACGCTCCTAGCGCAGTCGATGGTGGCTGAAGGATTGAAGACCATCGCCTCTGGTGCCAATCCGATAGCCGTGAAAAGAGGTATGGAAGCGGCGACGGCCGACGCGGTCAAGCACCTCAAGGGGAAGAGCGTCGACGTCAGCAGACGCGAACGCATCGAACAGGTCGCCACCATCTCGGCCAACAACGACGACGCCATCGGAACGCTCATCGCGGACGCTATGGAGAAAGTGGGGAACGACGGCGTCATCACGGTCGAAGACGGCCGCGGACTCGAGACCGAACTCGACGTCGTGGAAGGCATGCGGTTCGACCGTGGCTTCATATCGCCATACATGGCTACCGACCATGAGAAGATGACGTGCGAGCAGGACGACCCCCTCATACTCCTCACAGACCAGAAACTCTCGGTCATGAAGGATCTCGTCCCGGTCCTGGAGAGCGTCGCAAAGGACGGCAAGCCCCTTCTCATAATAGCGCAGGACATCGAAGGAGAAGCGCAGGCGGGACTCGTCCTGAACATCATGCGGGGAGCTCTCAAGGTGTGCGCCGTCAAGGCGCCCGGCTTCGGCGACGAGCAGAAAGAGATGCTCGAGGACATCGCAGCCCTCACCGGCGGCAAGATGGTCTCGGAGGAGAAGGGGATGCGGCTTGACCAGTTCAACCCTGACTGGCTCGGAAGTGCCGCCAAGGTACGTGTGGACAACGAGAAGACGCTCATCGTCCAAGGCAAGGGGGGCAAGGACTCCATCGAGGAGCGGAAGAAGCTTCTCGAGTCCCGCATCAGGCTCGCAGAGTCCGACCATCGCGAGGTCGAGCTGAAGAAACGCCTCGCCAAGCTCGGAGGCGGCGTCGCGGTCATCAGGGTCGGCGCTGCGACGGAGACTGAGATGAAGGAGAAGAAGATGCGCATCGACGACGCTCTCAACGCCACCAAGGCTGCAGTCGAGGAGGGTGTCATCCCTGGCGGCGGTGTGACGCTCTACCGCGCCGCGGCTGCGGCTCGAGGACTCTCCCTCGAGGGCGATGAGGGTGTCGGTGCCTCCATCGTGTGGCGGGCTTTAGAGGAGCCGCTCAGGCAGATTGCCGCCAACGCCGGCAAGGAAGGTGCAGAGGTGTTGGCGCGCCTCAAGGGCGAGGAGGACGACAATGTGGGTTACAACGCCCGTACAGGGCAGTATGAGGATCTTTTCGAGGCCGGCGTGATAGACCCGACCAAGGTGGTGCGTAACGCGTTGCAGAACGCGTCGTCCATCGCAGGCATGGTCCTCACCACCGAGGCGCTCGTCACTGACTTCGACGATGAGGGTGGTGGTGAGCGAGCACCAGCCATCATCGTATGAACGTGAGATTTTTTTTTCTTTGTTGCCGGCGCTTGGTTGTGCGCAACCTACGTCACATCCCGAGGAACTTGAACGTTTCGAAGACGAGGAACGCCGGCCACACCAAGGCCTTGAGGACTCCGAGGACGCCGTTCCAGAAGCCGGTCGCGACGGTGACGTAGTAGATGGCGGCTCCTATGAATCCTAGTCCGTAGAGTGCGCTCATCGAGGCGCAGTCGTGCTTGTCTTTCGTTTCCGTCTTCTTGGCTGTTTTCTTCTTTGCCATGGTGTTTTCACCTGTTGATTGTTCCTGTCTCAGGTGTCACGGCTCTTATTTAAGGTTTCCTGAGCCGTCCTTTCAGGTGTCCTTCACTTGTTCCGCGTGTGCGAGAATTTCTTTTCGACGAAGAAGAGGACTCCGAAGACGAGTAGTAGTGCGCTGAGCCCGTACATCTTGGTTGGTTCGAGTTCGAACGCGTGGAATATCGTGTCTCGCACGATGGAGATGATGCCGACCTCGACGACCCGTTCCACTTTGATGTGTTCGTATTGGAGGTAGCTGGTGAGGATGGTGAAGAGTTCTATGAGTATGAATATGAACAGCACGCCGTTGATGATCGCGCTGATCTCGGCTGAGAACACTCCTGTGAACAGGTTGTAGAGTTCTCTGAGGATGATGATGAGCAGTCCTATGATGAGTAGTATGACGAGGAGGTTGAAGATGCCTTTGAACGTCTTCAGCACTTTCTCGTTCTTGAAGTCTTCGAAGTCCATGGTGTTTGGAAGAGCAAGGTCTCTTTTTAAACGTTGTCGTGGTGTTGGTCGTCGCGGTGCTCTTGACGAAAACCTTTATATCCTCGCCCGCACTCCTTTTAAATATGAACTTCCAGTCGCTCCCGGTCGTGGAAAGCCCGCAGACCTACTTGGACAAGGCCTTCTCGCGGGCGAGGAAGCGCGCCGACACCCTCGCCGACTCAGTCACCCGCAGGACCGACCGGGTCTTGCTGCAGAAGAAGATCGCTCATGAGAAGCTCACCGTCGTCCGCGACGTCATCGGCCAGAGCCTGGAACGCCTCATCAGGGAGTACCCTGACTTCGCGGGCCTGCCCGAGTTCTACGAGGAGCTCGCCCGGACGCAGCTCGACCTCGACAAGGTTCAGGAGTCCCTCGGACGCCTGCAGGGCTTGGTGGATAACGCCCAGGCCCTCACTCGGAAGGCCCAGTCGGAGGTGCGGGCGACCCACGATCCCCAGGAGGCGAAGCGGATAGTGGATAACCTGTACGGTCGTCTCAGCGCGTTGTTCAAGCGCTCAAGAGACGCGTTCTCAGCCCTCGAGGCTGCGCGTCGCGTCCTCACCTCCTTCCCGACCCTCAAGGATGAGCTCCCTACCGTCGCCCTCGCAGGTTTCCCTAACGTGGGCAAGTCCACCCTCCTCGCTAAGATGACGAGTTCCAAGCCGAAGATCGCGGCGTACGCCTTCACGACGAAGACGCTCAACGTCGGCTACTTCCACGGTGTGTACGAGGACGTCCAGGTCGTCGACACGCCTGGCACCCTCGCTCGTTTCGAGAAGATGAATTCGATCGAGCAGCAGGCCTACCTCTGCCTCAAGTACGTGGCTGACGTCATCGTCATGGTCCTCGACCCTACTGACACCTATCCTTTGGAGGATCAGGAACGGTTGTTGAAGCAGCTCGAGGAGCATGGTAAGCCGGTAATCGTCTACCTTTCCAAGACCGACATCGCGGACGGGAAGCGTGTCGAGGTCCTCAAGGCACGGTTGGACGCAGTCACCTCTCAGGAACGACTCCTTGAGAGTGTTTCTGGCGAGCTCGAGAAAGCGTGATTATTCGTTTCTCCCCTTCCAAAACCGATAGTTTTTAATAGTGGTTTCTACGTGTATACTGGTATATGGATTCTGTTGGCATCGCGGAGAGTGTTGAGAAACCCACCCTCCATGTCGCGAATGCCGTCCTCTACAGGCCGGATTTCAAAGGCTACTCCTTCCTCTTGGAACATCAGGACGGCCAGTACCATCTGCCTTGCTGGGAGGTCCCGTATGACCAGTGGGGGCTCGAGGACCATCTCAAGCAGCTGGTGAGGGAGCGGTTCGGGTTCGAAGACCTCCAATCCGCGCCTTGGAGCAAGTGGCGGTCAGGTTATTGGAGCCCGAACGGCGAGGACGCCTACTTCGAATCCATCGCGTACCTCTTCGGCACGAACAGTGATAAGTCTCCTGAAGGGTATGTCTGGACTCCGATGAAGGATGTTAGGCGAAGCCTCAAAGGCCAGCGCTCGACCGAGTACAACCTGTTCCTGAACGTGTTGAATAAAGGCGGCCTCCCCTACCGCAGCCAACAATGGGATGGCTACTAAGACTTCTTCTTAGAGGGGCCTTTCTTGGACTCCTGTTCCTCTTCCGGCTCGTCCTCCCACTTCTGCTTGTACTGCCCTTTCTTCGCTTGGACGATCGTCCTGATGGGGAAGGGTATCTCGACGCCGTGCGCGTACAGGTCCTTGTACACTTGCGTCAACACCTCGTCGCGGATGTCCCATATCTGCTTGTACTGGTTGATGAAGAAGAACAGTTCGAAGTCGATGCTGGACTCGCCGAACCCTACGAACCGTGCTCGTCGCCGCGGCATGGTGAGGATGTCTGGGTGGTGCCTGAGGGCGTCGTGCAGTATCTCCTTCACCTTGGCCGGGTCCGAGCCGTACGCCACGCTGACCGGGATCTTCACCCGCACCGTCGGGGTGGGCTGGGCCAGGTTGATGAGCTTCTTGTTCGCCAGCTGCCCGTTGGGGACGATGATGCTCTCCGAGTCGAAGTTCTTCAGCTTCGTACTGCGAAGGTTGATCTCCATGACCTCTCCCATCTCCCCGTCCTCGAGCTGTATGAGGTCTCCTTGGTGGAACGAGTTGTCCATGATCAGGCTGATCCCGCCGAAGATGTTGATCAGGGTTTGCTGGAACGCGATGCCTAGCACGACGCCGACGACGCCGAGGGACGTGACGAGGTTCTTGATCTCGATCTGCCACACCTGCAATAATAGTATGACGCCGAGGATGCTGAGGACGATGCTCATCACGCTCTTCATCAAGGGCAGCACTTCCGAGTGGAACTCCTGACCTTTCGCCTTGGTCATACGCTGGCTCCAGAACCCGAGGATGATGTTGCCGACCTTGATGAGCGCGTAGGTGAGGATGATGATGGCTCCCGTCTCGATGAGGTTGGTGAACCCTTCGTGCTCGATGATGGCTTTCCGGATGGCGAGTTCGAGCCCGACGAGGATGATGATGACGACCAATGGCGTCTCGATCACGTTGAGCAGCCGGTGGTTGATGGTCTTGGAATTTCGTCTGCGGAGGATCTTGAGGGAGCCTTCCACCAGGTAGAGCGTCGTCCGCGCCAGGATCGCGGTCAGGAGGATGATGGTGAGAGGATAGAGAACCCTGCTGTTAATCACTGTCTCTTTCAGGGATTCCCACCACATGACGTCTTCAGAGAGAACTGGTTATAAAAAGGTTTGTCTTTCCTCAAGAATAGTCACTCGGGAAGAAGAAATGGTTTACGGCTTGAGCGGCTCTTCGAGGATGTCGATGTAGCCGCCGCAAGGCAGCTTGTTACGCGCCCGGGTGAGGGCGTCCTTCGCCGTCTTGACGTGCGGCTTGTTCACGCCGACCTCGAAGACGACCTGTCCCTTGTGGACCTGCGCTGCTATGCCGACGACCTTGCCGAAGCTACGGCTCATACCGGTGCTCATCCTGTCGGCCCCGGCGCCTGCGGCGAGCGGGTTGTTGCGCAGGATGTGGTGTGGGTACGGCCTCACCCTCAACCTGTAGTTGGACCGTCCGAGGCGCTTCTCGAGGAGGCGGTTGGCCGACTGGCGCGCCGCTTCCAGGCTGTTGTGCCTGAGCTGGATGTCCATGTTGGTCTTGAGCTGGAGGGTGAGGGGGAACTCCTGTCGGAGGTTGCCCATGTTGAACTTGACGATCTTGCTATGAGGTACGGAGCGTACGAAGTTGTACTTGCGATACTTGGATTTGCGGGTGTAAGGCCGCTCGAGGCGGCGCCACGCGACCGCTCTGATGAGTTTTGCCATGTCGTGGCAGGAACGACCACCTGTTTTTAAACCTTTCCGTCGCCATTTAGATTCTGATTTAAATATTCTTAAGACTGTGTTGGATTAGAATTCTGAGGTTGGAAGGTCATTTTAGGTAAACTTTTTTTAACTAAAGGTTGTTCTTAACTAGTTATGTTATCCGTCACCTTTGTGGTTTATGATAGCTTAGAAAAATTTCGTACTATTGTGAGTGATATTATCAAGAGGTATCCTGTCTTGAATGAGACTTTCAGATTTGAAACTTTTGATGATTACTTGAATAAAAAAGGATTTCTGTCAGAAGAAAATAAAAAAGCTCTTGAAAATTTTGAGGCTAATAAGTCTCCCGCGTGTGCTTTTATGGATATAGATACGATTTTTATTACAAACTATTTTTGGGAGGAAGGCATACCTGACATTGTAGTACTACACGAACTTGGCCATCTTGTTAATAAGTTGCAATTTAATGATACGACTTTTTTACAAGGTTTAGCTGGAGAATATTTAGCGGATAAATATTTGAGCGAATTAGATAGTGAGCTAATTAATGCAAGATTTGATGATTGGTATTCTAAAGAGAATCAGGCTTTAAAACGACTGCTTGAAGAGTTGAAGAAAGAAGACATATCTGATTTATGTAGAGTTTATTATATTATAAGATATTATGAGGAATTAAAAGTGAATAGAAAATCTTTGGATGAATTAGTCAACACGGTTGAATCTGCGTTCAGGAAGTTAGGGCTTGGTGATGGAATCATTCGCAAATTGAATCGGCTTATAAGTGCAACATTGACTGATTGTACTGAAGAAAGTATAAATCTTTTAGGTGCTTTTTATGATCATAAAATTGAAAGTCCTATTTTAAATTCTCTTGTTACTTTCTTTTGAGACATTTAGGGGGTATCTCACGCCCGTTCGAACGCCAGCAGCGCCGCGCCGACGCCGCCCGCACTGTCGCTCACCTTGTGCCGGACCACCTTGCACGTCTCCACACCCTTCGCTTCGAGCTCGTCGTTGATGCGCTTGATGATCGGCGCGTTGCTCACGCCGCCTCCGACCACGATGCGCTCCACGTCCAGCGTTGTCCAGAGCGTGTGGCACAGCCACGCCAACGCCTCGACCGTGTCGTCCACCGTCTTCTTCGCCGCCGCACTCGTATCCTGAAAGATGCGTGCCGCGTCGTCGTGGCCGCCGCCGTTCTCGTAGAACCGTCTGAGGATGCCGGGCCCTGCGGCGTAGGATTCTATGTCGCCGTCGCCGTACCTGATGAGGTTGAGCTCGCCCGCCCCGCTGTGAGGCCCCTTGTACAGTTCTCCGTCGAGGATGAGTCCTGCTCCGAGGCCTGTGCCGACTATCAGTCCCACCACGTTCTTGAACCCTTTGCCGGCTCCGATGCGTTGCTCGGCGACTGCGAAGCAGTTCGCGTCGTTCTCCAGCGTGACCGGCCGCCTGACGTGCTTGTACAACAATTGCGGCAGCGGCTTGCCCGCGAGGCCTCCCATGTTCGGCGCGTTGTGCAGCACTCCTTCGTGGATGTAGCCCGGGAAGCTGACGCCGACCGGCGCGTCCTTCCTCGTCGTCAGCTTGTTCACCAGCCGTGCGATGCGTTTCAGCACTTCCTCAGGGCCTTCTTCAACGTTGCTCGCGACGCGGTGCTGCTTGAGCACTTCACCTTTCTTGTTGACGAGCACGCCTTCGATCTTCGTTCCGCCGACGTCGACGCCGACCGCCACCTCTTCTTTCATGGTTGTGTCACCGTCACTCGTAGTATATAAGCTTTTTCAGGAGATTTCTGCCGTGCCTTCGATGAGGAACGTGCCTTTCTTCAGGCCGTTCTGCTCGTACACTTGTGCCGGGATGCCGATGCCTACGACGACGACCTCTCCGATCACTGCCTTGGCCATCTTCTTACTGAACCCTTGCTTCGGCGCCGAGAACGTCACCGTCGCCTCGCAGGCGAGGTGGTTCTCGTAGACCTCGCCGGTGTCGGTCCCCAAGCCGGTAGGGGTGTCGCACGCGTACACCGTCGCCTTCGTCGCCCGGGCTTTCTCCACGACTTCCGCCACCGCTCCGCGCGGCTCTGAGTCCGGGCCGTACCCGAGCAGGCAGTCCACCAACACGTCGTACCCTTCAATGTTTGGTCTGTCTTCCCAGTCGTGGAGCGGCACGCCGACCACGTCCAGCAGGCGTCGGTTGTCTTTCGCCACGCCTTTGCGGCGCTTGCTCGTGCAGATGACCTCGACCGGGAATCCTTTGTGCGCGAGGTGCCTAGCGGCTACGAAGCCATCCCCGCCGTTGTTGCCGGGGCCGCAGAGGAAGCATACTTTCTCCTTGCCTTTGAGCCGTCCTTCCAGGAATGCTGCCAGGGCCATGCCGGCCCGTTCCATCAGTACGCACGGGTTGAGCCCTGCCGTGGCTGCCGTGGCGTCGAGGTTCTTCAGCGTCTTGGAAGGGAGTGGTGTGAGCTTCATACAATAACCCTCAGATGAGGAACGGTCCCATCTTCTCCTTGAACTGCTCGATCGCCGTCACCGGCGTCGGGTCTGTCTCGTACCGCAACGCGAGGAAGTAGCTCGTCAGGTCTCCCAGGTAGATGGTGGTGAATATCTGCTTGAGCAACGGCCCCTTGGTGTTGAGCTCCGTCACCGACACTCCCTTGGTCTGGAGGTGGTCCCGCGTCAACCCTATCCTCTTGGCGATGCGGCGGTGCTCCCGGTCCGTGGATATCAGTACGGCGTGGTAGCTGGAGTTCCGGTTGGTGAACGCGAGTATCTCGTTGTGGTTGAGTTCCGAGAACGAGTGGCTGAACGCCGGCGTCTTCGCGTTCTCGTTGAACTGCGTCTTCCAGCGGTACGCGACGGGGTGGAATGACTGGTCCGCCCAGATGAGCGGCGTCTTCTCATAGCACTTGGCCGACAGGTCGATGGCTTTCTGCATCATGTGCTGGTGCTTGAGCGTGTCCGCCAACTGCTTGACCGACTCGCTCTCGTCCCCGATGACCTTGGCGTTCTCCAACACCTTGATGAGGGGGAAGAACAGGTACGCCACCGCCATCCGCGGCTGTAACCCTCGTGGCAGCCGGATGTGCGGGTGCTTGTTCAGCTTGGCCAGCTCCTCGAGCTTGCCGCCGCTGCTCAACGACAACGCCTGGCACCCTTTCCGGAGGGCTGTCTTGTACATGGAGAGCGTCTCTTCGGTGTTGCCCGAGTATGAGATGGCGATGAACAACGTCTCCTTGCCCACGCTCTTCGGAGCCGTGTATCCTCTCGCGGTTTCCACCGTGAGGGGGGTGTCCTCCTGGTTGTCGAGGTATGCCTTGAGCAGGTCGCCTGCGATGCCGGAGCCGCCCATCCCCGCCACGACGATGTTGCGCACCTTGCCCTTGAGGTGGACGTCGCTCCCGAGCCGGTAGCCTTCCCTGACGTGGTGTGGCATGCTCGTGATGTCCTTGTACGCGTCCTTCGTGTCGTGCTTGTAGTAGTCGTCCGGGAAGACGGGCTCCTTCTCCTCTTCCTCTTGTGATTGCTGTGTCTCGTCCGCCTGTTCCTCTGCCATGGTTCAAACCACCCAACTCATCATTGGCATCTCCTTGCTTATATAATTTTGCTCTCCAAACCCCATGAGGTTTTTAAATGGGTGTCTCTTTCCCGCTATCCCATGGTGAGAGTCCACGTCCAGACATATGGCTGCGCGCAGAACCAGTCCGACGGCGAAGCCCTCAAAGGCCTCCTCGAACGGGCTGGCCACGAGCTCTCCTCCGAAGCGGAGGCGGACGTCGTCGTGCTCAACTCGTGCACGGTGAAGAGCAACCCCGAGCAACGACTCTTCCACAGGATAAGGCACCGTTCGAAGCCGCTCGTCATAGCCGGCTGCGTCCCCCAGGCCGAGCCTGACGACAAGCACTTCGAAGGCCTGCCGTTGCTCGGCCCGAAATCCTTGACGAAGATATCCGAGGCGGTCGACGCGGCGTTGGCGGGCGAAGCCCCGCGGTACCTGGATGCGGTCGACGAGGGCCGCGTCACCCTGCCGTCCGTGAGGACCCACAGTCACATCGGCATCATACCTCTCAACGCCGGCTGCCTGTCCAGTTGCAGCTATTGCAAGACCAAGCACGCCCGCGGACGCCTCGAGAGCTACCGGCCCTCCGACATCGAGCGACGCTTCAAGGAGCTCGTCAGCGACGGCGTCAAGGAGGTGTGGCTGACCAGCCAGGACACCGGCGCCTACGGCGTCGACCTCGGCACGGACCTGCCGGCCCTGCTAGAAAGACTCCTCGAGACCGAGGGTGATTACCGCGTCAGGATAGGCATGGCCAACCCGCAACGCCTGCCGCGATACCTCGACCGCCTCATCAGCGTCCTCCGGGATGAGCGGGTGTTCACCTTCCTCCACATCCCGGTCCAGTCAGGCTCTGACAAGGTCCTTCGCGACATGCGCCGCGGCTACACGGCCGGGACGTTCAGAGACGTCGTCAAGCGCTTGAAGGATTCATTGCCCGGCCTCACGGTCGCCACCGACGTCATCGTCGGCTACCCGACAGAGTCGGAGGAGGATTGCGAGGCCACCGCGGCGCTCATCGAAGAACTCAGGATACCGGTCGTCAACGTCTCCAAGTTCTACCCGCGCCCCGGCACGCCCGCAGCCTCTCTCAAGCTCCTCCCCACCAAGGTCGTGAAGGCGCGCACCACTCGCCTCAAGAAACGGTGCGAGGCCGTCGCGGCCCGGAGGAACGGGAGCCTCGTCGGCCAGGAGCAAGAGGTCCTCATCGACGAGTACGGCAAACACGGCACTCTCGTCGGACGAACCAGGGCTTACGTCCAGACCGTCCTGCCCGCCACGGCCGGACGGCTAGGAGGACTCGTCAAGGTGAAACCCTCGGCGTCAGGCACGTACGACCTCCGCTGCGAGGAGAAAGATATTTATTCCACATCCCCGCAGACCGGTCAATGAACCGTCTCAAGGCCTACGCCTTCCCCTTATTGTTCTTCCTCGGCGTCACCGCCGCCAGCCTCCTCGCAGCCCTCCGCTGGAGCGGCGTCTACCACGTCTCGTTCTGGACGCTCTTCATATCCCTCATCCTCTTCCTCGTCCTCTACCCTGTCACCATGCACTTCTCTCGCACGGAAACACACGCGTCGTGGACGCGTATACCTTTCATACTCTTCTCCTACGTCGCCGGCGCCCTCTACTTCTTCTTCCTCGCCGCCCTTGTCGAGTGGCTCCTCGCTCAACCCTTCCCCGTGCTTGGAACCTTTACTGCTTGGACTCTCCCTGCAGCCACGGCCATCCTCTTCCTCCTCTCGCTCATACGCGCCCGCACCTTCAGGGTCAAGCGCCTCACACTCCCGCTCGAAGGCCTGAAGAAACCGGTCAGGCTAGTCCACCTCAGCGACCTACACCTCGGCGCCATCCTCAAGAAGCCTTTCATGACCTTGGTCGCGCGGAAGGTCAGGGAGCAAAGCCCGGACCTCATCGTAGTCACCGGCGACGTGTTCGACGGCACAGGCAACCCTTCGGAGAAGGACCTCGAGCCCCTTATGGGCTTGCGCAAGCCGGTCTTGGCGTGCCTGGGCAACCACGACGGCTACCTCGGCTACGACAAGAGCGCAGCCCTCATGGAGGAGGCGGGCGTCACCGTCCTCCGCAACAACACCGTGACGAGGAAGGGTGTCCGGATAGGAGGTCTCGACGCCCCCCTCACAGCCACCCTCCAGACCCCCATCCCGGGTCTTGAAAATCTCGAGAAGCCGGACGTCCTCCTCTACCACATGCCCTCGCAGCCGGGACAGGCCGAGCGGAAAGGTGTCAAGCTCTTCCTCGCGGGCCACACCCACGCCGGCCAGCTCTTCCCCTTCTGGATAGTCGTCAGGCTCGTCTTCCGATACGTCCACGGACCCCACCGCATCGGCAGCATGCTCCTCAACGTCTCGGCGGGCACCGGCTCGTGGGGGCCGCCGCTCAGGCTCGGCACGGCGCCTGAGATAGCTGTCATCACCCTGCAGCCCTCTTCTCGACCATAACGCACCCAAACCTTTTTAAAGTATGGGGTGTTCCTCCAGCCGCAGAGCGAAAAGAGAGAGCCGCGCGTGCGGTGCGACGCCCAATTCTCCCGAAGAACCAGCGCGTTCGTGCACGCCGCGCAACCACGACCCAAAATGGCACAGCAGTCCAAGAGCAAGCCGTTGCTGCCCGTCCTCAAGGAGAAGAAGCGTTACCTTGCCTACAGGCTCCACGGGGACCTCCCGCGCAATGCCGGCAACCTCCTGGCAGCGGAGCTCGAAAAGCTCCTCGGGGTCTTCGAAGCTTCGGAAGCTGGTCTGCTTCCTATCACGTACGACCCCGAAGCCAAGACGGGCGTCCTCAGGACGAGCCTCGCCAAGGTTAGGCGGGTCCGGCTCGCCATGTTACTCGCCACCGCACTCGGCGGCAAGGACGCCGTCGTGGAACCGACGCTCACTTCAGGAGTGCTCAAGAAAGCCAAACAAGCTATGTGAGGGATACCCAAAAATGCAACCGATGCAACACCAAATGATGGGTTACGACAGGGCCATCACCATGTTCTCGCCCGACGGCCGCCTGCTCCAGGTGGAGTACGCGAAGAAGACCGTCAGGCTCGGCAACACCGCCATAGGCATGGTGTGCAAGGACGGAGTCCTCCTCGTGACTGACAAGCGCATCATCGACAAGCTCGTCGTCCCCGAGGCCATCGAGAAGGTTTTCCAGGTGGATGACCACATCATGGCCACCGCGGCCGGCATCATCTCAGACGCGAGAGTGCTCATCGAGCGCAGCCAGGTGAAAGCCCAACAGCACAGGGTGACGTACGACGCGCCGATGGACATCCTCAGCGTGGTGAAGGACGTGTGCAACCTCAAACAGCTCACCACGCAGTCCGGAGGCCTGCGCCCGTTCGGCGTCAGCCTCCTCATAGCGGGTGAGGACGAGGACGGCCTCAAGCTCTTCGAGACCGACCCGACCGGTATCTTCAACCAGTACAAGGCCACCGTCATCGGCGAGGGGGAGACCGAAGCCGAGGAGGAGATCCACAAGGGTTACAAGGAGTCCCTCTCCATCGAGGACGGTCTCAAGCTCGCCGTCAAGGCGATGAAGAAGGTCCTCAAGGACGACCTCAACGCCGAGCGCGTCGACGCCGCCTACATCAAGAAGGGCGGCAAGGGTATGGAGAAGTTCTCTAAGGACAAGATAGCGGAGTTCATCAAGTAGAGGTGAGAAGATGAAGCCTACCAAGACCTTCGACCAGGAGCGCGTCCATTTCAACCTCGGACGGCTCCGCAAGGCTGGCAGCGTCTACGAGGTCGTCGTCGACCCGGACAAGGCCGTCGCTTACAAGGAAGGCGACGACATGGCGGTGGAAGAGGTCCTCAAGGCAGAGGATGTCTTCTTCGACGCCAAGAAGGGCGAGCACGCCGGCGAGGAGCGCATGGAAGAGGTGTTCGGCACCTCCGACCCGGTCCAGGTGGCCAGGGTGATTCTCGATGAGGGGGAGGTCCAGCTCACCTCCGAGCATCGCAACAAGGTGCGTGAGGACAAGCGGAAACGGCTCGTCCAGCTCATCGCGCGCAACGCGTGCGACCCCAAGACCAAGGCTCCCCACCCGCCGGCCAGGATCGAGAACGCCATGGCTGAGGCGAAGGTGCGCGTCGACGAGTTCAAGAAGCCGGAAGACCAGGTCTCGGACGTCCTGAGCAAGCTCAGGCCAGTCATCCCCATCACGGTGGAGGAGCGGGAGCTCCAGATCACATTGCCGGCCCAGTTCGCCGCCAAGGTGTACGGCACGCTCCACTCCTACGGCGTGATGAAGCAGGAGAAGTGGCTGGACGACGGCTCCTGGCGAGGCGTGATAAGCCTCCCCGCCGGTATGGTGAACGAGTTCCTCGACCACCTCAACGAGGCCACGCACGGCGCGGCCCAGGTCGAGACCAAGCAATGATATTCAAGAAAAGGTGAAAAAAGACAATGGAATTACAAGTGAAAGACAAGGAAGTCGTCGTCCCAGGACAGGTCCTCGCAGAGGGCATGGAATACCTGCCGGCCGACGGCACCTACAGGAGCGGTGAGGACATCCGGGCTAACCGGCTGGGCCTCATCAAGGTCGAGGGCAAGGTGCTCAAGAGCATCCCCCTCGCTGGGGTGTACATGCCCCAGAAGAACGACGTCATCATCGGGCGCATCATGGACATCCTGATGAACGGTTGGCGCCTCGACATCAACAGCCCTTACAGCGCGGTCCTTCAGGTCAAGGACGCCACCTTCGACTTCATCGCGAAGGGCGCGGACCTGACCAAGTACTTCGACCTCGACGACTACCTCGTCGTCAAGATAATCCAGGTCACGACGCAGAACCTCGTCGACCTGACGTGCAAGGGTTCCGGCCTGAAAAAGCTGGAGAACGGGCGCATCATCCGCGTCGGCCCGCACAAGGTTCCTCGCGTCATCGGGACGAAGGGGAGCATGATCAGCATGGTCAAGAAGGCGACCGGCTGCAAGGTCATCGTCGGCCAGAACGGCGTCGTGTGGCTTGACGGCGAGCCCTCCAAGGAGGTCGTCGCGGTCCAGGCTATCAGGATGGTGGAGGAGTACGCCCACACCTCGGGCTTGACCGAGCGTATCAAGAAGTTCCTCATGGAGAAGACCGGCGTGTCTGAGGAGGAGCTCGCGGCCGCCCCGGCCGAGGAGGAGTCTTACGGTGAGGAGCGTCCGCAGCGACGCTCTGAGCGTCCTCCGCGCAGGGACGGCGACAACAGGGGTAGGCCTCGTAGGCGCCCTTTCAAGCGACAGCAGGATAGGTGATCATCTATGGCATATGAGAAGAGAGTCAGCGGACGGGCCTTGGACGAGCCGCGCCCCATCACCGCGAAGGCGGGCGTGATCAAGAAGGCTGACGGGTCCGGTTATTTCAAGATTGGAGAGACCGCGGCGTACGCCGCGGTGTATGGTCCGAGGGAGTGCCACCCCGCGTTCATGCGCGACCCGAAGCGTGGCATCCTGCGGTGCCATTACAGCATGATGCCGTTCTCCGGTGACGGCGAGCGCGTCAGGCCTGGTCCGAGCAGGCGTAGCAAGGAGATCAGTAAGGTCACTCAGAACGCCTTGCTTCCAGTCCTGGATTTGGACGCGTTTCCCAACACTGCGGTTGACGTGTTCATCGAGCTTCCGGAGACCGATGCTGGTAGCAGGTGCGCTGGTATCTGCGCCGCCGCCATCGCGTTGGCGGATGCCGGCTTGTCCATGAAGGACGTCGTGCCCGCCGTGAGCGTCGGGCAGGTCGAGGGCACTCTCGTCGTCGACCTCGATGGTGCTGAGGAGCACATGGATGAGAACGCCGCGGCTGACATCCCGTTGGCGGTGATCCCGTCGACGGGCGAGACCACCCTCTTGCAGATGGATGGTATCGTCGAGCCTGACCGCTTGTTCGAGGCGCTCGACATGGTCAAGCCCGCCTTGGAGAAGATAGCCGAGGCGCAGCGACAGGCGCTCAAGGAGCGCTACTCCCAGAGTGGGGGTGATGACAGTGAATGAGAATTTCAAGAATCATATCAAGAAGTCGTTGGACGCCGGCGTCCGCATCGATGGTCGCAAGCCTGACGAGTTCAGGCCGCTTTCGATCGAGCTCGGCGTCTCCAGCACCGCGGAGGGTTCCGCCAAGGTCATCGCTGGTGACACCGAGGTTATCGGTGGCGTCAAGATGGGTTTGGGCAAGCCGTTCCCGGATAGGCCTGATGATGGCGTGCTCATGGTCGGTGCCGAGTTGTTGCCGTTGTCCAACCCTGAGTTCGAGCCCGGCCCGCCTGGTATCGAGAGCATCGAGATCGCCCGTGTCATCGACCGTGGCATCCGCGAGTCCAACGCGTTCGACACCAAGTCGCTCTGCGTGGAGAAGGGTGAGAAGGTTTGGATGGTCCAGTGCGACGTCGTGCCGGTCAACTTCGACGGCAACCTCCTTGATATCGGGGGCCTCGCTTCCTTGGCCGCGTTGCTTGACGCCCGTTTCCCTAAGCTTCAGGAGGACGGTACGGTCGATTATCATGAGAAGACCGACAAGCCTCTCGCGTTGCAGCGCCAGCCTATCCCTATCACGGTGGGTAAGATCGGCGACCACTTGTTGGTCGATTTGACCCAGCAGGAGGAGAAGGCGCTTGACGCCCGGCTCACGATCACCATGCTCGGTGACGGCACTATCTGCGCGTTGCAGAAGGGTGGTGAGGCTCCGTTGACGGACGGTGACATCAAGGAGATGGTCCGTCTGGCGACTGAGAAGAGCCAGGAGCTCCGTGCCAAGCTTTCGGAGGTGACGAAGGGATGAGCGCTGCGGCCAAGTCGAAGTCTAAGGGGTCGGAGTTCATCGATGAGCGGGAGTTGTCTCGTTATGAGCGTGCCCGTATCATCGGTAGCCGTGCGTTGCAGATCAGCATGGGCGCGCCGTTCCTTCTCAAGCTTTCTAAGAAGAAGCTTGAGGAGGTCGAGTACAACCCGGTGGAGATCGCCAAGCTCGAGTTCGAGAAGGGTGTCATCCCTATCACGGTGAAGCGCGTCCTGCCGCACGAGCGGGAGCTCTACTGAGAGTTTTTTTGTTTTCTTTTTTTTTCTTCATTCCGGGTGGTTCGCTATGGTGTCGTGGGAGTCTTTGCGGGGGTTGTTCGACCGGTCTTACTCTGGTCGGTTGTTGGATGGTTTTGTGGCTCGTTTCGGCGTGCCGGCTGGTGCGAAGCCTTCTTTCGCTGACTTGGCCGCCGCTCAGGAGTCGTTCGACCATCTCTGCGAGGTGTTAGAGCAGGACCTCCGGCTCGGTGCGGATTCTGAGGCTGCGTCGTATTGCCGTGGCCGTCACGTCGAGGTGTTGAAGAACGCGGTGTGGCGTTTGTTGCAGTCTGTCGAGAATCCTTCTTCCACATTAGCTGCCCGGTCGTTGCTCTTGTCCGGGGAGTTGTCGTTGTGGCGTGACTGGTAGGGTTATTTCTGGTAGATGAGGATGTTGCCTCTGCCTCTCTTGACTTTGCGGATGCGTCCTTCCGCTTCGAGCCTGGCGAGGGCGGTGCTGATGGCGGCTTCGGATTCCGCGTAGTGTTTCCGCAGGTCTTTCTGCGAGATGGTCTTCTCCCGCTTGATGTGCTGGAGTATCTTCTCGGCGAACGGGTCTGCCGCTTCCTCTTCTCGTTTCTTCTTGCGTCGTAGGTAGCGGTAGCCGCCGACTCCTATGAGGGCTAGTCCTATGAGGATGAGTAGTGCGTGTTCGGCCTTGAATGCCGGCGCTTCTTCTTCCGGTGTTTCTTCGTCGTCTTCGAGGAATCCTTCTCTTGGGGTCTCTATCGCTTCTGTTTCCGGGAAGAGTATGAGGTCGTACGTGTACTCTCCTTCCTCTGAGACTGTGATGGTGGTGGTGTGGTGTTGCTTGAGTCCTCCTCCGGTGGCTTTGTTCACGCTCAGGTTGTACGTCCCTGCCGGTAGGTGGAGCTTGTAGGTGCCGTCCCGCGCCACGAGGGTTTGCTCCGGCGTCGTGTTCACCGTGACGATGGCTCCTGGGACTGGTTCGAGGCTGTAGTCGTACACCGTCCCCGTGATGGTCGCGGCGCTCGCACTCCCTGCCATGAGCGCTACGAGTGTTATGAGCATGAGGAGTCGCATGTGGTTTGTGGTGTCCGTTTCGGGTTATAAAAAGTTTTTCTTTTTTGTTCATGCTTTTTTTTCTTTTTTAGGTCTTTTTTCGGCTTCCTTTACTGCTTTGGGGTATTTTTCAAGTTTCTTGAAGTTTCAGAAGGTATTATCTTGTCTTATTTCTGTGTCTTCTGAAAGTATATTTATAAGGTTCTCTTCACTCGTATGGTTGTATGAATGATATTGATTGGAGGTGTATGTTACTATGAGAAAGCTGATTGCACTAGTGGTGATGGCCCTCATGCTCGTGAGCATGGTGCCAGGCGTCATCGCGGATGAGAACGAGACAGGACAGGACGGGGTTGACGAGCGTGAGGAAGATCCTCTCATGTGCGCTGCTGACGTGAAGGAGTGCCCTGACGGCAGCTTCGTGCCTCGTGACCCTGAGAACGACTGTGAGTTCAAGCCTTGCACTGGCGAGGATGACTCTGACGAGGAGGACTCTTCGGCCGGTGGTCCTGGCGAGGACGTCCCGCAGAGGCCTAGGCCCGCTCCCGCGGCTCGCGATCGCATGGCCGACCGTGCCTTGGATGCGTTGCGGGGACGCTTCGGAGAGCTCTCTGAAGCGCAGCGTGAGAAGCTCGGGCGGCTCGGAGCTGAGAACGCCCGTAAGTTCCATGTCCTGAAGGAGGATGCTTTGGAAAGGGTTGCAGGGCTTGATGAGGATGAGCTCGAGAAGTTCGCCGCCCTCGGACGCGCTCGCGCCAAGGAGCTCGCCGATAAGACTCCTGATGAGATTCGCGAGGAGCTCAAGAATGTGAATGTGAAGCGTGTCAAGGCCTCAGAGGCGTTCCAGAAGCGCGAGCTTCCGCCACAGGCCGCCGAGCGCGCCCGCGAGCGTTACGAGGAGGCTGCCGACAAGTATCGGGAGCGCAAGGATTCTTTCTACGAGGAGCGTGAGGATTGGCGTGAGGCCGTCCGCCAGGGCGACGAGGAGGCTGCCGTCAGCCATGCCAAGAACTATCTTATGCACGCCGCGGACATGGTGATCGGGACTGCGGAGAAGGTCAGGGCTCGCGTCGAGGCGAATGACGACCTCTCTGAGGGGGAGGCTGATGAGATATTGGCTGACCTGAACGAGACGGTCGAGAACATGGAGGCTGCCAAGGAGGCTGTCGAGACCGCCGAGACCAAGGATGAGGTCAAGGCCGCGGCTCGTGCCATCCAAGAGTCGTGGAAGCGCCACGCCCACCAGGTCCGTGTCCGCGCCCACCAGGCCGTCAAGACCGATGTCGGTGAGATCTTGAGCCGCAGCCGCGCGCTCGAGAGCCGCCTCGACTCCATCCTCGCCGAGATGGAGGCCCGTAACGTGACTGTTGAGAATCTCGACCACCTCCTGACGACGTTCAGTGAGAAGGTGGACGAGGCTCGCGAGCTCTATGAGGAGTCCGAGGTCTTGTTCGAGCAGGCCAAGGACGAGCGCGATAAGGACGCTCTCCAGCGGTCCAAGGAGCTTTCGCGCGAGGCTCATGAGAAGCTGCGTGAGGCCCACCGCGTCCTCGTGGACATCGTCCGTAAGGTGAAGCAGGAAGGCTTTGACATCGAGGATGATGGCGAATACGTCGAGGTCATCGAAGAGGATGACGATGAGCTCGAGGTCGAGGTTGAGGTTGTTGGTGATCGGTCGTTCGTCGAGGTTGAGTTTGGCGATGATGAGTTTGAGTTCGTCTTGAACGCGACTGATAATGAGACTGTCTTCGGCGAGATTGCGTCTCGTACGGGTTTGAACGTGTCGGTTGTCCGTGACGTCGCCGAGTTCGAATACGAAGAGGATGACGATGAGGCTGAGGACGAGTCTGATGACACCGGCGAGAACGCTACCAACACCACTGCGTGAGGGACGCAAAGCATTAAATACCAGCAGCTGACAAAGGTGATACCATGCGTTACTCATTCATAGCAATTGTGGCGTTGGCGGTCCTCCTCGTGGGGTGTGCTTCAGACGAAGCGTCGAGTGGTGTTCCTGATGGCCAGGACTCCTCTGGCTCCCAGCCCGAGGTCGCTCCGGATGGCTCCGATAACGAGGCGGGCGACGCGGTCCTGCCCGGCGCCAACGATTCTTCCGAGAATCTCGTCGATGACGACCTCGACCAGGTCATGGACGACTTGTCCATGGATGACTGGTGAACCTCTTTTCTTCTTTTTTTTCCGAACCCTTCTTGTAGAACCTTGCGCTCTGGCGGTGGTCGGTGCGCCTGAATGGCTCTTGCAAGGATTCGTATGTTCCTTAACCGTTTCTT
>CAZKVR010000009.1:0-32079 GCA_964556395.1 uncultured Methanosarcinales archaeon
GGTTTGGCTTCGCTCGGAACGCTCCGCCGCAACCTGCTCCTCCAAGCCCGACAAGTTCTTCTGCCTCTCCTTCGCGATAGCCTGCAGCTTCAAAATCCTTGACCGCTGGTACTCGACACTCTCCTCCACCGCGGAGAGCTCACGCTTCCTCTCAGCCACCATAGCCTCGTACGAAGCCGCCTCCTCCTCAGCCTGTTCGACGCCGAGCCTTTCCGCACGCTCCTCCTTGACCTCGGATACCTTCTCATCGATGCCTTCGGCGGCGGCGCGCACCCCGACGTAGCCGAGGTAGAGGCCGCCCACGATGGCAGCAGTCTTCACCATATTTCTGAGGAACCTGCCCGTCCTGCGACGACGGTACTCCTGCAAATCGCCGATACGGCTGTCATAACGGTCTATCAGGCTGTCGAGCTTTGAACGCTGCTTATCCGACAAGTCGCTCGCCTCGTTGTAGCCCGACAGCCGGGTCCGCATGCTCTCGAGGTCCGACGTGCTCGTGCTCTTCTTCAGCACGTCATTCGCCTCGCGTATGATATTCTCATAACGGGTTGCGCTCTCCTTATGGGCCTCCCGCTCCTCCAGGACGCGGTCGATGTGCCTCTCGATGTTCTCACGCGTCTTCAGAGCACGCTTGTGCACTGACGTGAAGCCGTACTCCTTCGCCAGCCTTGCCGCGTCCCCGACACGCCTCTCCATATTCCTGACATCCTCGACCGCGACCTCATAGGGGTCCTCATCGTGGGCGTTGATGATTTCGTTCTGCGCTTCGGCCACCGCGTCCTCAAGGCTCTCCTTGGCGTACTCCTTCTTCGCCTTCACCTTGCGTCGGATGCTGATGACGAGCTCTGAAGCCTCGCGGACCTCGTCGTCCTTGGACTGGTCCGCGTAGAGCGCCGCCTTGCGCAACCCATCCAAGTGCCGCTCGTACTCGCGCATGGCGTGCCATTGCTCGCTCATACGCTCCCGGTCGCTGATGTCGAACGGCTGCAACAGGTCGTTCAGGTCCTTGTCCATCCGCTCCAGGTCGCCTGACTTGTAAGAGCTCAAGAGCTTCTCCAAGTCCTTGTGCCACTCCCTCACGGACGCTCACCCCGCTCCAGGTACTCCCTCACTGCGGACTCGACGTCGCCGAACGACAGCCTCTCGGCGCCGCGGTCGAGCGCGTAGAGCGCCGCCGACTGGGAGATGTGGCTCACCGCACGCGGGTGGACGCCGTCCATCCGCTCGATGAGCGCTCCCAAATCCTCTTCCTTGAAACCCTCATGAGAGAAATGATCGAGGTGGTATCGGAAGATGTCCGCGTAACGCTCCTTCGGCAACGGCTCGAAATACACCCTGTTAGGTTCGGGGATGCGGCTGATGATCGCCCGGTCGAACTCGTCCTTCATATTCGTGCTCAGGATGGTCGCCACCTTGCCCGACGTCTTAACCCCGTCGAGGGTGGTGAGGAACTCGGTCGTCACGTCGAGCTTGAGCTCGGCCTCGCGTGACCCTCGCTTGTAGCAGATGGTGTCCGCCTCGTCGATGAACACGATGGACGCGTCGTGCTGGCTCGCGTCCTTGTACGTCTGCGCCAGCTTGTTCTTGCCCTCGCCGTGCAACGACTGGACGAAGTCCGAGCCCACGACGGTGAAGAACGGGATGTCCAGTTCTCCCGCGATCGCCTGCGCGAAGTACGTCTTCCCGGTGCCT
The DNA here is from genome assembly GCA_964556395.1 of uncultured Methanosarcinales archaeon. Classification (GTDB taxonomy): domain Archaea; phylum Nanobdellota; class Nanobdellia; order Woesearchaeales; family WJKR01; genus WJKR01. The sequence goes on from CAZKVR010000009.1 coordinate 1,693, forward strand.
GGCGGGCCGTAGAACAGGAAGTTGTAGTTGTCCTTCAGCTTCTCAGGGCGCTCCTTCAACGAACGCCACTCCTCAGGCCTGCTCAAGGGGTTGACGAGGTAGCGCTTCACCAAGGCCTTCTGGTCGTCCAATCCTATCACGTCCGCGAAACCGTGCGTCGCCTTGGTCTTCGCAGCCGTGTCGGCGTTCTTACCGTTCCTGTTGACCGTCATCTCGTTCCGGTCGCCCCTGACGTCCTGCTGCAACGAGTACTCCGGCAACGACGTCGCCGTAGCCTTCCGCACGTTGTCGAAGAACTCCATCGCGTAGTTCACCACGCCCTGCTCGTTGCTGATGATGTCCTCCTTGACGGCCTGACGGTAAGACTTCACGAACCGGTCCATCAGCCCCTTGGCGTCGGCCACGCCCTTCAACGGCCCGTGGTCCGCCTTGCCGTAGAGCTGGACCGTGCTCACCGCCTCCAGGTCGTCGGCCACGCTCTTCGCGAGTTCGTGGAGCACGATGGTGCGCTTGTCGCCGCCCTCTGTCTCGACGAGGTCCTTGAAGTGGTCCTCCAAGAGGTATCCCTTGCCGAAGCCCTCGACGAGCGAGCTGAACAGGCGTGACATCTTCGGAGGAGTGTACGACGCTCCTCCGAACCGGTTGGCGCTGGCGAAGAAGGACGAGTCCTCCAGGTTGTTGGAGGCCTTCGTCTCGCTCTTCCTCAACAGGCGTTCAAGCGAGTCGTTCATCATCACTTCCTCATACGGCGGTCCTTGATGATATTGCTCGCCTCATCGAACAACTGGGTGTTGTAGTGCTTCTGCTCCTCCTTGTACTTGTTCAGGTTCTGCTCGTGCTGCTGTATCTTGCTCGTGTCGATCATGTTCCGCTCAGGGTTGTAGCTCATGTTCTGGCTCAGCATCATGTTCTGCTCCATCCGCGCGTCGGTCATCTCCCCGGTGGCTTGCGTCATCTTGTCGGCGAGCTTGTTCAGACGGTTCATGTAGTCCGTGAGCTGGACGAGCGGCCCCATGCTCTGGACCTCGCTGTGAAAGTACTCGACGTTGCTCTCCATGTTCGACAGGCGCGTCTCCAACGCCTTGTAGTTCTCCTTCAGGCTGTCCACGTTGTTCTGCGTGCTCTGGAGCTGCTTGTCGTAGATGACGATGCGCTCGGCGACGTGCTTCTTGGTGCGGTAGACTTTTTCGGACTGCTCTGTCAGGTCGTTGATGACCTTGTTCAGCTTGCGCTTCTCGTCGCTCGTCTGGTCGTCGTACTTGCTCTTCATCTCCGCTTCCTTGACCAGCTGGTGCAGTTTCTTCTCCTTCTCGTTGCACCGCTCGAAGATGTACTCGTGCTCGTCGTACTGGTCCTTCAGCTTGTCCAGGAAAGCCTCAACCTGCCTGACGCCACCGTTGATGTCAGGCAAGCCTTCCTTGATGGTCTTGATATGGTTCCGTGCGTCCTCATAGATTTGCTCGCCACGCTCTATCAGGCCCGGCTCGCCCTTCACCTTCTTCTTCCGCTTGCCGCCGAACAGCCTCGTCTTGACGTCACGGATGTAGTTGTTGATGACCCCTTCGACCCGTTCCTCTTCCTCGTGGTCGTCGGTACCGAAGAACTTCTTCTGCACCTCGTCGAGGTTCTTCGCGACGTCCTTCACGCTGCTGTACGACTCTCCGAAGTTAGGCGTCGTCGGGATGTCTCCCACGAGGTCGTTGAGGCTGGCGTTGTCGTTTATCAGGTCGTCTATCGAGCTGTTGCCTTTCATCTGCTCCTGGGCTCGCTGCGCGAACTCCTGCGTGTTCCCTTGATCCGTCTCCATCTTGTGTTCCTCCGGCGCAGCGCTGTCGCTACAGCTGCGCCTCTTGTTGTCTTGTGATCGTCACTCCTTGTATGCCTTGATACGGTCTTCCAGGGTCCTCGTGAACCTGCCCGGCGGCTTGGTGACGTACGCCCGTAGCTGGTGGCTGCGCCGCCAGTCCAGCCGCGCCAGGCCTTCCCGGCCCACCAGCTTGATGCCGGCTTTCCGCGCGTACGCTTGGGCCCGCGTGTCGTACCCTGTGTTCGTCACCATCACGCCTTTGCGTGAGGGGATGCCGTGTAGCTTGAGCTTGGCGGCGAACGCGCTCACGTCCTGCAAGGGCACCTTGCTCCCGTCGCCGTGGTACTTGCACTCCACGTATGTCTTCCCTACCAGCCCGTAGGCGACGTCGAACTGCGAGTGGGCTTGTCCGTGCTTTGTCTTCTTCCGCTTGTGCACGTCGTGCTCTACCTTGAGCTTGCCGAGCTCATCGTAGAGCTTCGCCACCCACTTCTCGAACGTCAATCCGCGGCTTGTAGGTGTCGTCGCCAATCGTGTCCCTCTGGATGTATGTCTCCTCTATCGCGGGGCGCTTGTAGTCTTCCTGGTGCTCCGCGTACGCCACGTCGTTGCACGCCTTGGCGACGTAGTACGTCGCGACGCAGGCGACTCCTAGCTTGACGACGCGTTTCGCCTTGTGGAACAATCCCATCTATCGCCCTCCGGGTATCGTGTCCGTCATGATGGTGTCCGGTTGCTCGTCCTTGTCGACGTAGTCCTTGACGCGGTCGTAGCCCTTGTCCAAGGTCTCCTTCGTCGCGTCCCAGGCGTCACCCGCCTTGTCCTTGAAACGGTGCAGGCCTCGCTTCACGTCTTGCCACGTGTCGTTCGCCTCGTCCTTGGCGCGCTCCGGGACCGTGTAGCCGATCCTGCCGCCCTGCTTGATCGGGCCTGCGTTGATGGTGTCTCCCGGTGTCACCTTGACCATGTATCCTTGGATGGTCTTCTCGGCTGAGTCCTTGTGCAGTATCGGTTCATACTCGTAGAACGTCGGGTCTGAGTCCTGCTTCCATGCGTAGCCGTCCAGCGCCGCCTCCTTGATCTCGCTCCTGATCTCGCGTTCTTGCAGCGTGTCGTTCTTCATCTCGTGGCGCATGCCTGCGTAGAAGGCGCCCGCGCCGATGAGGCCTGCGAGCGCTAGCTTCCGCATCGCCCGTCCGAAGCCTCCTCCCCTTTGTTCCACCTTGTTCTCCAAGTCGTCCTCAGTCATGTTATCGTCACCGCCTTTCAGGTGGATGCGGCGTTTAAAATGTCTTTATGGAGAATTCTCGGAATCATTGGTCTCGTCGTCGGAAACCATTCGGTCTTCTTGCTTCGGTAGCCATCCTTCCTGCAGCACTGGCTCGAGGACCCGGTGGACGTTGACTTCCTCGCACCCTTCCTTGTGCAGGGCTTCCTTGCACTCCTCTTCTTCCCGGAGGCTTCGGAACACCATGTCCGCGCCGACCGCGCCGCCTTCGAGGAGGAAGACGTTGTTCGCGTTCCCATGTCCTTTGAGGAATGTCGCCAGGCTTTCGGGGTCTTGGTGGGTGCAGTGGATGTATGACCGGAAGGGGTAGCCTAGCTTGGCGTGGTCGAGGAGCGAGGTGTAGCGTTCCACGAGGTCCTTGTCGAGCTTGTGGACGTGCTCGAACACCGTGCTCGTCGCCAGGCCTTCCTCGCGGCCGATGGCGGCGAGGGTCTTCCGGCTGTCCTGCCTGAGGTGTCGTAGGATGTCGTGAGCACGCGGTCCTCGTCCCATGCCTCTTACGCTGTGGGTTCCGTTTAAAGAGCCTATCCCTTGAAGTTCCGGAAATATTCTCTTCCCATAGGAAGGGTTTCGTCACTACTTCAGAACGGTGCCTGCCTTGAGGCGCCAGCAGTAGAGGTCGAACTCTGCTATGGTCATGCCCGCTTCGGCTGCCAGTCTTGCGAAGGTCTTCTCTAGCGCGAGGTATCTTTTCGGCGTCAACGCCTTGCCGTCCGCTCTTACGTGGCCGTGCTCTTCCATCAACGCCTTGACGTGGCGGTCGATGATGGCGACGCCGTCGTGGCCGGTGTTGCGTAGGTAGTGGCTGGCTTCCTTCATCCCTAGGCCTTTGACGTTCCTCGCGAGCCAGTCGCGCGCTTCCTTGACGTCCTCGGCCGTTTTCTCTTTGATGGTCTGCTTGAGGTCTCCGTGCTTCCTGGCTTCGGCGATGTAGCTTGCTTTCGTGTTGTGGAAGCGGTGGCCGTGGCTTTGTATGGCTTGGGCGAGTGCTGGTTGCGTGAGCGTGAGCAGTTTGTCTTTCCCTAGTTCTTCTTGTATCTTGGCGGCCGTGGCTCCTTTCGCGTTCGCCGCCAGGAGGCAGAAGCATAGTTCCGAGAACCAGTCCTCCTCGTCCTTGTCCTTGAAGGATCTGAAGCTCTCGAGCCGTTCCCGTACTTGTTTTCTCGTGTCCTTGTCCTGGCGTATCTCCTTCACCGCTCCTGGCAGTCCTCGCATCCGGGGGTAGTGGTTCTTTCGGGTTTAAATCCCTGTTCCATAAAGCTTAAATAGATATATGATATTATTTTCATTTGAGGTGGTTGGGAATGATGTACAAGACAAAACACGGCAACATCCTGGACGAGCACGAGCTCAACCAGATGCACCCGCACGAGATCGAAGAGCAAGGCATCCACGCGGCGGACCACTGGGCCGGATGGCACGACGAAGAGGCGTAAGCCTCAACCCTTTTCTTCTTCCCCGAAGACATCCTCCAACGCCGCCCGGTAGAGCCGCCACATACGCGTATGGCCGAGCCGCGCCCCAAACACATCCGCGAGCGTACGGAAATACCACTCCTGCGACCCCCTGTCAGCATGGAAATGGCTCCAGACAGCCACGCCATCCATCGTCAGGTCATCCCGCAAGGAGGAAAGATTGGACAGCTTGTCAGCCAGCTCGATCAAAAGCACGTCATGGTCCGCCCGGCGACACGCAGCGATGATGGACTCCTTACGACGCCTCCACGACGCCTTCAAGACATCCAAGCCCTTGTCAGGCGTGTTCTCAGGCTCGGTGCAGAACTCCACCAATTGCCGGACGCGAGAGCCGAAGCGGCGCTCCACGTCAGCTGCTGAGACTTTCGTATCCTCGATCGTGTCATGCAAGATACCGGCGATGACCACATCCTCCTCGGCCCGGTCGTACATCAGGAACTTCATCACATCCAACAAGTGGATGACGAAGGGGATGCCCGACACCTTCCGCCGCTGGCCCTCGTGCGCCTCGATGGCGAAGCGCAACGCGTCATCGATACGGGACATGGCACCCGAAGAACAAGAAGAGGTTTAAATAACCTACGGTATACGCCGATACGGGGAGTGCACGCGACATCTACGAAAAACTACGAAGGAGGCGTACTCGAGGCCTACGAGCGATGAGACCTCACTCCGGCACGCAGCACACGTGCAACGACGTGAACCCTGCCACTTCGCCCTGGACAGACTCGCCTTCGGCGCAACGATCGCCGCCGCCGTAATCAACAGCTTTGCCGTCCATCGCCTGGCAGTCATCAGCCGTCATGAGATCGACCGACTCGCCTTCCTCGGGGCAGTAAGAGTTCCAAGGCTCGAGACACTCCTCAAGCGTCGGGCACCACTCCTCATCCTTCGTACAGCCATACTCATCAAGCTTGGAGCCGGAGTCGAAGAGAGCACACCCTGACAGCAACAATGACAACGACACCAGCAATACCATCCACTTCATATCCTATGCCTGTAAGGTGGTAATATAAAAAATTTACGGATTCTTCCGCAGGTATCTCTCCACAATCTCCGGGAGGAGGAAGCTGGACGTCACAGTCGCAGACACCCTCGAGAAAAGACCTGAGACGGAGCCGTGCCTGGCCGCGCTCGACTCCTCAGGCCAGACGTACTCCTGGTGCTGGAACCGCCTCCAGAACTCATCGATGAAGAATCCCATGTCATCTTCCCGTTTCCGATACCCTACGACCGGGAAACGAGCCGAGAACACCAACCCACCCATATCATCCCTCAACTTCCCGAGGAACGGCATGACGACATGCGTCGACATATAGCCCGGCGCAGGATAGTCATCCGCCACCTGGAAATGCCCCTTCAGGAACGCCATCGCCGACAGCTGGTCCCATTGATAACGCGCAAGCGACACAAGGCCTTTCCGGGACAGGACCTCCTCGTCCTGACGGCGAGTGACATCCACGTACTCATCAGGATCCATACCCCATAGCTGCACGAACTTCTCCTTCACCCTCTCATCCAGCATGACACGACCGGACAATAGCGCCCTATATAATAGTCTTGCTGTGGTCCATGAAGCGGGCCGTCTCCGGACGCCGAAAAGCATATAAGCGCCGTGTAACTCGCTCTCGCACCCACAACCAAAGCGTGTTTTCACTACAGAAGAGAAAAGTTTATATACTACTGCGGAACAATTACTCTTTAAAGAAGGGGTGGGTCAGACACAACACTATGAAAAAGGTGGTACGAGAATGCAAAATTACCTGTTGCTAACCCTCATTGTCTTGACGCTGGCCCTCGGCGGCTGCAGCTATCTGGGCATCGGAGACAACGACACAGAACCCACGGGCCAGATAGTCCTAGACGACGAGGACTTCACATTCCTCAACGAGACCAACGAGACCGCCCCTGAGGACAACGAGACGGACGTCGAGTCCGCGGAGAACATCTCCGAGGAAGACGTCGCCCACACGGTGCGCATCACCGAAGGAGAGCTCGTCAAGGTAGACCTCAAAGCGGTCGACCCCGACGGAGACCCGCTTGAGTACGAGTATGAGGAACCACTCAACGAACGAGGACGCTGGCAGACCGAGATCGGCGATGAGGGACGCTACCTCGTCACCGTGACCGTGAGCGACGGCAAACTAGCCACCAAGGAAGACGTCCTCATCATAGTCGAACGCGCCAACCGCGCCCCGGTCATCAACTGCCCCGACACCATCGACGTGAAGGAAGGCGAGACACTCGACATCGACTGCGACATCTACGACGAGGAAGGCGACAACATCATGGTCAGCTACCAAGGCTGGATGACCAGCAGCACCAAGGAAGTCGGCTACGATGACGCCGGAGAACACGCGGTCCTCGTCAGAGCGAGCGACGGCGAGAAGGAGAACACCAAGGAGATCATCATCGACGTGGAAGACGTCAACCGCGAGCCGGTGCTCAAGCCGGTCCAGGACGTCACCGTCATGGAGACCAACACGGTCTCCGTCGACCCCGAAGTGTCCGACCCCGACGGCGACGACGTGAGCCTGAGCTTCAGCAAACCCCTCGACGACAACGGCACCTGGACTACCGACGACGGCGACGCAGGCACCTACGACGTCACCGTCACCGCGACCGACGGCAAGGCGACCGTGAGCGAGGAGTTCACCGTCACCGTCACCCAGATCAACACCAAACCGGTGCTCAAGCCGATCGGCGACATCGAAGTCGACGAGGGCGAGACGATCAAGCTGCCGGTCGACGCGTACGACCCCGAAGGCGACGAGCTGACATTCAGCTACTCCGGCTTCATGGACACCAAGGAGTACACGACAGACTACGACGACGCGGGAGAGTACCAGCAGACAGTCACGGTCAGCGACGGCGTCCTCGAGACGAGCGAGACCTTCACCATCACGGTGAACGACAAGAACAGGCCACCCCGGTTCGTCATACCAGGTGAGGAATAAATGAGACACGCAATCCTCATCGCAGGAGTCCTCATGGCAGCGCTCCTCCTCGGAGGATGCGCGCCTGAAGGCGACCAGGCGACCGGACAGGCCGTCCACGCCTCCGCCGACGACAGGGAAGGCGGCGAAGACGACACGGGAACCGTCAGCCACGAGATCCGGCAGGAAGGCGACAAGTTCGCGCCCGAGACCGTCAACGCGGAGCAGGGCCAGGACGTCGAGCTCCGGTTCATGCTCGACGAGCCACGCCACGTCACCGTCTACGGCCTCGGCGTCACCGAGCACGTCCAGCACGACACCATACTCCTCGAAGACCTCGAGGAGGGCGAGTACCCGGTCGTGTGCCTTGACTGCGAGGAAGGCGCCACGGTCATGCTCATGGTCGAATGAGAACAACTCTTTTTCTTTTTATTCTCTTCTTTCTCCCTTCTCAACCCGGTATCAGAAAAACCCGCGCGTGATTCTAAGAGAAGTACTCCCGCAACCCCTTCTGGGCCTTCCGTACTTCCGGTTTCTCAACGGCTTCCGCTCCCCTGAGGGCTAGCTTGCCGTACTCGCCGTCAAAGCCAGGCGTCACCTCCAGGCGTTGCTCCCGGTTCGCCATGATCGCCTCGACCAGTTCAGGGTTCGCAGCCTTGGCCAGCTCCCTCGCAGGCGTCTCGAGCAATACGCGGTTCTCATTCCTGCCTATCTTCAACAACTCATGATACGTCGCCCACGTACCCTTCGTCGCCAAGCCCTTGCCGGACACGGCCGAGATGAGCTCGTGCAGCGGCGCCAGCTTCCAGAAAGGAGGCGCGCCCGGCCGCTGATACCCCTGGGGCCTCGACGCCAACTCCTCGACCCGGTTGTCGACGCCTATCGTCAAGGGCTTGCCGCACACCGGGCAGACGCCGTGGAGCTCTTTCGACCGCGAAGGCGGGCAGGAGAACCCGCAGTTGCGATGCCCGTCCCAGTGGTAACGGCCGTAGGCGGGTTCGGTCTCGATAGTCCCCGCAAGCCTCTTCCCCTTCCGCAACGCTTGCAAGACGCCGTCGTACGTGACATCCTCGAAGCCGAACAACGTCGCCTCCCGACCGAGGCGCCAAGGCCAGTAGGAATGGCTATCCGAGAACGAGACGATCTGCTTCTCATCCAAGTCCTTGACGCGCCAGTTCATCGGCGGGTCGCTCGACATCCCAGTCTCGATCGCGTGGACGTGGTGGCTCTGGGAGCCGAAGCAATCCTTGAACGAGTCGTAACCAGACTTGGAGCCGAACATGGCGAACCACGGCGTCCAGATGTGCGCCGGGACCACCTCGATGTCCTGGCTGATCGCCCGCAGGTCCCTGACAAGCTCTTCAGAGGTTATCTTGAAGATAGGCCTACCATCATAATCCAACCTACCCCTCTTGGACAGGTACTCGACCACCTGCTCCACCACCTCCATGGATGGGAACAGGATGACATGATGCACCCGACGTCCACGGCCGAGGTGGGTGTATATCAGTGATATCTCCATCTCGAGGACGAACGGGAACCCGGATTCTGTCGTATAGATGCCTTCGCCCGTCCGGTCCTTGAGGTAGCGCTTCACCTCCTCGCGCCACAACGGGTGTGCGATGTCGCCCGTCGCGAGGAAGTCGACCCCCTTCTTGCGGCTCCACTCCTCGAGTAAGGGGATGGTAGTCTTCTTGCTGCACGCCTGCGCGTACCGGCTGTGCAAGTGCAGGTCGCCGATGAGGGTCATAGAGGAGTCGCAGGAAGCGGGGATATAAATGCTTATTGCCTCTCCATACAGGGGTCCGCAAGGATTAAATAGCAAGACGACTTACCATAAGGCATGTCACTCCTCTGGCTGCTCTTGGCGACGCTGGCGCTCTTCATCATCTCAGCCATCCCACTCTGGATCGCAGTCCAGATGCTCGGCGGCCGCGGAAGCGTGTTCAGGGTCATAGGAGTCAACCTCCTCGTAGGACTAGTCGCCTTCGCCGTCCGGGCGGTGTTCGACACGTGGGCAGGCCTGATAGTGTTCATACTCATGATCTGGATCTACAAGGACTTCTTCAGCCTCGGCTGGATCAGGGCGTTGCTGGCGTGGCTCCTACAGTTCGTCTTCGCAGCGCTACTCATACTACTCGCAGTCATACTCTTAGGCCCTGTAACGTTCCTCTGAAGCCGGTAGAAACCTTTATATACCATCTCCTCGCAAGAACAACCTCAAAAAAAGAGGTGTGCGTGTGAGGAGAGGACAGTTCGCCATGGAATACCTGCTCGTCATAGGATTCTCGCTACTCCTCATACTCCCCATCACCGTCGTCATGTTCCAGTCATACCAGTCCCACAAGCAAGACATCCACATAGACCACCTCTCAAGCCTCGCCGAAGAGATCGCATACCAATCGGAGAAACTCTACTACCAGGGAGCCCCCGCCACCACGACCATAGTGGCCAGCATCCCGGAAGGCGTCAACCGGACCGAGGTCAGCGGCACCACTATAGAATTCTACCTCGAAGACACGACCAGGACCGCCTACGCCGACGCCGGAGTCCCCGTCAAGGGAGTCATAAGCCCCGCGCAGGGCAAGCACACCCTCACCCTGCGGATGGACGACCAAGGCACGGTGAACGACCCCACGGACGACTTCATCAACATCACCGACCGCTGATACCCATGCGCAGCCGCACCAAAGGCCAGATCGCCTACGAGTTCCTCATACTCTTCTTCGTACTCCTCATAGCGTTCACCCTCTGGACCACCCTCTCCTCAGAAGCCAAGGACCGGCTAGAGTTCCAACGGAATGAGATACTCATGCAGGACTTCGGACTAGGCTTGCAGCACCAGCTCTACACCGCCGCCCAGATGAGCGACGGCTTCAGCCGCAACCTCACGCTCCCCAAGAACCTCGAGCAGGAAGAGTACAACGTCAGCCTCGACAACGAGACCAGCTGGCTCACCGTACAGGTCGGAGGCCTCGAGGCGAGCTACACCATACCCGACATGAGCGTCCCGCACGAGCTCGAGAAAGCGCCAGCCCGGAACACCATCCATAAGGAAGACGGCCGGCTCGTCATCAACGAGGTGGAACCATGAACCGTAAAGCGCAACACCTCATCTTCAGCGCCACCCTCGTACTCTTCATCTTCTTCCTAGCCACCACCCTGTTCTACGACAGCCTCTTCACACCCCCAGACATGGGGCAGCGACGCTACGAGACAGTCAGCAAGCAAGCCGTCAGGCTGTCAGACACCCTCATCATGCCAGGCTATCCCGTCGCGTGGAGCGAGGAGGACGTGGAACGGGCAGGCCTCGCCACGGACGGCGAGCTCAACCGGACCAAGGTCGCGCAGTTGCAGACACTCGTCCAAGCAGACTACAACGAGACCAAACGACTCCTCGGCGTCAGGAGCGACTACCACCTCAACATCACCTACGGAGACGACACGGTCACGATAGGGAAAGAACCCCAAAGGCCGGACTACCTCGCGGTCCAACGACGAACACTCAAAGACGCCGACGGCACGGCGCGCATCACCATCAGCGTGTACGAGGACGAACCATGAAGCGAGCGCAATTCCTCGAACTAGACTTCCTCATAGCACTCCTCATACTCATAGCAGGCATCCTCGTACTCAAAGGGCAATACATCCACACCTACGAGACCCCGCAGGTCGAGACCGCCGCGGCGGACGTCAACAAGCTCCTCAGGACGACCACGCTCGGAGACCTCGACCCCAGCTACGTCGCAAGCCTCCAACAAGAGCTTGAAGGCACGAGCGTCAACGCCACCAACGAGACCAGCATCGCAAGGCTGGCAGCCATGCTCTACATCACGGGGCTCAACGACGAAGACACACAACTCCAATCAGAAGCCCGAAACCTCCTCCGACAACTCTCAGACCAAGCCGACATCAGCACGAGCTACAACGTCACCATCCACAGCAACAACCGACGATACAACCTCCACACGAGCACCGAGCCACTGAACAAGACCGCCACAACGACGAGAAGCCTCCTCTCAGGATTCCAAGTCGGACAACCGCTCGTAGGCCACACCGCCACAGCCTACCTCTCCAAAGGAGGAACCACCAGGCACGCCATCACAAGGCTCGGAGGATTCATAGGACAAGGAAACATCACGCTCCAACTTGACATCCCAAGCCACGCCGACAGCATCGACGAGCTCCACCTCGAAGGAGAATTCCACGAAGACTTCACGATAGAAGTCAACGACGACCACTGCGAGGACATCAACGCCGGAAGCCATGTCAGCGAAACTCTCGGCTGCGAGGACAATCTCCGCACGGGGAGCAACGACATCACCATTCGCTTCACAAGTGGAACGCTCGCAGACCACTACGCCAGTGGCGGGCTCATCAAGGCGACGTACACCTCAGACGAGCACTACCGCACCAGCACCACCACCCGGAAAAGCCTCCCCTCCATCGAAGGCGTCACCAACATCTACGATGCCATCATGATACCAGGGAAACCCACGAGTATCACGGCAAGGCTGAGGTACCAAACAGACCACAGCCAGCACGACAACAACGTCATACTAGCCCTCGGCAACACCACCATCCACGAAGACGACACCTCGACCGCCCAGCAAGACGTACAGCTCGACAACGATGACTTCGAAAGCAGTCTCGACTACGACGACCTGGAAGACGCCACGCTACCGCTACGGTTCGGCTACGAGAACGCGACGACCACGACGATAGTCGAAGGAGCCTCCGACACCATACTCGTCACCGACGTCAGCGACAGCATGGACGAAGAGATCTGCGAAGACGCAGGACTGACCTGCACCTACAACTACGATGTGTACCCTGTTAGGGAAGGCTACGTCACCTGCAATCTCTATTCCTGGGAGTCCTGTCAGGGTGATGTGTGCCGGTACGACCGGCCGCAATGGTGGGACTGGGACATCCTCCAGACGTGGAACCACGACATGGTCACCGCCTGCAGCTATGACTACCAAGAGACCGCTGAAGAATCAAGCAGGGAGTCCTGCTATATAGGTGTCGAAGAGGATTGCCAAGGCGACGCCTGCGAAGCCGACGGGATACAAGACGAGGACACGTACGACCACTACTCATACACCAGCGACGGCTCCTGCAGGTATGACTTCCAATACCCCTATACAGTCTCAAGGCACGAAGACGGCTGCGTCATCCCGCAACTGAACCACGACTGCCGAGGAGACCCCTGTGACAACATACTATCATACGCCACGAGCAGCTCCACCTCCAACGAGCAATCACAAGAACATTGGGCTACAGCGACGTGCTCAGTCCCCGCCGCCCATGAGTGCGTCGACGACCGATGCGGAGAGGCGGACGGGGCCGACACGCGCGACCACACGACCACCACTCGCTACGCCATCGGATCATGCTCCTTGGCTGAAGAGCAACCATGCCAGGAAGGGACGTGCGAAGACGCCCCGCCGGACGCGTCCAACTACCGCCGCGTCGACGACGAGTGCCGCTACGACTATCCAGACGGCTACACCTGCGAGTACAACTACCACGCCGGCACGAGGTGCGAGTACGACTACACCTACACGTATAACCGGGACGGTTACGGCTACTGCCCGCTCACCTACCTCGATGAAGGAGAGAAATGCATGCAAGGAGAAGGGGATGTGTGTGACGACGCTCCTGACAACGCGTTCAACTTCCACGACTATGAAGAAAGAGACCCATACCAATACTGCAGGTACTGGTACGACGCGGAGATCACCAGCTGGACCGGGACATCGTGCGTCCTGGCAGAAGGAGAAACATGCGCGGACGACGTGTGCGGGGACGCGGACGGAAACCCCACACGGAACTACAACACCCAGGAGTCCTGCGGCTACGACTACTCTGCAGTCCATGACACCTCTGTGAGAAGTGGAACCGCAGACTGCCCGCTCACCCCTGGCGATGACTGTGAAGAAAACTACTGCAACGAAGAAGTCGCCGACGATGAGCTTTTAAGGACGAGCAACCACCAGGAAGTGACCGAGCAAGACTGCACCACCCGGCTAGAGCTCGCCAAGGACGTCCAGCAAGGCTTCGTCACCGACATCCTCAACAGCGGCGACAACAACATAGGACTCGTCACGTACGATGGCGAAGTGCAGGACACGTACGGGCTTAGCGATGATGAAAGCGCGCTCACGAACGCCATCGAAGACTACGACCCGCAGATGGACGAGACGTGCATCGCCTGCGGGGTCGCAGAAGCCATCAGACGCCTGGAAAGCTCCGAGACCTCCTACCAGTCCATCGTACTCCTCAGCGACGGCATCCCCAACACGTGCTACGACGACCCCCACGACGAGTTCCCTGACAGCCTCGACTGCCCCAACGACTTCGAGGACTGGGATGAGCAACAAGAAGCCGCCTCGCAACAAGCGGTCGCCTACGCCGAGTACGCCGTCAGCCAGGGATACAGCATCTACACCATCTTCTTCCGGGACGAGTCGGACGCGGAGTTCGACGAGGGCAACCAGACCATGCTCGACATCGCATCCGCGGACGACGCCAGCCACCACTACGTCGGCGACTCCACCCAAGGCCTCATCGACGCCTACGACGACATCCAGGACTCCATCCTCGAGGAAGGCGGCTACGAAGCCCAGGTCGCCACGCTAGACGACCCGGGAGCATACCTCGACCTCCTCGAAGGGTCCTACGTCGAGGTCGAGTACGAGCCCTGGGAAGAGCCGGACGAGAGCGGGCGGATACTCATCCAAGGCGAGCAGCGACCGTTCGGCAACGGCGACCACTGCACCGCGACGGACGTCGACTTCCCCCAGGGCATCCAGCCCTACGACGGCTTCGTCACCAGCTACTCGCGAGACCACTGGACCGACAGGCTCCGCGCCAACGGCGAGACCGTCTACGACCTCTCATCGATTGGTGATGACTACCAGGTCATGGGAGACCCCTTCGCGGTCCAGCTACCCCCCGGAACCCTCGAACAGGAGGACAACGACATCGAGATGCGCGTGTCAGCAGGCCCAGAACAGGACTCGCAGACATGCTCGCAGCACAACGCCCTCTACTACAACGCCTTCCTCGACTCCACCATCAGCCTCGACGCAGTCTACCCGCGCGCCGACGGGTGCACGTGGACCGTGACCATGGACGACGACACCGAACGACACTACCCTATCCCCTCCAACTACGGTGGCGGCAACACCTGCACCTATCCTGGCACCTACGACGACGAGGACGCCTGGCAAGCCCTCGGCCACGAGCTCTTCACCATGCTAGACCTCGACAATGACGGCGGCGTCGACGTCGACTTCGAAGCCGCAGACCTCGAGCTCCACGCAGAGCAACGGTCCGACATCCCCTACCTGTGGGGCCCGGCCATCCTGGAGGTGACCGCATGGAACTGACGCGGTCGCGGAAAGCGTATTTCTTCAGCCTCACAGTCCTCATACTCCTCACGCTCCTCGCAGTCTACACCTCGGTCCACCGGCCGGCCAGGTATCACGACGGGGCGGACGTAGAAGCCACCCGGCTGGTCAAGGCGGAAGAGCTCATCAGCGCCGTAGAGGACGACGCAGCTACAGCCCTCAGGGTCGCCTCCTACAGGGCGTTCATAGCACTCGACGAGGCGGTCCTCCGACGGGACGGCTACGTCGACGGCTTCGACGACAAGTTCGAAGAGCTCGTCACCAACGGCACCCTCGACGGCCAGGAACAACCGCTCCTCAACGCGACAACCCTCACTGACTGGGAGAATCAGACAGTTATCGTGGCACAACACCTACACTACACCCTCAACCTCACCGGACACGAGATACGGGCGTACCACGAAGGGCCCTGGCACGTCACGGTATCGCTCGACACCGAGCTACAGCTCACCGACGAGCGCAGCGACGCCCAGTGGGAGCTCCCGCTCAACGTCACCGCCCGCGTCCCCGTCCGAGGGCTCTACGACCCCCTCTACACCGTCGGCACCGACCAGCGATACTTCCAACGAGTCACGCCAGCCCCGCAAGGAGCCGGCGCCGCACGCCTAGTCCACGACCGCCTGTACATCAACAGTACGAGAGGCCCAAGCTACCTCCAACGGCTCAGAGGAGACCTCAAACCCTCTGAGCACGGCATCGAGAGCCTCGTCAACGCCACCACCCTCACAGGCGTCGGCGCCGAACAAGAAGGATCCATCATCGACTGGCACTACCTCGACGACCAGCGGCCAGCCGACTGCACCATCACAGGCCTCCCCTCGTGGGCGGCCATCAACACGACACAACCAGGACGCTTCGGGGTGACCTGCCCATGACGATGGAAAGATATAAATACCAAGACCCGGAAAGACAACCACAAAAAAAGAAGGTGGGACCGGTGGAACAAGAGCAACCGCAAAGAGCGACCACGTCGCAGAATTCTCGACAAAAACCTGAAGGGACTGCTCGACAATCGACCGCCGAGCACCAACCAGCCACCCAAAACCCCCGCGGCCGACAGCCCGACGACACCCCCTCGCAGCAGCCATCCCAGAAGGAGCCGGCAGAAGACCTCCACGTCCTCGACCGCTACACCACGAAAGCCAGGGACATCAACGTCGAAGTCACCATCCAATCAAAGCCCGACAGCTACACGCCCACCTACGCCGTCAGCATCTCAGGCATCAGCAAGACGACCGAAGTCATCCTCGAAGAGATCCGGGAAGAGCTCATCAGGCAGATGGAACTCCAGGACTTCGAAGCAGAGAAGCAGGAAGGAGAGGTAAGCGACCGTTTCAACCAAGCCCTCGACAAGCTCCTCTCAGACTACTTCCCGTACGAGGACGCCCAGACAAAGCACGCCCTCAGGAGCTACCTCCTCTCACGATCGCTCGGCATGGGCTACGTCGACTTCCTCCTCAACGACCCGCACCTGGAAGAGATCGCCATCGACAACGCCGAAGACCCCATCTGGGTCTATCACCGGCAGCACGGCTGGCTGCAGACCAACATCTACATGTCGAGCGAGGACCAGATACACCAGGCCGCCTCGAGGATCGGACGCAACGTGGGCCGGCAGATCAACACGCTCAACCCGCTGCTCGACGCCTACCTCAGCAGCGGCGAGCGCGTCAACGCCACGATCAGCCCCATCACGCCGGGCGGCAACACGATCACCCTCCGCAAGTTCTCCAAAGACCCGTGGACGATCACCAAGTTCATCAGCAACGACACGATCTCCGTCGAGGTCGCCGCCTTGTTGTGGCAGGCCATCCAGTACGAGATGTCGATCCTCATCGTCGGCGGCACCGCCTCCGGAAAGACGAGCACGCTCAACGCCCTCGCCAACTTCATACCGCCGAACCAGCGCGTCATCAGCATCGAGGACACGCGAGAGCTCAAGCTCCCCAGCTACACCTACTGGGTCCCCATGCTCAGCCGCCTCGCCAACGCCGAAGGCAAGGGCGAGGTGACGATGGAAGACCTCCTCGTCAACAGCCTCCGCATGAGGCCCGACCGCATACTCGTCGGAGAAGTCAGGCGCAAGCGGGAAGCCGAAACCCTGTTCGAGGCCATCCACACCGGCCACTCGTGCTACGGCACGTTCCACGCCAACAACGCGCGCGAAGCCCTCGCCAGGCTGACGAACGAGCCCGTCGACGTCCCCAAAGCATTGTTGCCGGCCATCAACCTACTCCTCGTACAGTTCAGGAACAGGCGTACCGGCAAGCGCCGCACCCTCGAGGTGGCTGAGGTGACGCAAGAATGCGAGCACAGCCTCCTCTACCGGTACGACCACGCCCGCGACAGGCTCTCCAAGGTCTCGGAGTCGCAACGCTTCATACAAGAGCTCACAGAGTTCACAGGGCTCACCCACGAGGAGCTCGAGCGGGACCGCCAGGAAAAACAATACATCCTCCAGAAGCTCGTCGACCACGAGGTGTTCAACGTCGAGAAGGTCGGACGCCACATGGCCGACTACTACCAGGACAAGGAATCCCTCCTCAGACGTTTGAGAGCCCAAAGACAATGAGGTGACATGTCATAGCAAGCACCCTCCTACACCGGTTCGCACTCTCCTTCCCCCAGCTAGAAGGAGACCTCAAGCTCGCCCGGATAGAGAAGACACCTGAAGCATACCTGAAACGAGCCTTCCTCTCGACCATCATCCTCAGCCTCATGATAGGATTCCTCGTCCTCACCATCACGTCAGCCCTCGAACTGACGCCGCTCATACCGGTGGCGGCCTTCCTGCTCTCATCCATCATAGTCTTCACATTCTTCATACACCACCCCCGGCTCAACGCTGTGAGGGCGGGGCGCGAGGTCGAGACCGAGATAGTCTCGGCCGTCCGGTTCCTCATACTCGAGCTGAAGAGCGAGCGATCACTCTACCACGCCCTCGCCAGCACGAGCAAGAACTTCGCGCTCATAGGCATCTACCTCGACGAGATCATCGCCAAGGTGGAGATGGGCAAGACCCTCGAAGAAGCGCTCCACGAAGCCGTCGAGATGACCCCCTCGGACCACCTCCGCAACGTGTACTGGCAACTCCTCAACAGCCTCCAGACAGGCGCCGACATCACCTCTTCCTTGAGGGTGTTGCTCGACGACGTCGTGGAAGAGCAGAAGATACGGATCCAGGAGTACGGCCGAGAGCTCAACGCCATATCCCTCTTCTACATGATGACCGCGATCATCATACCCACGGTGGGCTTCACCATCATAACGGCACTCCTCACCTTCGCAGGCATCTCCTTCGGACTCGGAGTCCTCATAACCGTCTGGCTACTCCTCGCAGCCATCCAGTACGGCTTCCTCATGTTATCATCGAACCGCAGGCCCGCGGTGGAGGCGTACTAGGATGGCGTCGAAGCCTGCCGAGACTCCCGCACGCCCCCTCAAGGAGCCAGAGCTCGCCATCGACGAGTTCTTCCTCGAAGACCGCGACATCGAGGCTGAGAAGCGCCGCGTGCGGAAACGCCTGGGCATGACGGTCTCCGACCGCCCGGTCAGGAAGAAAACACTCTACGAACGATTGAGGCTCGACCTCCGCAAGGCCGGACTGTCCCTAGAGCCAGGCGTCGTCATCAGACGGTTCCTCATAGTCACGCTGAGCCTCCTCATACTCGGATCGGTCGTCCTCGGCTACGCATTCCTCCTCAACGACGTCCCGTTCTGGCTGACAGCCCTCTACCTCCTCGGATGGTTCGTCATCGGCTTCGCAGTCATCTACCCCCTCGTCCACCTGGCCTTCAAGTCTTTCCTATCATACAGGCGCTTCAAGCGGCGGCTCGCCGTGGAGAGGGTGCTGCCTGACTTCCTGCGGCTCGTGGCGACCAACTACCGTAGCGGCATGCTCCTCGACGAGGCGCTCATCAAGAGCAACAGGCCCCGGTTCGGCATCTTCTCCAAGGAGATAGAGCTCGTCGCCAAGACGAGCAAGGTGAAGGGCGACCTCTCCAAAGCCCTCGAGATATTCAGCAAGAAATTCGACTCGAAAGTCCTCCAACGGGCTGTGAACAGCATCAACATGAGCATCGGGAGCGGCTCGAACATCTCAAGCCTCCTCGAGGAGATCGCCGGGAACATCACCCGCATGCGGACGATGAGGGCCGCCATGGCGGCTAACGTGAAGAACTACATCATCTTCATAGTCGTGGCCGGCGTCATCATAGCGCCCCTGATGTTCAGCATGAGCTACGTGATGAACGACAAGATAGTCAACATCCGCTCTAGCGTGATGGAAGACGCGGCCGGATCGTCCCCTATCTCCTTCGGGTTCTTCTCATTCCGAGGCAAGGGTGGCGTGGAAGCCCAGGACTTCGACGTCTTCGCGATCCTCATGCTCCTCACCACCAGCGTGGTGTCGGCATTCCTCATAGGCCTCATCAAGTACGGCCACTTCCAGCCAGGTGTCAAGCGGGTACCGCCCTTCATGGTCCTCACCCTGGCGCTCTACTGGGTCGGCAAGAACGCCTTGTCGTGGTTGCTGGCAGGGGTCTGAACAAGAAACGCAGGTGTATTCGAAATGGCTGTCATCGAGACGAAAGCGGATAAGCTCATGGAACTCGTGGATCAGGAGAAGGAGATCACTGTCAAGCAGGCGGCCCAACGGCTGGAGCTCCCGGAGGCTTACGTCAAGCGTTTGGTGGAGCCGTTGCAGCGTGACGGCTTGATTGGCGTCAAGGCGACCGCGTTCTCCATGACCTTGCGTTCTATGACTGGATGATACGGGTCTCCTCGACCAGGCTCTCGATCTTGTCGGCGTGCGACGGGCAGGCGTACTTGGTCACCTTGTGCGTCCGCGTGTCGTCCCACATCTCCACCTTCTTCATCCACGCCACCGGCTTGCGCTCGCCGCACACCACGCACCGTCGCTTGATCACCTGCGGTAGGAGGACGTAGCGGCTGCCGTGGCCCTTGATGAGGAGTGGCTTGGTCTCGTCGTTGTAGTATGCCTTCTTGATGCCTCCTTTCTCGGCCGTGCGTACGGTCTCGAGGTCGCCTGCGGAGTAGTAGTAGTTGTAGTCCTCTTCGACGTGTAGCTCTCCGTGGTCGTTGGACAGGTCCTTCTCGCGTATGTCGCGGTACCCTTCCAGGAGGTCGTCCCACGCCTCGTCGGCGTCCTTGTCGAGCTTGAGGACGTGGTCGTTGAGCATGTCGCCGTGCTCTTTCAACGCGTCCCCTCGGCTGAGATTGAAGTCTTCCTGGAGCCGTCGCTCGACGGCTTCGAACTCCTTCTGGCGTATCGCCTCGTCGACCGAGAGCTCGTCCCAGCCCATCTGGAGCAGGAACCCTTTCACCCGCTCGCTGTTGTCTTCCGAGAACTCGTCGAGGTATGAGAGTATCTTGTTGAGCGCGTTCGACGGCTCTTTCAGGCCGTAGATGACGCTGTCCACGATGTATTCCTTCCAGCCTAGCTTGAGGAGTTGCGCCTTCACTTCGGAGACGGTCTTGTCGTGGTTCTTCACCTGGTCCGTGACGTACCTCGCCAGCTTCTTCAGGTTCGGGTGGGGCTTGAAGATGTCGTAGAACGTGAATCCTATGATGTCGTCGTGCCAGCCAAGCTTCTTGAGGAACGCCTTGATGTCCTCCAGCGAGCTTCCTTGGCCGGCCGCGTTGATGACGTGTCTCTTCAATTGTTCCAGGGCTTCGTGGAACTCCTCGACGTGCTCGATGTTGTCGAGGCTGTGGTACTCCCTGTACGGGTTGTCCTTGCCCATGAGTACGAGGTCGATAGTGTTGCGATGCCAGCCTTTCTGCAGGAGGTTTCGCTTGACCTCGTCTTCTTCCAGGCCTTGTTTCCGGAGCTTTTCGATGGCTCGTTCCAGTTTTCCGAGGCGTTCCGCCGTGACGTGGATGCCGAATCGTCCGAGCTCCTCGCTTTCCTTGTCGAGCAGGTATCTCTCGATGATACCGGCCATCTCATCCTTCTTCTTGACGCGCTCCAGCTTTTCGGAGAGCCGCTGGTCGCCGAAGACGTCCTTCACCCACGTCGCGAAGTCGTTCTTCCCGCCGCCGACGTGGTGTTCGAACGTTTCGTCGTCGATGGTGCGTAGCTTGACGACGAGTTCTCGCAGGCTGGTCACGTCGAGGCCGTTCTGCAGGTGGAATAGTTCCTGCTCGCTCACCTCTCGCAGGAGCGACATCCTGCTTTCGTCCTCACCCATGGCTCCTCTACGGTGGTGGTTTGTTATAAAGCTTTCTTTTTCTCGGCTGCGGGGTGGAAAGGAGAAAAAAAATGTTTTTTTTTGGGGGTTTCACCACTGCTTGACGGCTTCGAGGACGTTGCGGTGCCACCCGTCGACGATACGGGTCATGCGTTCCTTGATGGCATCCTTGTCCTCCACCTGGTATATGAAGCGGTAGCCGCCTCCTTTCAGGTTGAGCTGCCGCCGCTCCACGACCTCTTTGAGGAGCAGTTTGGAGATGGCCTTCTGCACCGTGCTGCGTTCGAAGCCCGTCTTATCAGCGATCTCGCTGATGGTGAGCGGTTCTTCCTGCTTGATGAGGAAGACGAGGAGTTCGTACTCCGTCTTGTTCAGGTCGAAGCTGCACGTGATGATGTCCTTGAGGTCGACGTTCTTGCATGCGAAGCTTATCATAGGGCTCCCCTCTGCTTCGCCGCGGCGACGATTCGTTCCACCGCGAGTATGAAGGCCGCTTCGCGGTAGCTCGTGTCCTTCTCTTTCACCGTGGCGTGGATGTCGTTGAAGCTCTGCACCATCTTCTTCTCGAGCTGTGCGAGGACGTCGTCTTCCTCCCAGTAGTAGCCGTAGTTGTTCTGAACCCATTCGAAGTACGAGACTGCCACGCCGCCCGCGTTGGCCAGCACGTCCGGGATGGCCGTGACGCCTTTCTTCTCGAGGATCTCGTCGGCTTCCGGCGTGACCGGCCCGTTCGCCAGCTCGAGGACTATCTTCGCCTTGATGTTCTGGGCGTTCTCCTTGGTGACCTGGTTCTCCATGGCTGCGGGTACGAGGACGTCGACGTCGAGCTCTAAGAGCTCCTCGTTCGTCACCTTCTCGGCGTCGAGGGTTTCGAGGCTTCCTCGTTCTTCCTTGTGCCTGATGGCTTCCGGGATGTCCAGGCCTTCTTCGTGGTAGACGCCGGTCTTGCTGTCGCTGACCGCGACGACCTTGTAGCCCCAGTCGTCGAGTATGCGGGCCATGTGGCGTCCGGCGTTGCCGAAGCCCTGGATGGCCACCGTCGTCTTGAGGGGGTCGAGGTCGAACTTCTCGACAGCCTCTTTCAGGACGTACGCGCCGCCCATGGCCGTCGAGTAGGACCTGCCTTTGCTCCCGCCGAGTTCCAGCGGCTTGCCGGTGATCATGCCTGGCAGGTGTTCTTTCTTTATCGCTTCGTACTCGTCGAGCATCCATCCCATGACTTGCGGGTTGGTGTACACGTCGGGGGCCGGGACGTCCTTCGTCGGTCCGATGACGTCGTGGATGGCTTTTATGAACTCCCTGCTGACCCGTTCGAGTTCCGCTCGGGAGTGCTTCTTCGGGTCGACTTCCACGCCGCCTTTCCCGCCGCCGTACGGGACGTCGACGACGGCGTTCTTGATGGTCATCCAGAACGCCAGGGCTTTCACCTCGTCTAGGTCGGCTTGGGGGTGGAACCGGATGCCGCCTTTCGTCGGACCCCTGGCGTCGTTGTACTGGACGCGGTAGCCGTTGAAGTACTCTGTCTTGCCGTCGTCCATCTTGACCGGGAAGGAGACTTGGAGTATCCTTTTCGGCGCCTTGAGGAACGTCGTGTCTTCAGGCTTCATGCTGGCTTTTTCAGCTGCTTTGTCCAGTTGCGCTTGGGCGTTGTCGAAGGCGGTCATCTTGTTCACCCTTCCTGCTTGGCTTTCTCGATGCCTTGGTCGATGCGTTGCTTCAGGACTTCTTTGGGTCCGAAGCCTACGATGCGGTCGACTTCCTTGCCGTCCTTGAAGATGCCGAGGGTCGGGATGCCTCTGATGCCGTGTTGTTGCGCCAGTTCCGGCTCCTCTTCGGTGGAGAGCTTGCAGAGCTTGGCCGTGCCTTGCTCATGGTATTCTTCGGCGAGCTCTTCGTAGACCGGTGCCATCATCTGGCACGGGCCGCACCAGGACGCCCAGAAGTCGATGACCACTGGCTTATCCGTTTGCTTCACTTCCTGCTCGTAGTTGTCTTTCGTCAAGTGGACCGTGTTTGCCATTTCGTTTTTCACCTTTTTTTCGTTGTTCCTGCACCACCATTCGTGGTTGTGATGGGGGTAAGCACACATCGTTTAAATAACCTGTGGATGTGTGGCTCGTTGTGGGTCTCCCAATCACACCTCTTGTGGTTGTGGTTTTTCTCGGCACAGGTTTTCACACGACCGGGAAGTTTAAGAAAGACTCCTGTTTCGTGGTCTCTATCATGGCAAAAGCGACCCTCTACGTCTTCAGCTCGCCGACGTGCCCGCACTGTCCGACCGCCAAAGCCATCGCAGGACAGGTGGCGAAGGAACGAGACGACGTCATATACAAGGACGTCGTCAGCGGCATGGCTGGCAGCAACAAGCTGTTCAAGAAGTTCGACATCGCCAGCGTCCCGACGATCATCATCCAAGGACCTGCGTACCCGCAGAACATCGGGCTGAAAGGGACGCAGCCCGTACCGACCCTGAACAAGTACCTCGACGTGGCTGTCGGTAAGCGAGGGGTAGAGGAAGAAACAACGTCTACAGGCGGGAACGGGTTCATAGGCAAGATAAAAAAGTTGTTCTCGGCGCTGGAAGAATAAGACCATGACAAGGTCTAATCTTTCACCACTCCAAATACGGACAGTTTTTCCGGACTAGAATGACACAAAATGAATTTTAAAAGGCTGAAAAGACCGGATTAAGCGATTCTCGCTTAGAAATGGTTAAACTTAATCGAATTTTCACTTTAGATGTTCTTTTAGAAAAAGAACCAAAAAAAGAATTGGGGCTTAAAAAATTAAAAAGTTTATATATTTCAACTAATATTTATTCAATATGGTGCCATCACAAAGCGATTTATTTAGAAAATTAGGGCAATTAAGAAGTTCATTTGAAACAAAAATTCGTGAAAAACAACCAATTATTCAGTCAGATATTGATGAATTAAATAGACTCTATGCAGATTTAGCTCTCGTTAGACATTTTACCGATAAAGATAGATTTTTAAATCAAGCAAATGTAAATTTTTTTTCTTCATTTATGTTTCTTTATCAAAATAGATTTGTAGATTCAGTCACTCAAATATTAGAATATTGTAAAAACTTATGTCAAGTATACTTAGCTGATAATTCATCAAATCTCTCCAGTCAAATATTACGTTTAAAACCTTATGCAGTTCATCTTTGTGAAAGAAAAGGAACTAATAATTATTTTGAAATAACTTTTTTTGATCAAATTGAATCTGTATTTGATCAAATTCTTGCTACAGGTCTTGATAAAGATATTTTCAATGAACAATTATTTTGTGTTTTGAGACCTGTATATATTGATATCAAGAATAATTTGAGAGGATATAATAAGAATCAAGATACAATCAGAGATAATCTAAATGATTTTATTATTAAATCTAAACGTACTCATAAAGATAATGAAAAACACTATTCTACAGCAATAGTTAATTCAATTGGATACAAACTTCATAAATATTATTTATTTAAATTAATTCGAGATAAGAATTATACAGACGTAGCTTCCGTTTGTCAGAATATGAAAAAATGTGCTCACGAGGCAAAATCATCTTACGCTACATTCTGTCGGTTAATAAATAATTTTGATACCTCTTCATTATTGGGAACTCAGATAGATTACGAGTATTCTAAATATTATTACAATTATTACTGCAATTTAAACCCACGGAAAGCAATTGAGGCATTGAAAAATATTGAAAGCAAATTAATTCTTTCTAAATTTGAATCTGATCATGAAAGAACTCATCAGATAAACTATTTTGAAAGAGAGCTAAATCATTTTGTATTATATTTCAAGTTAATACTTCTAAGAAGCGAAGTTGATTCAAAAAAAGAAATAATGCATGAAGCATGGGAAACTGGTCTTTATGACAGAGTCTCAACAAAATTATCTGAAGCCATATCTATGTTTAGAAGAAACAATGAAATAGAATCTTCTGATTTTGACTTAAAAATAATTAGCTCTACATTCTCAGGAATAATAACTGAGCTATTCTTATATCGATTAATCATTGGTTTAAAGAAAGAAAACATTGATACAACTCAAGTAACAAATGAAAAAATATTGGAGTTTATCAATGAAATAAATAGCACAGAGGAATCTAATATTAATTTAAGAGAAGATCTTTTCACTGCAAATACCAAAACTGATGCTGACATAATGTTTGAAAATACATCTGGAAAAGCATGTCTTTCAATCAAAAACCGACCAATAGGCGAATGTATGGATGATATTAAACATGAGTTTTCTATTTTTAATGAGAATAATATAAGTAAGGTATACTTGTTAGTAAATTTACTAAAAACAGTAAAGGACGATTACGACCATATCAAATCATATTTAGAGACTGATTATTCAAATATTACTGTAATTATAATCGATATAAGAGATTTTACCAGCAATCTATTAACTTTGCAAAGCGAAATGCAACAACTAATGATGTTTAATCTTGAGTTGTATAGTATTTTAGATTATTGAACGCCCCAACTCTTTAGTCCTTCAGACAGTTACACTCACTACGTTCGAAATTATATAAGTGAAAATTCGACTTTGATTTTTTGCCTTCGGCATCGTTGCACTAAAAATCAGTCCTAACGGAGAGTTTAACAAGGATTAAATGAAATTAGAAATACTAATTATTTTTCAGATTGTTTTATTTTTTTGGCCAATGTAAGAATATGTTTGTTATAGATATTTTTCTTCACAAATTCCTTTTTTAAATTTGAAAGAATTTCTAATTGATTATCAATATAATCATCATAAGAATCAAAAATATCTGAATTCATATATTTTTTAACAGTTTCTTCTTTTAGAAGTCTTAAACTTTTCTTACATCTCTCGCATATAATGTGTCCTTCAAATTTATAATTCGTTCCATCATTTGTCATATGACAAATTTCACATGCTATTTCATCATACATATATCATAAAAAAATAAACAAATATATTAAATTTAGTATTACTAACTCTCTTCGTTCGGTCTCTTCGAGACTCATTTAACAGTGATTAAGTTCAATAATTTCAAGCTCCCCTAAAAAAGATTTAAATATATCAAAAGATTTTTTTTAATTAATATGGTTGAAAGAGTAATCATTGGAAGAACTGGGGAAAGAGTAATAACAGGAGGATTAAAAGAATTTCATTATACCACTGAAGATCTAGAAAGAATTAGAAACCAAGATACGGAATCTACAAGAGAGTTTAAGAGAATTCTTCAAGAATGGAGAAATGAAAAAGATAAAGAAAAAGAAAAACAATATTATGAAAAATTACTATTTCTTTTCAAAGAAATTCTGTTTGAACTTGAAAATAAAAAAACAGAATTGAATAAATTAGAAAAAGAATACGAAACACTCCAAAAAGATATTTCAAAAGGCACAAAAGAATTAAGAACTGTTACAAAACTCCATAATTCTGAAAAAGCGAATATAAAAAATGAACGTGAACAATTATCAAAATTGAAGAATTCTCTAAAAAATAAAGAATCTGAGTTATTGAAATTTGAAAAGGAACTAAATGAAAGGGAGAAAAAAGTATCTTCAAATGAAATTAAAAATAATAATTCAACCACATTAAAGGAAGATAAACCTACCGAAGAAAAAAATCTTTTCTAAATAGAATATTTAAAAGAGGGGTTTGAAATTACTCTGCGGACGCAGTTTCCCGCACTTCGTATGGGAAACGAACTTAACAGTGATTAGTTTCAATCAAGAGAAAGGGTAAAAAGTAGACGGGGTAAGAAAAATATATAAATCGGTTGTTCTTAATAATGATATGGACTTAAAGAATAATTTTTGGAAAGATTTTTTTAACCATTTTACTTCTGAGTGTAAAAAACTATATCAAAATAAAGGTTTTAATTATGATATTCCAAAAGAAGATCAAATTAGATCTTCACTTTATTCATTTCTAACAAATAAAGAGTTATTAGTAGAAGTAGAAAGTAATATTTATGTTAAAAATCCCAAAAAGCATCAAGCAACTCCTAGGTTTGATTTAAGAGTTCTAAATAAGGATTTTGATTTAATTATTGAAATTAAGAGAACTACCGCCCTTAATATTTGGACAAATGATTTCAGAAATTATTTGAGTTCATGGCAATTTGATATTGATAAATTGGAATCTCTTGACAATACTGAGGATTTCGATAAAGGAAATATTAAGGATAAAACCAGAAAATGTTTTTTGCTTTTTATATTTACAAACCATGATGAAAAATCACAGCAATTATTAGAAAAACTAAATGGACGAATAATTTCATTTAAGAATTATGTCAAAGAAAAATGGATAGACTATGATTTTTATGAAACAGAATATGTCTCATTTGGCAATTATTCTTCAGCTAGTTCAAACCACGAATTGAAAGCAAAGATGTTAGTATGGTGGAAATAATTTTCTTACCCTTTATTCTTGTTCTTGATGTGTCGCATTCGCTCATTAGATGGAATGACCTCTTTCTCGACTTTGAATTTTTCCTACGGTTCGCTACGGAACGTTGCACTAAAAATCAATCCTTCGGAGAGTTTAACAGTGATTAATTGAAATAATTATTCTGGGCCTTTATAGAATTCATAATCTTTTTTATCTTTGAACCATATTAAGCACCAGTATTCTTTATAACCGCATTTTTTGAGGGCTTCAAATCTGTGATTTCCATCTGCAATCGAATATTTCTTGTTTAAAAACCATATTATTAAAGGTGGCGTATCCCAACCATTCTTGATTTTAGATGCCAGTTCTAAATTTTTTCTATCGAATTTTTCTCGATCTTCATGAAATTTCATCTCAGATTCATGTCCACAACACCTCATTAAATCAGATAATTTTAATTTGATGGTCCAATAAATAATCCTTCCTGGATTTTTTTAGCAAATGATTCATTATTTGTCGAAACTAAAAATTTAGATGCCCACTCTCTTGCTTTACCATCCTTCGAATATTCAATTGCGGACTTTAAGGTGGGCTTCATAAAAAGATTAAAACACAGAAGATTTATAATTATTACGGCCTAGAATAATTACTCTGCGGTTTTTCTCTTCGAGAAAAATACTCGGGAACGTTGCACTTTCGCTTCGCTCACTCTCATTTAACAAGTATTATATCCGATTTTGTATTTGAGAACAATGAAAGAGCTCTTCAGAAACATTTATAATCTTCTAGATTTCATATGTTTATATGGCTAAAGAATATCAAAAAATAACTGTTGGGGGGTTGCTTGTACAAGATAACAAAGTTCTTGTCGTTAGGAGGTCTTCTGCTGAACCGTATTTAACGGGGTATTACGAATTGCCTGGAGGGAAAGTTGACTTTGGCGATCATCCGAAAGAGAGTCTTGAAAGAGAATTTATGGAGGAAGTCAATCTCAAGGTCATAGCGTCGCATCCTTATCGGGTATTCACTTACCTTTCTGATAATGGGCATCGTCATACTGTTGAATTAGTGTATTTTGTTGAATTGGATGATGATACGAAGAATATCAAATTAAGCGAAGAACACGACGATTTCAAGTGGATTTCGGAAGAAGAAGTTGATGATTTGCAAATTAGTGATGAGATCAAGATGAACATTAAAGTTGGTTTCAAAGAAATTGAAGACAGGGCTGTTTCAAATTAAAAAAATTTATATACATTACATCATCTTCTGTTTCTATGGCCAAACATCCTCGGAGAGTTGTAGGGTTTGAAGGTTCACTCGATGATTTAGCTAAATCCGTTGGAAACATGACTTATGACCAGACGTCATCGTTTATTGAAAAGCTTGCTGATGATATCAAAAGGCAGGCGGATGCAGATTTGGCCAGAGGAAGAAAAAAACTCGCTTCGGAATTATATGCTACTGCAGATGAACTGTATCAAGCAAGAGATAGGATGGATGTGGCTTGGAAGATATGTGAGCCTTATATGAAAGACTGAACGTGAAAAACTAAACTGTCTCCCTGGCTTTTTTTCTTGCGGCAAAAACGCGTGATAGTGATTATCTTGGGATATTACTCGTTCTTCCTGTCCTGCGTCGTGCTGTCGGCCGCTTCGCTCCCTCGTTCGCCTTCCAGGCTCACCACATAGCAACGATCAAATGAGATATATTTTTTCTAAGGGCTTTCGATATGCTTATTAAATGGGGCCAACTAATCTGATAAAAAGGGTTTCTGTTCTTTTCCGGCTTTTCTGCTCTGTGCTGGTGTCCTCCTGCGGTTTTCACTTCCAGGTCTCTCGTTGACCGAAAAGAATATAAATAATAATGAATTATTATTCATTACGACGGAGACAGAGGTGAAAAAATGCCAAGACGAGACGGCACAGGACCGGACGGAAAAGGACCCAAGACCGGCCGAGGACTAGGCCCCTGCAACGAAGACCAGCCACAACCCCGACCGGGCAGAGGCCTGGCCATGCGCCGCGGACGAGGCCGCGGACGGCCCTAGCAAAACCGCAACCTTTTTCTTTTTCTTCATGACAACAGGCAGACAAGAATGAGACCGCGCAGACGACGACGGGTACGAGGCATGCCCGACGCCACCCACTTCAAACCACAAGGAATCCCCCTGAAAGACCTCCAAGAGGTCGTCCTCCACGTAGAAGAATACGAAGCCCTCAAGCACGCGGACGCCGAAGGCAAACCGCAATCAGAAGCCGCCGCAGAGATGGACGTCAGCCAACCCACGTACAACCGCATCCTCAAACAAGCACGGGAGAAGACGGCGAAAGCGATCACAGAAGGCAAATCACTACGCATAGAAGGCGGACACTACTTCTCCTGAATCAAACCATAACCGATGAGCCGGAAACGAGTCCCGATACGACGGGAAATCGTCACCGCACTGCCGACGTCAGCGCACACCGGCAATCGCAAACGGCACGTGATGACACCCTTAGACAAGTCAGTCACCACACCCACCGTGGCGGCGGCGTTGACGTTCAGCATGAGCATCTCATTCTTCTTCACAGGCTCGACCTCGAGGTCGGTCTGGCTGCCCACGACGCGCTCGAGCAAGTGCGTCTTGAGCCGGAACTCATACCACACCGGCGGCAACTTGCCCTCGAGCCCCACCACGCTGCCGGAGAGGTGGTCGGACTTCACCACGCCCGGGTCGAGCGAGGTCATCAACGCGATGGACCCGCCTGGCACGACGCTCTCCACAGGAGAGCCGCCAGTCATGATACCCGTCACCTTCGTCCTCAAAGGCTTCGCCACCTGCTGGTTGTGCTCCTCCACGCCGCGGCCAGGCGACATCTCG
>CAZKVR010000010.1:0-10276 GCA_964556395.1 uncultured Methanosarcinales archaeon
TTCTGCTGCCGGCGGTGCTCGTAGATCCTGAACATGCCCTTGTACAGCCGCCTCCCGGCCAGGCTGCTCATGCCGCTCGTCTCGTGGAGCATGTCGAGTAGCTTGTGGAGGTCTTCCTTGTTCTGGGTCTTGAGCAGCTTCGCCTCCGGCTTCCCGGCTATCTCCTGAAGGTCTTCCTCGAGGTCTCCGATGATGACGTGCTTCTTCACCGGGAGTTGTTGCGAGTAGGCGAGGATGGTGCTCGTGTGCTTGGCGTACTCTGGCGTCGGTATGAGGCTCTTCCTGTCTGTCAGGGCTTCGAGGGCTGTCCTGGTCTCGTCGTCGAGGCTGTCCTTCCGCTTCTGGAGCTGGCTGATGACTCCTCCCTTTTCCCAGAGGATGTGGTAGAGCTCGTCAGCCCGTTCCTTGTATTGCGTCGGGTCTTTCAGGAGTTCCTTGATGGCTTCGCGCCCTCCTTCGCTGAACTCGTCGAGCCGTTCCTCCAGTCCGAGGAGGGATTCCACCTGTCGCCGCTCAGTCCGTTTCTGGACCTTCTCGGGGTGTTCCCGTGCTTCGGTGAGGGTCTTGACGTAGTCCTTGAGGGCTTTCTGTCGTTGCTTCTCCTGGTAGTCCTGGACGTCCTGCTCTGTCTTGAGGTCTTCCAACGCCAGGGTGCCTTCGAGGTGTGAGAGCGTGCCTGCTTCTATCTGCTTCCTCGTCGCCTGCCAGCCCAGCGGCTTCATAGTCTTGTCGCCGTGGCTGAAGTAGACCGACATGCTGACGAGGTCCCTGCCCAGGGCGCTCTTGTCCTGGACCTGGCGCTCCCGTCCTTTCTCGGGGTTGACCTCGACTTTCTCGAGCTTGATGTCTTTCAGCTTGGTCGGGTCGTAGCCGACGAGTTCCAGGAACCGTGCCAGCGCCGCCTTGGAGGCTCCTTTCGCTTCGACGTCCTTGATGAGCTGTTCGGTCCGCTGCCTGACGCTTTCAGGCTTGTCCTGGACCGCTTCCAGCATCCGCTCGTATACGCTCTGCGCCATTCCTGAGGGGTGGTAAGTGCTGCTCACTCATAAATCTTGCACTTCCGTCTCCGGAATTATTCCCTGTAGCTGCACGCCAGGTATTGCTGTACCATCCGGTACGTGTTGAAGAAGCTCGCGTTGATGGCTATCGAGTGTTTCATCAGCCTGACCCACTCGTGCCTCTTCCCGTAGTGCAACGGCATGATCTTGTCTTCCAGCGCGTGGTAGAGGTCTGCCGCCTCGTCTTCCGGGCCGTAGTCGTTGTCGAACCCTTCCTCTTTTGGGTTGGGGCCTATCCGCCACCCCGTGACTCCTTCGACGTGGCCTTCGATCCACCACCCATCGAGCGTGCTGACCTGCGGTACGCCGTTGAGGGCTGCTTTCATCCCGCTCGTACCGCTGGCCTCGTACGGCCGTTGTGGGTTGTTCAGCCACACGTCGCACCCGCCGACGAGGAGCCTGGCGAGGTGGATGTCGTATCCTTTCAGGAAGACCATCTTGAGCCGGCCGCCTTCCTCGTTGACCTGTTCGCACGTCTTGATGGCTTTCCTGATGAGTCTTTGGCCTTCCGTGTCGCTCTTGTGGGCTTTCCCTGCGAATACGACTTGGATGTCTCCTTTCTCCTTCGCTATGCGTTTCAGGCGGTCAAGGTCGTGTAGGATGAGGTCTGGCCGCTTGTAGGCGGTGAATCGTCGTGCGAAGCCGATGGTGAACCGTCGGTGGTCGAAACCCACGTCTGTGCGGTCGTTGACCTCTTGGATGAGCCTTTTCTTCGCTCCTTGGTGGGCTTGCCAGAGTTCGTCGCTCGGGATGCTGAGCGCGTTGCGGAGCGTGTGCGGGTCTGTCTTCCATCCCGGCACGTGCTGGTCGAACAGCGCCGTCATCTCCTGCGACGCCCATGTAGGTGGGTGGATGCCGTTGGTGATGTAGTCTATCTGGTGTGTCGGGAACATGCTCTTCGTGACTTCTCCGTGCCTCTTCGCCACGCCGTTGACGTGGTCGCTGAGGTTGATGCCGATGAGGGTCATGTTCACCTTCCCGTCGTCGATCGCCTTGTCCAGGACTTCTTGCGGGACGTAGTCTCCGAGCAGTCGTTTGAAGAGCGTGAGGTCGAAGCGATCGTGGCCTGCTGCCACCGGGGTGTGGGTGGTGAACACGCATTTCTGCTTGACGTCTTCCTCGTCGTATCCTCCTTTGTGGTGGTACGCAGCCGTGTTCTTGAGCAGTTCTATCGTGAGGAGTGCTGCGTGTCCTTCGTTCATGTGGTATTTCTTGATGTTGTGGTATCCCAGGCTGGTGAGCATCTTGATGCCGCCGATGCCGAGGATTATCTCTTGGCACAGCCTGTATTCGCGGTCCCCGCCGTACAGGTATGATGTCAGCGTCCGGTCGTAGTCGGTGTTGCCTTCCACGTTGGTGTCGAGGTAGTAGACCGGGACGGTGTTGCCTTGGATGCCGGTGATGACGTGTTTCCACGCTCGTATCTTGACTTGCCGGCCTTCTATCGTGACCGTCACCTCGTGGGGCATCCGGACGAGGTTGTCTGTCGGGTTCCACTCGACCTCTTTGGCGACCTGGTTGCCGTCCTCGTCGATCTCTTGCTCGAAGTATCCTTTCTCGTTCAGCATGCTTATGGTGACTGCCGGTAGTTTCATGTCTGCGAACGTCTTCACCGTGTCGCCCGCTAGGATTCCCAGTCCTCCAGAATAGGTCGGTATGTGCGTGCTGATGCCGATCTCCATGGTGAAGTAGGCTATGCGCTGCTGCTCGGGGTTGGGGACGTTGCCGTTCACGAGGACACCTCTTTTCACACTTCTGGGAGGCGCTCCTTTTTATAGTTTTGCCGTCGGGGCAATCATAAACTTTAAATAGCGTGGCGCGGTTGCTCTGGATAGGTGGTTCGTGGTGAAATGCATAATCCCTCTGGCCCGCGGCGGCGGGTATGATAAGGCTGTGAACAGGACGCCGTACATGGTCTCCGTGGCCGGGAAGCCTCTGATCGGTCACTTGCTTGACCAGCTCAAGCCTTTCCGTCCTGAAGAGGTTATCTTCATACTCGGTTCCGAGGACAAGGAGCTTATGGGTTATGTCGAGGAGTCTTTCGGTTTCAAGTCCCGTTTTATCCTTCAACGCCAGGGGAAGGGTAGCGCCCACGCCCTCTATGGCGCTAAGGAGTCCGTCAGTGGAGAAGTCGTCGTCTTGTTCGGCGACACGTTCTTCGAGGCTGATGTCAAGGGCTTGCCACCGAAGGGTGTTGACGTGGTCATCTGGACGTCGAGGGTGAAGGATCCTCGCGAGCTCGGCGTCGTCTTCCTCGATGGCGAGTACGCCAGCCGGCTCATCGAGAAGCCTGACGATCCCGTCTCTGACCTCGCCATGATAGGCTTGTATTATTTCAGGGACGCTTCGAAGCTCTTCGACAGCATCTCTTACTTGCTGGACAATGACATCCGGACGAAGGGGTCGTTTCACTTGACGGATGCCATCCAGCACATGATAAGGCAGGGTTCCCATGTCTTGACGCGTGAGGTCTCGTCTTGGGTCGACGCCGACCGTGGTGATGGCTTGTTCTGCTTGAACGGCTTGTTGCTCAAGACGCATGCGCGGCAGTTCGGGTCGAAGCGTCAGGCTGTGGTGCGGCCGCCTGTCCATCTCGGCAAGGGTTGTGTGGTCGAGGACAGCGTGGTCGGTCCTAATGTTTCGGTCGCTGATGGCGCTGTGGTGAAGGATGCCGTCGTCCGTGATTCGATCGTGTGCGATGGTGCTCGTGTCGAGGGTGCGTCGTTGTCGCGTTCGGTCGTCGAGCGGGGCGCCGTGGTGCAGGGCGTGCCTCGTAACGTCAATGTTGGTCGTGACGCTCACGTCCGGCTCAACGAGTGATGCTTGTGGATGTCAGTCATAAGACGCGGAAGGAGGTGAGGGCTGGCGACGGCTCCGGGTTGTTCTTGCTGCCTGACAAGAAGGGTGGCTACGCCTTGCTCGGTGACGAGTCCTTCTCGCATTTCTGCGGCGCCTTCCACTTCTTGCCGCGCGAGTGGACGTTGTTCAAGTCCGTCGATGCGATCTCGTTGGATGAGCCTCCGGTGTCGGTCCGTAACAAGCTCTACACCGTTGTGCGCAACTACTCTTCCGCTAAGGAGGAGTTTTTCATGTTCAACAACACCTTGTTCTATCAGGTCAAGGATTATTCTGGGAACATCACTATTGATTTGGATATGCGTCGCGTCTATGAGGATGACCCTTGGGGTCGTGAGTACCGCGTGTATCGTGAGGATGGCTGCGTGGTCGTCGAGTATTCCAAGGCTGGCGAGTCGTGGTTTCTCGTCGTCCGTGGTGTGGGTGAGTTCGAGTCCTTGGATGAGTGGGTTCCTCGTCATTATGCTTATGACGCGTCTCGGGGCGAGGTTGGTGAGCGGTGGGTCTACCGTGCGTTGCGCGTCCCTTGCAGCGGTTCGGCTCGCTTGTCGTTCACGCTCGGCCGTGATAAGGAGTCCTTGTTGCGTGAATCCGGTTCTGCGTGGGGTGATTGGGGTCTCATCCGTGGCCGTCTCCGCCGGTTCGCGTTGAGCATCCCGACGACTAATGGAGTGGCTTACTCCGCCGCTGTCTTCGCGCTCGAGTCGTTGGTCGTCTCTCTTCCTGGTTCCGGCCGTCGTGGCGTGTTCGCTGGCTTGCCGTGGTTCTTCCAGTTCTGGTCCCGTGATGAGCTCGTCAGCGTCGAGGGTTTGTTGCTGGCTGAGAAGTACGCGTTGGTCAAGGAGGTGCTCATGCGCTACGCTCATGCGGTGTTGCCTGATGGCCGTATCCCTAATCGTGTTCCTGGCTCTTCGTTGGGCTCTGCTGATGCTGTCGGTTGGTTGTGGCGTCGTGTCGGCGACACCGTCCGCCACTTGGAGTCTCGCAAGCTGTTGTGGGAGTATTTCTCCAAGGCTGACTTGGCGTTCTTGGCTGACCGTCTCGAGGAGTCTCTTGAGGGGTTGCGGCGTTCGCGTGTACGTGACGGCTTCGTCGTCAATGATCCTGGCGAGACGTGGATGGATACCTTGCAGGATGGCGAGCTCGCCCGTGGTGGCGTTCGCGTCGAGGTGCAGGCGTTGACCTTGGCGTCTGTGGATACGTTGCGGCTGTTGCGTCGCGTCTTGAAGCGTCCTCGTCTCAAGTGGTTGCGTTCTTTCTCCCGTTCCTTGTTGCGTCGCGTCCAGGACGTCTTGGTCGAGGGTGGAGTCTTGCATGATGGTTTCGATGGCGGCTTGGATGTGACTGTCCGTCCTAACGTGTTCCTCGCCGCGTACGTCTTCCCTGACCTCGTGTCGCGGGATGTGTGGCGTACCACGTTCGATCGTGCGTTGAAGGTTCTTTGGCTTGATTGGGGTGGTTTGGCTTCTTTGGATAGGAGGCATTGGTTGTTTGTTCCTTGGTATTCTGGTGCTGATGATCGGAGTTATCATCGTGGTGATAGTTGGTTTTGGGTGAATAACTTGGCGGCTGTCGCGATGGAGATGGTGGATCCTCGCCGTTATCGTTATCATGTCCATGAGATCAGCCGGGCGAGTGTGCGTGACTTGTTGTGGTGTGGTGTCGTCGGCCAGTGTTCTGAGGTGTCGTCCGCTGCCGAGCAGGATGCTTCTGGTTGTTTGGCTCAGGCGTGGAGTGCTGCTTCGCTTGTAGAGTTGTTGTCGGTCTTGGGTGTGGAGCCTTCTGAGGAGTGATGGTCGTGTTTTTTTGTTGAGTTGTTTGTGGTAGGTACTACTTTGTTTCTATATCGAAACAATATATTATTCACTATTAAGTGATAAAAAATAGAAAGTTTTATAAATGAGCGGGGACAACAACACTACTATGAAACCCAAACTCACACGCATCACTATCGACCTGGGCAAAGGAGCCGTCCTCAGCCTCCCATTCAAGAGGCACTGGACGCTTGCGGAGTGGCGCAGGATGGTCGCCTACGCGGACTCCTGCATAGGTGACGTGCAGCCGAAAGACGCCATCGACGCCTTTAAATGAGCGTCCGGCCATATGAGAGAAAGTTTAATAAACGAGAAACACTCCAACAGAGCTGATACACATGACAGACCCGACAGACCTCGACGAGGAAGTCAACCTGGACGCGATCAGAGGGGAAGACCGCAAACCCAAGATGTCTCTCCTCAACCAGAAGAAAGTGTCGCGCTGGGAGATGGACGAACTCTTCACCGACGAGTACGAAGAGGAGTTCTGAAGCACCGCCGACGAGAATTCTCAGCAATAGACATAAATACGTCCCCTTATTCGCCCCTCATCAATGGCAGATGACACTATCCTCGGCAACGGGGCCGAAGCCATCGTCACCAAGGCCGGAGACGAAGTCACCAAGACGAGGCCGAAGAAAGCCTACCGTCACCCTGACCTCGATCTCATGCTCCGCAAAAGACGCACCCGGAAGGAAGCCAAGGTCCTCGCGCAACTGGAAGACTGGCAGGTCACAGGACCTGGCCTCATCAGGGCCGACGAGAACGAAGGCGTCATCACCATGACCTACATGGAAGGCGACAAGCTACGCGACGTCCTCGAACGCGACGTCAACCTGGCCTCGCAAGTCGGACTCCTCGTCGCAAGGCTCCACGACCACGACCTCATCCACGGAGACCTCACCACCAGCAACATGATACTCGCGCCCGGCAACGAGGCTGCGCTCATCGACTTCGGACTCGCCTACACCTCCACGAGGATAGAGGACAAGGCCGTCGACCTCCACCTCTTCAAGCAAGCGCTTGAGAGCAAGCATCACCGCATCGCAGCAGAGGCCTGGCAGGCATTCCTGAACTCCTATCATCCGCAGAAACGGACGCAGATACTCGAACGGCTGGAAGCGGTCGAGAAAAGGGGGCGGAACAAGGCATGAGACGACGACATGTCGCTGCGGTCATCCTCCTCATCACCATACTCCTGATAATACTCCTCATACCAGTCCTCATGCCGCCACGTGAAGGGCATCTTACCCTGCTCACTGTCGTCGGACCTGAAGAGGGCGTCAGGAGGGGCGGCACGGCAGACCTCTACCTGGAGCTCAAGCCGGGCGACGGCGACGTCTACATCGCCACGTTCCCCTTTGCCAAGGTCGACACCCAGATATCGACCCGATTCGCCAAGGAAATCGCCTGCTCCCTCGTGGAGGCCCGGTGTGACCGTTACGACTTCTACTACACCATCAAGGCCGACAGCACGATCATCGGTGGTCCCAGCGCCGGCGCCGCGGTCGCGACCCTCACTGCAGCGATCCTGACCGGCCATCACATCGATAAGGACGTCGCCATGACTGGCACGGTCAACTCAGGTGGCGTCATAGGGTCTGTCGGGGGCGTCCCGGAAAAGATAAGGGCTGCCGCCCAGAAAGGCATGAGCACAGTCCTCGTCCCTCGGTGGGACCAAGACCTCCCTGCCGAAGCGAACGGGACAGCCAACATGACGGGCAATGCCACTGCCAACGACACCTCCCCTCCCGTCGCCGATTCCGGAATCAACGAGACCAACATCACGGTCATCGAGGTGGGTAGCGTCGCGGAAGCCCTCTCATGGTTCACTGGAGAGGATTACTTCCATGGCGGCGACGAGGTCGTCACGCCGCAGGACTATGATGAGATCATGGACCGCGTCGCCGGCCGCCTCTGCAACCGCAGTCATCAGATACGATCGTCCCTCCCTGAAGGTGTCGAGAACACCACCCTCTACAACCAGAGCGAAGGGTTCCTCGCCTCCGCCGAAGAGGCCGAAGCGGAAAGCCTGTCATACAGCAGGGCGAGCTATTGCTTCTCCGCCAACCTCCGGCTACGTGAGCTCCAGTTCCAGAACGAGAGTCAAGAACACCTCGAAGACATGGCTGTCGAGGTCCGTAGTAAGGTCTCTGACTCTCTCGCTTGGTTGCGGGAACGCCGTCTCAACACGTTCGCGGACCTCCAGACCAAGGCTATCGTGGACGAGCGCCTCCGGGAAGCGCAGGGTTATCTGGAGGAGGATAACCTGACGGCCGGTGATGTCGCCTACGCCATCGAACGGTATAACAGCGCTGTTGTCTGGAGCTCCTTCTTCGAGCTGGAAGGGGAGCAGCTCCAACTCGACGACCAGCATCTCCGCTCCGTTTGCGAGTCCAAGATAGGTCACGTCGAGGAGCGGAAGAGCTACCTCTTCCTCCTGCTCGGGCCGCTCGCCTCGTTCGATGAGACTTCTT
This sequence comes from uncultured Methanosarcinales archaeon, assembly GCA_964556395.1. GTDB lineage: Archaea > Nanobdellota > Nanobdellia > Woesearchaeales > WJKR01 > WJKR01. The sequence goes on from CAZKVR010000010.1 coordinate 8,206, forward strand.
TGGAAGAGGCGTATCGCTTCCGGGATGACGGCGACTACGCGTTGTGCCTGTTCAAGGCATCCAAGGCCAAGGCGCAGCTCGACATGATTCTCTCCAGCATGGCGGTCAGTGACGACGACCTCTCGGAGATGACTGAGGAGAAGCTCCGTATAGCCCGGTCTGTCATCGCACGGGAGCATGACCGCGGCCGCTTCCCTCTGATGGGTTATAGTTATTATGAGTACGCCGGAGACCTCGTCCGCGAGGATCCTTATGCGGCGGCGCTCTTCGCCTCTTACGCTTTGGAGCTCGGCGACCTGAGCCTCTACTTCCAGGACCGGCCTGCTTTCCTCGACCGTGTAGGTGACGTGGTCCGCGATCCTTTCTTCCTGGGATTCGTCCTCGGCGTGGTGGTCATGCTCCTCTTCCTCGAATTCTGGGTGGAGCCTGGCGGTCGTAAGGGTCGGGCGGGGAAGAAAGGCGGTCAGAAGAAGCGTACGCGCTGAAGGATGTGGTCGACCCTCTTGGTCGGCCAGCCTGCTTTGAGGAGTTGGGTCTTGATCGCTTGCTCTTGTTGTCCTGCCATGAGGGCTTTTCGCGCGTAGATTTCGGCTTGTTCCTCGCCTGGCGCCTCGTGGTGGTGTCGTTGGCGCCGCCTGTGGTGGTGGTTGGCGAAGACTATGAGTAGTATGTCGAGTAGTATGGCGATGCCGAATGCCTTGTCGAGGTTGCTCGTCCCTTCAGGGTTTCGCGGAGCCGTGATGATATAGTTGCCGGGTTCCAGTCGCGTTTCCATTAGCGGGGTCGTGGCGTATGGGTCTCGCGTCTCTTCGAGCTCGATAGGGTGGAGTTCCCCGTCCTGTTCCTTATATAGTGCGGGTTTCTCGTCTTGCGGGGGCGGTATGGTGAGCGTGCCTGGCTTGCCGACGGTGAATGCTATGGCATCTTTCCCTTCCGGGATGAGCCTCGCGTCGGCTTCGCGGGTCGCCACCTTCATGGTTTTCCCTGCGCTTTCCAGCTTCAGGTCTCCGTCGAGGTTCTTGTCAGGGGTTTGGACTGTGGTGGTGATGATGTAGGTGAGTATGAGGAAGAACAGGATGGTCCAGAGCGGTCCTTTGGACGTCATGGCTTCTCCTTTGCGCCAGTGTTTTTTATAGTTTTGCCTGGGTTGGGAATATAAACCCAGAAAGGCCCCAAGAACGAGGTTGATGGAGCCTTCCTGGGAAAAAGAGGTGAGTGTGGTGTGTCACGACGCCCCTTTCGCCGTGTCTTCACTCCAGAATGGTGTCGTCTTATTTATACTTTTCTGTTCTGTATCCATTACGTGATGGTGACATATGTTGTAGGCAAGGTTTTTTATGCTGCTCCTCGCTCCGGACCATCATGGCTGCTTCGTGCACGGTCTGCGGCGCTTCTGGAACGGTGGATCCGTCCTACAACGGCTACGCCTATTGTCATAAGCACTTCCGACAGCTCGTCATAAGGCGTGTCCGCCGAGACCTCCGGAACAACCGGCCCTTGGACCTCAAGAAGCCTTACGCCTTCAGGGATGACGGTTCGTCCCTGGCGAGGTTGACCAAGGAAATACTGCGTGACATCTTCGGGCCACACCTAGAACTACATGATGATTCTGGTGTGGCTTCGGGTGAGGATGTCATCATCCCTTCCTGCCTTGAGGCAGACGTCTCAGAACGGTTCGAGCGATACCTCGCCGGCGAATCCTTATCGTTGCCGGGCATCCGCCCGTTGCGCTCTGTGAGTGTCGAGGATGTCAACGCTCTCGCTGGCTCCTCGCTTGAGAAGTCGTCTTACGCGCACCCTTTGCTGCTGGAACTCGATAGGATTCAACCCGGCGCCTTCTTTGCCATGAGTAACGTGTTCAAGGAGAGAGAAAAAAGAGAAGAAAAAGAATAGTGGGTGGGGCCTTACCGCTTCCGCCTCGTCGGCTTCCGCTTGGTTGTCTTCTTCTTGGCAGAAGCCTTCTTCACCGGTCGTTTCTTGGCGGTTTTCTTCTTGGCTACCTTTTTCTTGGTCGACTTTTTGGCCGTTGTTTTCTTTTTCGCTGAAGTCTTCTTTTTGGTCGGCTTCTTGG
>CAZKVR010000010.1:10376-31390 GCA_964556395.1 uncultured Methanosarcinales archaeon
TTTTTGGCCGTTGTTTTCTTTTTCGCTGAAGTCTTCTTTTTGGTCGGCTTCTTGGTGGTTTTCTTTTTGGTAGAAGCTTTCTTCACCGGTCGTTTCTTCGCCGGCTTCTTCGTCGACTTCTTGGCCGCGGTTTTTCTTGTCGTTTTCCGTTTGGCCGTCTTCTTGGCTGTTTTCCTGGTCGCCATGGGAACACCTCGCATCCTCATATTATAATGAGCGATAGTCTTCCCTGATGACTTTTCTTTATAAAATTTGCGTTTTTAAACACGCATTGAAACAGTCATCAGGAAGGTTCTAGGACGTCCTCATACATCACCTGTCCAAGAAGTGTCTGTCCTTCTCCTTCATTACGGGGATTTCGTCGAAGGTCGGACACGGTCCGGGTTCTCGTCAGTCATCCATAAGAACACTCTCCCTCCCTCATCCGCCATGAGAATCGGACCATTCCTGTTGGTGTTGCTGGTTGCGGGTTGCGCCTCTCAAGGCATACCTTCATCGACAGGTGGGATGGACATCCACTTCTGTGAAATATCCGACTGTGACGAAATCCTCATAGATCATGTGAAAGGCGCATCTGATCTCGCATGCGCATTCTACGACGTCGGGAACGAAGATGTTGCTGCGGTACTACCTGACAACGGAGCCGGCCTTATCATGGACGCGCATGACCTGATGACCGGTGCCGTGACTCCGGATCATGAGGGCTTGATGCACCACAAGTTCTGCGTCATCAACCGAACCGTGGTCCTCACCGGTAGCTACAACCCTGGACAGGGTGATGACTACAACAACATGGTCCTCCTCTACTCAGGTCCGATAGCGCAACGATACCTCGACATCCACGACTCCATCATCGAAGGGAAGAGACCGGGAGGCCACGAACGCTTCCTCCACGACGGCGCCCTCATCGAGGTCCACGCCTGCCCGCACGACGATTGCAGGGGCGAGCTCCTGCAAGCGCTCGAAACCGCGGAAGAATCGATAGCCTTCGCGCTCTTCACCTTCACCGACCGTGACGTCGCACGAGTCCTTTCCAGCAAGCATGACGCGGGTCTCGAGGTATGGGGAGTCGTGGAATCATTCCAGGCCCGCCGTTACAACCGCTACTACGACCTCGAACAAGCAGGGATTCCGGTCCTGCTTGAAGAGTCGCCGAGGCTCCAGCACAACAAGGTGTTCGTCATCGACAACGAGACCGTCATCACCGGCAGCTACAACCCCACCCTTTCCGCCGCGACCAGGAACGACGAGAACATCCTCATCATACACGAAAGCCGGGTGGCTGACCTCTACACGGCCGCTCTCCGACGAATATATAAGAGTACCCAAAATTTTAAATAGGGTACGTGGCTCTCCCCTTCCAGCAAAGAAAGGTGATGTGCGTTGACGATAATCGGATTCAACTATTCAAAGCTACTGGCGCAGCAGAAGAAGCCCGCGAAGGGCAACCTCAAGATCGGCACGAACGTGAAGATAGACTCGCTCGAGAAGAGCAACCTCGCCTTCGGAGACGACCGCAGCGCGGTCAAGGTATCGTTCACCTACACCGTCAAGTACGACCCCGACATAGGCTCCATCGAGCTCCAGGGCGACATCATGTTCATGCAGGAGCAGAAGGTCATCGACAAGCTCCTCAAGGACTGGCAAGAGAAGCAACAGCTCCCCAAGAAAGTGTCGGGCAACCTGGTCAACTCGATCATGCAGAAGTGCACCATCCAAGCCATGATCATGACCAAGGACATCGGCCTCCCGCCGCCCATGCCGATGCCGAAGGTGAAGTCGTCCACGAAGAAGGTCAAGGTCGACGAGAACGCCGAGGCGCAGCCGGCGGACCTGCAGAAGCAGTCCGACGACAAGAAGAAGCGATAAAACAAGTATATTTTTTCTTTCACTCGTTCTCGAGCGTGCGTGATAGGAATGTCAGACGCGCCTTCACGAGGGCCAACGCCTGTTCTATCGTCGCGTCTTCCATGTCCCGTGCCAAGCGCTCATCGCCGACCACATCTTTCAGCCATGCTGAGAAGTCATTCCTGTGGTTGTTGGCGTGGTGTCGGAAAGAATCCTCTTCCAGCGCTGCCAGCCGTTCATGGAACTCGCTGAGGCTGCGCGCCTCGCTGCCGTCGCAGAACCTGAAACTCACGTCTCCCCCCACGTCCCTGAGGACGCTCCCTGTAACCTCGTCCATAAGGCTCCGAAACGTCCTCACGGTATTTAAAACTTTGCTTTCCTTGTCGACGGCAGTTCGACAAAAGATATTTAAATTTCATCGGCTTTTCACAAAGACAATATCAATGGCGTGTGAACAATCATGGCTGACGAACTCAAACTCAAGGTGGCAGAGGCCATCCAGGAAGACGTGAACAAAGGCATCGTACGGATCGACAGCAGCTACATGCGGAAGCTCGACATCCGCCCCGGCAACATAGTCCGGATCAAAGGCGAACGCGCCACGGTAGGCATCGCCGACCGCGCCCTGCCAGGCGACATCGGGCTCAACATCATCCGGATGGACGGCATCATCCGCCGCAACGCGAAGACCAGCATCGGAGAATCAGTCACCATCACGAGGGCAGACGTCAAGACCGCCCAGAAGGTCAAGATAGCCCCTGCCCGGGAAGGAGTCCTCATCAGGGCTAACAACCCCGAAGTCTTCAAGCGAGGACTCCTCGGACGGGCTATGATGAAGGGCGACATCGTCAGCCTCGGCGGCACGAGGCGCAGGCGGAGCACGATGTCAGACTCCCCCTTCGCAGACGTGTTCTCATCCATGATCGAGGACTCCATGAGCAACCTCGGAGGCTTCGGCCTCGGAGACCTCAAATTCCTCGTCGTCGACGTCGAACCTAAGAAGGCGCCAGTCCTCATCACCGAAGACACCGAGGTGGAGTACAGCTCGACCCCGGTCGAGGTCGAGGAGGAGACGCCCATGTTCGAGGTGTCTTACGAGGACATCGGAGGACTCGACGCCGAGGTGAAGAAGATCCGCGAAATGGTCGAACTCCCGCTCAAGCACCCCCAGCTCTTCGAACGGCTCGGTATCGAGCCGCCCAAAGGAGTCCTCCTCCACGGCCCGCCCGGGACTGGCAAGACCCTCCTGGCCAAGGCGGTGGCTAACGAGACTAACTCCAACTTCATCCTCATCAACGGGCCGGAGATCATGTCCAAGTACTACGGGCAGTCCGAGGAGAACTTGAGGAAGAAGTTCGAGGACGCCGAGAAGAACGCTCCTTCGATAATCTTCATCGATGAGATCGATGCCATCGCGACGAAGCGCGAGGAGTCCAAGGGCGAGGTGGAACGGCGCGTCGTGGCGCAGCTACTCGCCATCATGGACGGCCTCAAGTCCCGCGGCAAGGTCGTCGTCATCGCCGCGACGAACATCCCCAACCAGATAGACCCCGCCCTGCGGAGGCCTGGCCGGTTCGACCGCGAGCTCGAGATAGACGTGCCTCAGAAAGACGGACGGCTCAACATCCTGAAGATTCACACGCGTAACATGCCCATCCAGCCCGAGTACGAACTCCACACCGCCCAGGGCATCGTGAAGCGCGACCTCTCCGACACCAAGGAGGATATCAAGCGGCGCGAGGCGCAAGACAAGGAAGACCCGCGCCTCAAGGATCTCAAGTCCAACCATGAGGTGTTGGAACGGCTGCAGAAGAAGCTCGAGTCCTTCTCAGAGGAGGAGTTCGAGAAGGCGATGTCGTCCGATAACACCAAGCTCTCCAATGATGAGCGTTCCAAGCTCCACAACCTACTCTTGGATGAACTCTTGCTCGAGATGGCGAGCATCACCCACGGCTTCGTCGGTGCGGACCTGGCGTCCCTCGCCAAGGAGGCGGCGATGACAGTTCTCCGGCGGTTGATGCCTGACCTCGACTTGGCGGAGGAGGACACAGTCCCTGACGAGATTCTCGACAAGCTCGTCATCAGGCGTAATGATTTCAAGGAAGCCCTCAAGTCCGTCAGGCCTTCCGCGTTGCGCGAGGTCCTCTTGGAGGTTCCTAACGTGTCGTGGGAGGACGTCGGAGGCTTGGATGATGTCAAGCAGGAGATCCGCGAGGCGGTCGAGTGGCCGCTCAAGCACTCCCAGGCGTTCAGCCGCATGGGTATCAAGCCGCCCAAGGGCATCATGCTCTACGGCCCGCCAGGTACTGGCAAGACCCTCTTGGCCAAGGCTGTGGCTAAGGAGTCCGAGGCGAACTTCATCCTTGTCAAGGGTCCTGAGTTGTTGTCCAAGTGGGTCGGCGAGTCCGAGAAGGCCGTCCGCGAGGTGTTCAAGAAGGCCCGCCAGGCTGCTCCGACGATCATCTTCTTCGACGAGCTGGACAGCGTGGCTCCTAAACGTGGTGGTTCGGGTGGTGATGATTCCCGCGTCACCGAGCGGGTGGTCAACCAGCTCCTCACCGAGATGGATGGCTTGCAGGATTTGAACGACATCGTCATCATCGCCGCGACGAACAGGCCTGACATCGTGGATACTGCCTTGCTCCGGCCGGGCCGGTTCGACCGTATAGTCCTCGTGTCGTCGCCTGATGAGAAGGCTCGTAGGGCTGTCTTCAAGGTTCACCTCCAAGGTATGAAGCTCTCTAAGGACGTCGATGTCGAGCAGCTCGTCGCCAAGACCGAAGGTTATGTCGGCGCTGACATAGAGTCTATCTGCCGGGAAGCCGCGCTCTTGGCCATGCGTGAGGACATCGATGCCAAGGAGGTGTCTATGAAGCACTTCAAGCAGGCGTTGGACAAGGTGAAACCTTCGGTGAACGCTGATGTGGAGAAGGCTTATGAGGAGTTGCAGCAGACGTTCAGGCGTGCTCGGGCGGAAGAGCTCCGTGAGAACAAGCCTGCCTATTATGGCTGAACCCTGAAGTATATACTCTCGTTACGTTATCTTTTTATTGCACTTGTTTTTCTCTCTTTCTCAGTGTATCTCAGCAATGACAGGGGGGTCTTGCAGCAGTTGCATGACATGCAGTACATCGACTTGTTCAGGCCTGTCTGGATGGATTTCCGTTATGTCCGGGCGAAGGATGGCAAGTCAGAGCCGCGCGAGTTCTTGCCCTTTGGCAGTTTTGTCGATAACCTCAAGGTGAGTGAGCTTCCGCGCATGGAGGGTGACGTCCCCAAGACCCAGTCGTTCTTCATCCCGCCTAGTGGTGACGGTTCCATCCCTTTGACCGAGGTCGATTTGGAGCTGTACAGCCTTGACAAGGGCGTGCGGTTCCTCGCCATGGCGTGCCCGTTGGACGAGGAGCAGGTGTCGGAGCAGGTCGGCATCCGACGCGACCCGCTCAACTTCGCCGCTCCGAAGAAGTTGAGCACCGAGCGCTTGGAAGAGATCGTCCAGGGGTCTGGCAAGGAGAGGATATTCTCTCCGCACATCTCCGGCGTGGCGTTGGGTCGTGACTATCACAAGTTCCTCTACTTCCCTTTCCGTCTCTTCAACGATAATCGTGCCGATAAGTCCCGTCAGGAGTGGAACGACTCTCAGTACCGCTTCTTCGAGGAGGTTGAGAACGCGCTTGACGTCAGCGGCCTGTCAGGGTATGGTTTCATCCCTCGTAACCCTTCCGCTACCTTGGCCAACCGTGTGCGTGACATCTTGCCTGACCTCTACGAGATGGGTGTCATCGCTTCCACTAAGGATTTCAAGAAGGGGAAGAGGAATTATAAGGCTTTCGCGCACAATGTGCGTACCGCCAAGTTTGAAAGCGCTCGTACAGTGACGTTAGGAGGGAGTTTGGAACAAGTCTCATTCCTTGACCTTGTCGACCGGTACGAAGGGTTGAAGGACGGTTCTGAAGCTGACTTCTCGTCTTATTATCCGCTCACCATCCCTGATTTCGGGGAGGGTCATCTTTCTGAGATGTATGGTCAGACCTTGCCTGTGGCTTTGAAGCCTGTGCGTTACCGACACCATGGTTCTGACCTGTTGGCGATCGGCAATCACGGCTTGTTCGTGGATGATGGTGGTGGTGAGATGACTGTCGCTCCTTGGACTGATGAGCACTTCGCCGCGCAGATTTCAATCCGTTTGGCCGAGTTGTTCTCTGCTTGGGGTTCGGACATCCCAGTCATCCCTCATTATCGTCGTAAGGGTGTCAAAGGCCGCAACAACATCATCGCCTTGGAGCCTCGGGAGGCTTATTCTTCGCCTGCGGATAAAAAGCTTTAAATATCCGTTTATGTGTTGGAGAACTTATCAACATGAGGTGATCGGCTTTGATTAAGCGTAAGAAGAAGCTTTCCAGAAAGAAGAAGGTCGCGCTCGGCGTGGCTGCCGGCGCCGCCGTGGCTGCTGCGGGTGTCGCTGCTGCGCGTGCGGTCAAGAAGCGTGGCGGTACGAAGAAGGTTGCTGAGCAGACGAAGAAGAAGGTCGAGTCTGTCGTGAAGAAGGCTGCGAAGCCTGTCAGGAAGGCGTCTCCGAAGCGGGTGACGAAGAAGTCTCCGGTGAAGAAGGCTGCACCTAAGAAGAAAACAACGGCCAAGAAGAAGACCGTCAGGAAGTCTCCGGTGAAGAAGACCTCTGCGAAGAAGTCTCCGGCTAAGAAGGTGGCTAAGAAGCCGACCAAGAAGAAGGCTGCGGCGAAGAAGAAAACGACTGTCAAGAAGAAGACTGTCAAGAAGGCCGCACCCAAGAAGTCTTCCGCCAAGAAACGACCGGTGAAGAAAGCCCCTTCCAAGAAGAAGACCTCTGCGAAGAAGAAGGCTTCTCCTAAGAAGAAGACCGCCAAGCGCAAGAAATGAACCTTTTTTCCTTTTTCTTCTCATTCTCCAGGGTTAACTTTATAAGACTCCGGTCCCTTCTCAGCCGTCATGGCATCTGCTCTCGAACCCTACACCCGAGTCAAGGTCACCACTAATGGAGGCGTGGTCCACGAAGGACTCGTCCTCCCGCAGGAGGGCTCCTTGACGGTCCTCAAGCTCGACAACGGCTACAACATCGGACTCTCCCCGAGGAACATCAAAAGCACAGAAGTGTTGGGCAAGGAAGAACCAAAAGGCTCCGCCAACGGTCCCAAGGTCACCCAAGCGGATGACAAGCCGTCCGTCACCATACTCCACACAGGCGGCACCATCGCATCCAAGGTGGATTACAAGACCGGCGGCGTCGTCGCCCAGTTCGACCCCGAAGAGCTCCTCGCCATGTTCCCGGAGCTCGGCGAAGTCGCGCACATCAAGTCCGAACTCGTCGGCAACATGCAGTCAGACGACTTCCGTTTCAAGCACTTCAACAAGCTTGCCAAGGCGGTTCACGAGCGCGCGCAGAAAGGCGAGCGGCGTTTCATCGTCACCTCCGGCACCGACTTCCTGCACTACCTCTCAGCCGCATTGTCGTTCCTCCTCAAAGACCTCCCCGTCGCAGTCCTCGTCGTCGGCGCCCAGCGATCCTCTGACAGGGGTAGTTCCGATGCGGGTGTCAACCTTGCGTGCGCCGCCTCCTTCCTGGCATCCCAGGACTTCAAGGGAGTCGGCGTGTGCATGCACTCCTCCACGTCTGACGAGTCGTGCGCCGTACTGCCGGGAACACAGGTCCGCAAGATGCACTCCTCGCGCAGGGACGCGTTCAGGCCGATCAACGCAGAGCCGTGGGCGGAGGTCTCCTACCCCGACCGCAAGATAACCCTCAAGGCTGACCTCCCCCCTAGGAACGGCGACGTCCCTGCAGAGGTGGTGTTGCTCAAGGAAGACCTCAAGATAGGATTGGTCTACTCGCACCCGCAGATGAGCCCTCAGGAATTGTCATGCTTCGAGGGTTTCGAAGGCCTCGTATTGGCTGGGTCCGGCCTCGGCCACTTCCCCGTCACCGCCGAGGTGGACGAGCAGCACGGCGCCATACTCAAGACTCTCGAGGGCTTGGCTGAGAAGATGCCTGTCGTCATGGCCACCCAGACCGTCTATGGGAGGGTTCACATGGACGTGTACAGCCCCGGCCGCGCGTTGCAGGCATCAGGCGTCATAGGCCACGGCTCGGTCATGCCGGTCGAGACCGCGTACGTCAAGCTCGCCTGGCTCCTCAGCACGGGCCGCGACGCGAAGAAGGAGTTCCTCGAGGACGTCGTTGGAGAGCTCCGAGGCGACGGCTCCAACCTCTACCTGTGATACTCATGGACTCTCCGAATCTCAAGAAAGAACTGTCCGACGATGACGTCAAAAGACTGGGCTTGAAGTCAGGCCTCGAGATCCACCAGCAGCTCGAAGGGCGCAAACTCTTCTGCCACTGCCCCACCGAGATACGCGATGATGAGCCTGACTTCACCGTCAGGCGATACATCCGCGCATCCGCGGGCGAATCCGGCACGATCGACGCCGCAGCCTTGGCGGAGATGCGCAAGGGCAAATACTACCTCTATCAGGGTTATCATGACACGACGTGCCTCGTGGAACTTGATGAGGAGCCACCCGGACCGGTCAACCCCGAAGCCCTCTACGCAGCGTTGCAGGTCGCCTCCGTGTTCTCCATGTCGCCCGTCGACCAGGCGCGGTTCATGCGCAAGACCGTGGTTGACGGTTCTAACACGTCCGGCTTCCAGCGTACCGGCCTCATCGCCGTGGGCGGCTCGTTCGAGCTCGAGTCCGGATTGCGGGTCGGCGTCGAGACCCTCTGCCTCGAGGAGGACGCGTGCAAGAAAGTCAAGTCTGTAGAAGGTGGTGAGGTGTTCAACCTCTCAAGACTCGGCATCCCCTTGTTGGAAGTCGCCACCGCTCCTGACTTGAAGTCGCCGTCGCAGGTCCGCGAGGCTGCAGAGCACATCGGTATGGTGATGCGGTCGTTGCCGAACGTGAAGCGCGGCCTCGGGACGATCAGGCAGGACGTCAACGTCTCCATCGCCGACGGCGTCCGCGTTGAGATAAAGGGTGCTCAGGACCTCAAGACCATGGAAGCCCTCGTGCGCTACGAGGCGTTGCGGCAGAAGAACATGCTCATGATTTTTGACGAGTTGAAAGCACGGAACGCCTCCGTCAAGGGTCCAAAAGGAGGTGTGTCCTTTGAAGAATTGAAATCCTTGAAAAGCTCTTCTTCGAAAGTCATCCGTGTGGCTTTGGATAAAGAGGATGGGGTTGTTCTTGGAGCTAAACTCGAGAAGTTCGGTGGCTTACTCGGTCTGGAGGTGCAGCCGGGCAGGAGGTTTGGCTCTGAACTGTCAGATCATGCCAAGGTTATGGGAGTTAAGGGTTTGTTCCACTCTGATGAACTGCCGAAATATGGTATCACTCAAGAAGAGAAGGATGCTGTTTTCAAAGAGTTAGGAGCTGATCCTTCTGAAGACGCCTTTATTATCATAGCTGCTGAAAAGAGGGTTGCGGAGTTGGCTATTTCCAACGCTTTATTGAGGGCGTCCGACTTCTCACTTCGTAGCGAGGTGCGTAATGCCAAGCCGGATGGTTCTACCGCTTATTTGAGACCTATGCCTGGCGCCGCCCGCATGTATCCGGAGACTGATGTCAAGCCGGTCCTTATCGACATGTCCGGGGTCGAGACTCCTGAGCTCTTGTCGGACCAGGTGGACGACCTCAAGGGCGAGTTCGGACTTTCGGATGAGGTGGCTCGTCGCTTGCTCAAGGATGGCGTCGACCTCAAGGGCCTCAGCGAGAAGTATGGGAACGTCAAGCCCGCTTTCATAGTCGACCTGTTCTACTCCACGCCTGCTCTCGTGAAAAAGAAGTTTGGTGTCGACGTCGACATGTCGCTCTACGCCGACGAGGTCTTGGCCAAGGTCGATGCGGGTGTCGTGAGTAAGGATTCCGTTCCTGACATAGTCGCCCAGCTCGCCAAGGGTGAGGAGGTGGATTACGGCCAGTACAGGCCTGTCGACACGGCTGAGGTCGACTCCGTGGTCAAGCAGGTGCTTGAGGAGGACCCTGACGCGCCCGTAGGTGCGTTGATGGGTGCGGCTATGAAGCGGCTCGGCGGCAAGGCTGATGGCAAGGTTGTCATGCAGCGCTTGAAGGAGCTCAAAGGATAGTCGCTTGTCGGAGCCAGTGCGCGCTCCAGATCATGCCTTCGTCGGCGGAGTAGAACTTGCTCTTGTAAGGTTTTCCTTTCTTGTCGAGGACTTCGATGAGCGTGCCGTAGTGTTCGAGGTGTCTGCGGTACTGTTCGTGGTATTCCTTCGCTTTCCTCTTGCTGACGTTCGAGGTGATGTCGATGTAGGGCAGTCCGCTCATCGGCCAGACGCAATCCGCTTCCCAGCCCGGCACGAGGATGTTCTGCCAGATAGTCTTGCCTTCCTCTTCCTTCATCGCCACGTACCTTACCGGTAATGGCCGGTCCATCTTCTTCCTTTGCATGTGCTTGAGGACTTTCCGTAGTTTCTGCTCGTCCTTGATGAGGCCGTGCCAGAACGGGTAGATGTTCGCGTCCGCCGTCAAGGTTTTGGAGTTCTTGTCGTCGTCGAACCACTCGCCGTTCCAGTACTCGTCCACCAAGACTTTGTCGTAATCGACGTCCGGGAAGCGGTAGTCCAGTCCCAGCGCTTTGCACTCTCTTTGCACGACGCCTGCCATGACGGTGTCGTAGCACGACGCGTCCCTCACCGCGTGGTCTCGCATCCCGCCGAGGTGTTTTTTCCGTTGTATCCTGCCGTGTTCGTCCAGCGCTTGTTCGCAGAACCGGTCCGTCTCCGCTTGGAGGAATGGCTTGTGCTTCTTCGCCAGCTTCCGACCGCCGAACACCTTGACGCTTATGAGGAGGTATGCGAACGAGTCCGGCGAGTACGCGCTTGGGAAGTTCAGCGCCTTCCCTCGGGGTGAGATGTGCGTCGTCACCTTGCCTGCCTGCTCGTACTTCTCCAACGCGTACCTTACCGTAGCGAGCCCTCTCTTCGCGTATCCTAATTTCTTCAGCGACTCCGCCGCCATGCCGAAGTCGCGGCTGTAGAACTCCGGGTAGTTGCCTAGGGATGTCTGGATGAACTCTCCGTTCCAGAGCTTTTCCAGGGTGTTCTTGCAGACGTCTTCCGCGTTCTTCCCCTGCCTGGCGTAGCCTTGCTTCTTCACTCGGCGGTGCCTCTTGTACATCCGCCAGCCTTCCAGTACCAGGCTCCAGCTCATTTTCTCTTCTCGTTGATAGGTAGTATGGTTTTCAGGTCCTTCCCTAGGTGGAGGCCGTAGTAGCTCGCGCACGCGAACCCTATCACCGTGAGGACGATGTCTTTCAGCCTCGTCACCACGGCGACGCCGACGCCCGCCGCGGCTGGCAGTCCTATCATCCTGAAGACCGACACCTGGCCTGCCTCCAGGGTTCCTAGGGCCATGGGGAGCGGTATGATGTACGCTGCTCCGATGAACGTGATGACGAGGAAGAGCTCGAGTACTGAGGGTTGGGGTATGCCTAGGATGACCATGATGAGGGCGTACTCGACGAACATGAGCGCCCATGAGAGTGATGAGATACCGACTGTGCTGAGGAAGTGTTTCGGGTCTTTCCGGTAGAAGTCGAGGATGTGCTGTTCGAACTCCTTGATGTGCTTCACCCACTTCTTCCCCACTCTCGTCTTGTGCAGCATCGTGAGGCTGAACAGCTGGCTGAGGAAGTCCTTGCCGGTGAACATGAGGTAGTAGAAGAACCCTATCAGGACGAGTAGTACGACGGCCATGATGATCATGAGCTCTTGTGCCTGGGTGGGCATGGCGTGGGCCAATAGCAGGACTGCGGCTCCGACTGCGAAGAACGTCGCTGACGTGGTGAGCTCGACCGACTTGTCGACGAAGACTGTGCTACCCGCCTCTTTGAAGGATTCCTTGTGCCTTGACAGCAACGCCGCCCGGACTGGTTCTCCGCCCATCTTAGCGCCTGGTGTGACGTAGCTGATGGCGTATCCTATGAGGTGGTATCTGAAGAGCTGCCAGAACGTCGGGACGTGGCTTTCCTGGGTCTTGATGATCACGCGCCAACGCCACACGAGAAGTGCCATGATGCCGAACGTGATGGCTGCGTAGGCGATCACCGCCAGCAACGGCGCGTTCCAGATGGTGTTGAGGGCTTGTCCGAGGCCTACCTTGGTGAATATTATGGCTGCGGCGGCGACGCCTATGATGAACGAGAGGGCGACGGCGAGCTTCCTGTCCATGGCTTCTCAGAGGGCTCTGGCGTTTTATAAAGGTTTGGAGGATGAGATACGGACCAGGAGGGATTCGAACCCTCGATCTGCAGCTTAGGAGGCTTACGGTCGGCGTACGGGCGTCGTACTGGCCGGTGCCGCCCTATCCAGGCTAGGCTACTGGTCCTTGGTGTTTGGGGAGGGGCAAACGAGCCTCCTTTAAAAAGGTTATTCTCTTTTCCCTCGCGAGTCAGAACACATAAAAACCGCTTCTTCTTCCCGCGCCGTATGGAGACCTTGCAGGACCTCGTCGCATCCCTTGAGGGTAAGGATGGTGTCGCCTTGTCGAGCAAGCATGGTGGCTGGACGTATCCTGAGCTCTACCGTGACGTCGTGTCGTTCAGCGGTTCGTTCCTCGCTATGGGCTATACGCCTGGCGACCGCGTCGCCGTCGTCGCCGACAACCCCGTCGGGTGGCTGCCCGTCTCGTTAGGGCTTTCCAACGCCGGACTCGTCGACGTCCCCTTGCCTACCGGGACTCCTCGTAAGGAGCTCGAGGTCATCCTCGAGCACAGCGGCGCCCGGTCCGTCGTGGCTGAGAAGCCAGGGCTCGTAGAGGGTTTGGGCGTGGACGTCATCCCCTTCTCTGAGGAGTCGTTCGAGAGCTTGAGAACCGGTTCTAGCCAACCGCTCCCCGAAGTGTCGCCTGGCGACACCGCGTCCATCATCTACACGTCCGGAACCACAGGCGCTCCCAAGGGCGTCGAGCTCTCCCACGGCAACTTCATGAGCAATTGTGTGGCGTGCCTCGATTTCATGGACTTGGATGAGAATGACAAGTTCCTCTCGATACTCCCGGCGTGGCACGCGTTCGAGCGCATGGCGAAGTACGTCGCCTTGGCGTCCGGCGCCGGGACGTTCTACACGACCCAGCGTGACATCTTCACCGACTTGAAGGAGCAGCAGCCCACGATCATGGCGTCCGTGCCTCGCATCTGGAGGCGCGTCTACGACTCCGCCCATGACAAGCTGCAGAAGAAGCTCGACGGGTCTTCCTTCGCTAGGCTGGCGTTCAAGCTCGCTCCTGGTATGGTGTACAAGCGTATGGGCAAGGAGCTCCACGAGGCTTTGGGCGGCCGGTTCCGCTACGCCATCTCCGGCGGCAGCCGGCTCTCCCTTGACGTCGACGAGTTCTTCAGGCGCGTCGGCATCGAGGTGTTGGAGGGGTATGGCTTGACCGAGACGAGCCCTGTCGTGACGGGTCGGCGGCCGGGCAGTTTCGCCGTCGGCACCGCCGGCCCTCCTTTGAAGGACGTCGAGGTCGAGGTGCGCGACCCCGAGTCTGGCGAGCCGCTCGGGCCTGGCGAGCAGGGGTTGATCTACGTGTCGGGCCCGAACGTGATGAAAGGCTATCACAAGAACCTGGAGGCCACGGAGAAGGCCTTCTCATACGATGGTGGGAAGCGCTGGCTGGACACCGGAGACCTCGGCAGCCTCGACGAGCACGGACGCTTGTCGGTCACCGCTCGTCAGAAGGAGATCATACCGTTGCAGAACGGCGAGAACGTCAACCCCAACAGGATAGAGGATGCTTTGCTGAAGAGCCCGTACGTCCGGCAGGCCTTCGTCACCGGCAGCGATGAGTGGAAGGCACCGGGCGTCCTCCTCGTGCCTGATTATGATCGCGTGAAGGAGTATTGCAGGTCTCATGGCGTCGCTTTCAAGGATGGCGACGATGCTTCCTTGGCTTCCAACCCTGCTGTTGAGAAGCTGTTCTCGCGCGAGCTGAAGGCCTATGTGAACCATGGCAATGGCTTCAGGCCTCACGAGCTGGTGCGCCGTTGGCACTTCCTTGAGAAGCCTTTCGAGGTGGGGGAGGAGTTGACGCGGACGTTGAAATTGAAGCGTGACGCCATCGTCGAGAAGTACCGCGGCCTCATCGACGACTTGTACGAGCGCGTCCACGGCCACCGCAACGCATAAAACCCTTCCTTGTTTCCTTCTCTGCCATGAGGCTCAAGTCGGTCCCCGAGGATTTCGTCGTGGAGGAGTTGCCGTCCCGTGAGTGGAGTGGTGGGGGCCTGTTCCTCGTCCTCAAGGTGACCAAGCGTGACCGCAATTCTGAGGACGTCGCTGCTCAGCTCGCCAGGGCTTTCCGCAAGCCTCGCAAGGCTGTCGGTTACGCCGGTTCCAAGGACCGCCGCGCCGTCACCTCACAGTTCATGTCCGTCCGCGGCGGCTCCGCCAAGTACCTTGAAAAGGTGTCTGTCGATAACGTCTCGTTGGAGGCGGTCGGCCGGACGGAAGAGCCTGTCTCTCTGGGTGACTTGGATGGTAACTTCTTCCGCATCACCGTCCGTGACCTTGAGGAGAGGCCTGTGAAGAGGGAGCTGGTGCCCAACCTTTTCGGCGAGCAGCGCTTCGGCCGTAACAACGCCGACGTCGGCCGCGTGATACTCCGGCGTGACTTCGCCGAGGCGTGCGTCCTCACTGACGACCGTCGCGTCTTCGACTTCCTTGAGCGGAGCCCTGGCGATCACGTCAGCGCGTTGCGACAGCTTCCTCGCAAGCAGCTGATGATGTACGTCCACGCCTACCAGTCGCTCCTGTTCAACAAGAGGCTGCGAGAACTCGTCAAGGAAAGGTCTTTGGAGGAGTTGGAACGTGTTTCCTTGCCCCTCGTCGGTTTCGACACCGAGGATGACGTGTACGACCCCTTGTTGGAAGCTGATGGTCTCTCCAAGCGTAGTTTCGTCATCAAGGAGTTGCCCGACGCGACGTGCGAGGGCTCCGAGCGGCAGGCGGTCATCCGCGTCGGAGACCTCGTCATAGGTGACTTGGAAGAAGATGAGTTGAACCCTGGGCGTAAGAAGTGCGTCGTGTCGTTCTCGTTGCCGAAGGGGTCGTACGCCACCGTCGTGGTTGACTACTTGGTTAAGTCTTAGAGTCCGAAGCTTTCCTGGAACGCTTTCATCCGCTCGTACTGCTCCAGGAACTCATAACCTTTCTCGGTGAGCAGGATTTCCTTCTTCGTCTTCTTCTTGCCGACTTCTTCCTCTTCCACCAGTCCTTTCCCTTTGAGCTCTTCGAGGTACTCGTTCAATAGCTGGTAGCTCAGGTTGGCCTTGTATAATAGGTGTGTTGGCTTGATCCGGCCGTTCTTCTTCCGGATGGCCTGGAGGATGTCTGAGATGATATCAATTCTGGTCCTTCTTTTTGCCATTGCGGAACACCAATCGGAGGATGCTGAACAGGAAGACGACGAAGCCTGCCAGTTGGACGAATTCGGCCACTACGTAGATGGCTTTGTTGATCCGTACGAATACGAACACGAGCTGGCTGAGCAGGAGGAGCGTGAAGGCGAGGAAGTTGAGCTTCGCCGTCTTCGGAGCCTTCCTCCTCATGGCGACCTTGTAGAGGTGCCTGGTGATGAATAGCAGCAGGAACGCGGCGGTGAGGTGGAACACGTAGTAGGTGCTGAAGCTGAACAGCGATACGACGAAGAGGAGGTAGAGGAGCAGCCATCGGTGCTCGTTCTCTATAGACTTGCTCACGATCCAGTAGATGCCCAATAGTCCCAGCAGGAGGAGGAACCGGTGGACGTCGTACCCTGCTTGGAGGAGTAGGTTGCTTTTCTGTAAGAGGTTGTGGGTGATGATGACCTCTTGCAACGTGGTCTTGACCGTGTGCTTGTAGTAGAGCACGAAGTTGGTCGCGATTTTGGCTGCGAAGGAGACTGCGAACGCGAGGAATGAGAGTCCGAAGTACTTGTACGTGCGCTCCTTGCTGAACCGGTAGAGCTTGAGGCTGTACAGGCCTATCAGTCCTGTGACGAGGATACCTAACAACTCGAAGATGATGTCATAGCCGTAGAACCATTGCGGGCTGAATACGAGCGTGAGCATACGGCAGTGACAACTCCCGGTCCCTTAAATAGGTTATGGAATGCAGATATGGAGAAACATTGCAGGACATTTAAATAAATGCTTCTTCTTTATTGTGGTTATGATAACGCTTCCTGACGAGCGACGCGACGAGTGGTTGCGGTCCCTTGACGAATTGCTCTGGGCAGGTCTCATCACGCCCGAGGAGTATGACTCTTTCAGGACGCCTTATCTGGTTCCCGATGACGCGTGAACCGACAACACACACACCACCGGCCCCCGGCCCGGTCACGCCGGGGCTTCTTCTTTTTTTTTATTCCAATGCTCGCTTGATATCCTTGAAAACGTCCGGGATTGGTTGCTCGCCGTCGATGCGGTGGACGGGCACTCCTTCCTCTTCATAGTACGCGACGATGGGTTCGGTCTGCTCGTGATACGTCTTGAGGCGTTCCCGCACCGCGTCGGGCTTGTCGTCCGCCCGTTGGATGAGCTCCGCCCCGTCGGCGTCGCACTTGCCCTCTTCTCTTGGCGGTAGGAATATGGTGTTGTAGCACTTGCCGCACTCCGGGCAGACGTACCGGCTGCTGATCCTCCTCACGGCTTCCTCGTCGCTGATGTTGATGTCGACCACCGCGTCGACGTCCGCTATGGATTTGAGGTATTCGGCCTGGCTACGCTTGCGCGGGTAGCCGTCGAAGATGAGGCCTTGCTCGCCGTATCTCTCCACGGATTTCTTGACGATCTCGTTGACGATGTCGTCTGGCACGAGGTCTCCGCGCTCCATGATGGCGGCTACCTTGTTGCCGAGCTCCGAGCCGGACTTCTTCTCAGCCCTGAGCGCGTCGCCGGTGGAGAAGTGCTTCATGCCGTACTCGTCCACGATGTTGTCTGCCTGTGTCCCTTTCCCGCTGCCTTGTGGTCCGATGAGGATGATGTTCATTGTCTCAGTTCACCTGTCCCTCATGACTACAGGGTGGTTTTTTATAGTTTTCTGTCACCCTTCTGGTTGAGTATAGGAATCGTTTTATACTGTTGCCGAGTCCCGCGTATCATGTCGTCGAAAAAATCTCTTGACATCGTCGTTTCTGGTCCTGACATGAGTGGCACCTCAACCCAGGTGGGCGACATCATCGGATATTTCGAGGCTAAGGGGTTGAGGGTCCGCGACCTCCGTGGGGGCGAGCTCGATGCGTTGTTCCATGCTGGCGCGTTCAACCATATCAACCGGGGTTTCCGATCCTTGAAGGAGTACGAGCTAGCCGTCAAGGCTGGCCGAGAGGGTTCTGAGGATGAATTGGGAGTGTTTTACAAGAGAGCCCTTCAGCTTCCGCGCGCCTCGTGCGTCCAGAACGACGTCTCCACTTACATCGACCCGGAGTCCGCTGACGTCTGGGTGTTGGAGGAGCCTTCCAAGCGGAGTCTCGTACGCATGGTGGACATGAACATGAGCAGGTTCTGGGCGTCCCACGACCCGTTCGCCCAGGCTTTCTCCTACGGAGACGACCGCTACCACGAGTTCTTCAGGTTCCGTCAGGCCTTGAGAAAGGCCGGGCGCATCATCGTCCGCAGCCGTAGTGAGGAGTCCGCCACGTATCAGATTGAGGATGCGGAGCGCTTGCCCGAGGGCATTTCTGTTGATGAGTACCTCAGGATTCCCGGGAACGCTACTGCTCTCCGGCACCCGCCGTCGCTCGTCTTCACGGTCCACGCCCCTGCTGATTGGACTGAGGAGGAGTATAAGAAGCTGAAGCGGCAGCGCACCGGAGACCGAGTCCTTGATGACCACGAGCTCAACATCCCATACCAGCTTCTTGTCAACAGCCGTTACGCTTCGGACTGGCTGCAAGAGTTCTATGAGTACGCTGACGGGTTGTTCGATGGTGGCGTACCCGGAATCGCCTCCATCCCGATGTATGGCAAGGGTCGGAAGCCTGTGGAGAAGGAGCACATCCGTACAGCAATCTATAACGTTCTGGATACGTTGCCTGAATTGCAGGGCCGTCCCTAGCCTATCCTGTACGTCTCGATGGGGTGTTCTTCGCCTTTCTCCTTGCTCACCTTGGCGGTGACTTCGACGTGTCGTTCGATGCCTGACCCTTTGATCTTCTTCTTGAGCAGGTAGTCGACTTGGAACACGCCGGCCGCGTCGTCCATGATGATCTCGATCCTGATGGGCTTCTCGTCCGAGGGTTTCAGTACGCGTACGTCTTCGATGGCCATGGCGCTGATGCTGTGGATGTCTTTCTTGCCGGTCTCGAACCCTATGCGAGCGCGTCCTTTCTTCATGTCAAGCCCGTCCGCCACGCGGACTACGCCTGCTTCTACCGTGTGGACTTCCACGTCCGTGTCGTGGGCGACCATGGCATGGAGCGTCTCGGTGATGAGGACCTGTCGTTGTCGCTTGTCAGGGTATGCTTCTTCCAGGACGTCCGGCAGGTACTGGTTCGCGAGGACCATGCCGATGTCGTCGTGCAGGTCTCGGTGGACGCTGTTGCCGAGGTCGTGCATGATCGCTGCTAGGAAGACGACGACTTCCGCGTCCTCTTCTGAGAATTCCCAGTCCTCCACGATGCTCGGCGTCACGCCGGCGTGGGTGAGGTTCCTGAGCATCTTCACCGCTAGGTTGGCGACGATGGCGACGTGCGTCTGCCCGTGGTCTGACATGCCGAGTCTCTTCACGGCCATGACGTTGCAGGCTTCCCACGTCGCGTTGAGCTCTTCGTGCTCGTTCACCGCTTTGAGGACCTGGTCCAATTTCTTGTTATCTCTGGTTGGTATCTTCATTTTCTTGTGCCTCTGTCCGGCCGCGTTCGTCTCGGCCGGCTCTTCGTCGAGAAAAAGTCGTTCTTTGTGGGCTTTTTTCTCGTTTTTTATCTCTGGTTGGGGTTTGAGAAGGCATTACTGTTTAAAAAAGTTTTCGATGAGGTTCTCGTACCGCAATGATATCTTCACATCCCAGTCCGCCGGGAAGCACCGCTTGTACCGCGGCCAGGCGTAGCGTTCGTCGAGGAATATGATGACGCCGCGGTCGGTTTCAGAGCGGATGCACCTGCCGGCTGATTGCATGGTCTTGTTGAACGCTGGGAACACGTACCCGTAGTCCCATCCTTTCTTGAACTTCTCGTCGTAGTAGTCTATCAGCGCCTTGGTCTCGAGGTCTGGCCGTTGGAGCGGCAGTCCTACGATGATGACTCCTTTGAGCTCGTCGCCCGGCAGGTCGATTCCTTCTCCGAAGTTGCCCGTGATGACTCCTAGGAGCACTGCCCCTGAGTCCTTGTACCGTCTGAAGTTGTCGAGGAATTCCTGCTTGTCCTGCGTCGTCATCTCGCGTTGTTCTGTGAACACCGTCTTGTCCGTCTGTGTCTGGACGTGTTTCGCAACCTCTTGCAACAGGTAGTAGCTGGGGAAGAACACTGCAGAGTTGCCCGGGATGGCGTTGGTTGACTTGGCGATGATGTCTGCCATCGCCTTGTACTGCTCCTCCCCTCTCGTGGCGTATTTCGTGCTCGTCTTCGGGATGATGAGTCCTAGTCTGTTCTTCTCCGGGAACGGGCTTGGGAACGTCGCCTGGTCCGCGTCGTCGAATCCCAATAACGCTTCGTACATGCTCGTCGGCGTGAGCGTGCCGCTCATTAGGATGGTGCTGTGCGCCTGCCTGATGACCGGTTGCGACACGAGTGACGGGTCGAGGCACCTATAGGAGAGGGTCGTGACTTCTCCGCGCTGCTTGCCAGGCCTGACCGAGGCTATCCTTGTGAAGCCGTCGTCCTTGCCTTGCCATGCTTCGAGGAACCCTGCGACTGCTCCGATGAATGAGACTTGCGACTCCTCTCTGATGGCGTCTCCGATGCCTTGGAGCTCTTCCACCATGGCGTCGTACTCTCCCAGCCTGGCGGCGTCGTGCTCGAAACGCTCCCGCTTGACGTGGATCTCCCGTCCTTGCTCTTGTTTCGCCTCTTCGCCGTAGCCGCGGAGGATGTCGAGCAGTTTTTCCAGCTTGTTCGCGACTTCGGCGTGTTCGTGCTTCCGCGCTTCCTTGACTGCTTTCTCGAGGACGACGCTGCTCAGCCTGCTCGACGCCAGGTTCTTGATCCGGTCCGGCAGGTTGTGGGCTTCGTCGACGATGATTACCGCGTCTTCCAGTTCGTTCTCACTCCTGGTGAAGAATTGTTCTCTGATGGTGGGGTGGAAGACGTAGTAGTAGTCACCGATGATCACCTTGGCTTCCTTCGCCAGTTCTAAGGAGGTGTAGTACGGGCACACGCCGTAGGATTCTCCGGCCTTGATGATCTCTTTGGTCCTGACGGGGCTGCGCTGCTTGAGCTCTTGCAACGCCAGCTTCCCTTTGGCTTTCACCTGCTCTCCTTTCTTGAGGTTGTCGTAGTACTCGCACTTGCCGTCCTCTCTCATGGCTCTGCAGAACTCTGTGAATTCCTGCGACGGCAGCCGTTCTACGCCTGGTTGGAGGCACATCCACTTCTTCCCTATCACGTCGACCGCCTGGAACGAGGTGCCGTGCCGGTCCCTGATGTCTTTCAGCGTCTTCAGGGCTATCTCGTGCTGCGTATGGCGTGAGGTGAGGAAGAAGACTGTCTTGTCCTGGTCGAGGGCTTGGGTGAGCGCCGGCGCGAGCGCCGCGGCGGTCTTGCCCAGTCCCGTCGGGGCGTGTATGAGGAGGTCTGTGCCTTTCTTGACGGCCCGGTTCACATTGTCGATGAGGGCTTGCTGGCTCGGACGGACCGTCTCGTGCGGGAAGAGAACCATCTATGGGCGGATGAGGATGAGATTTAAAAGTGTTGCGCGTACGCCTGGCCAGTCTATTTCTCGCCGTCTTCGCGTTTCTTCTCGTCAACCTGCTCTTTCAGCTTCTGGACGCCTTCCTTGATGCGCTTCAGGCCTTCCTTGAGGACTGGCTGGGCTTGTTGGGCTTGTTGCTCCCACTCCACGCTGTAGTCCCTGAGGACGAGGTGCGGCTTCTCGAGCCTGGCTCCGAAGCCGTTGAAGGAGCCGATGCTGTCCTGGCTGGCGAAGTCCTTCTTGCTGGGCTCCTCCGCCGGGTTGCCGGGGGTTATCAACGCTTGCTGCC
>CAZKVR010000011.1:0-27952 GCA_964556395.1 uncultured Methanosarcinales archaeon
CGAGCAGTATCAATCATTCTCAGGGTTCTTTCAGGGAGTACCGTCTCAACGTCTCTTGCTTGAACGCTGATTGCGGCGACGTGGATGTCGCTTTGGATCCTGTCAGTTGGTGGAACGACTCTTTTGCTAAGCGTATGAATGTTTCTGTAGGTAGTGTTGCTTCTTCGACCTTGTCTGGTTTTCCTGTTTATCTCAACGTCTCTAAAGAACCTGATATGAGTGCTGATTTTTCCGACTTGCGTTTCGTCAATGGTTCCTGTGGCTCCTCAGGGGCTTCCGAGTTGCCGTTCGAGTTCGACTCGTACGACGCTTCTACAGCTCAGGTGTGGGTGCGCCTCCCCGAGCTCCCCTCTTCAGGGGCTGATGTTTGCTTGTATTATGACAATACTACTTCTGTGGGTGGTGGCGAGAACGCTTCCGGAGTGTGGGGTTCTGATTATCGCATGGTGCACCACTTGGACGAGGACCCTTCTGGTACGGCTCCTCAGATGGTTGATTCGACGTCTTACGGTAATGATGGCTCTTCTGGTGGTTCTATGACGTCTGGTGATGTGGTTTTGGGGCCTGTCGGTAGTGCTCTGGACTTTGATGGTGCTGATGATTATGTCGACACGGCTGATGTCACTGCGGTGCATCACGCTGACGTGACGTTCTCGTTTTGGGCGCGGTTTGATGATTTGTCAAGTGATGGTGCTGTCTTGTCGAAAGGAGCGCATAGCACTGACGAACCGTTTGTGGTGTGGCGTGACGACTCAGTCGGTACTCCTGCTGATGTTGGTGCTGGCAATACTGACACTTTGTCTGTCTTGACGTATGATGGTTCTGTTCAGCATTGGGTTGCTGGGCCTTCCGGTCTGTTGAACGATAATGACTGGCACTTCCTGACCGTGACCATCGACAACGCCAACGACGTGATATCTGTCTATGAGGCTGGAGAGCTGGTGGCTTCGAACACGAAGGCTTGGAACGGCATTGACGCGAACACGGACCTCGTCCGCTTCGGCGACTCAACGCCTTCTCAGCACTCGTTCGACGGTGGCTTGGATGAGATTAGGGTGTCCTCGACGCTGCGCTCCGCTGGTTGGGTTAACCAGTCTTATCACATGGTGGCTAGTCAGGGTTCTTTGGTTTCTTTCGGTACTCCTGAGAACGCTTCGGCTTCTAAGGGTGTTATTCCTATTAATTCCAGTGCGACTCCTTTCTATACTAATAAGTCTTCTAATCCTTATACTTTGTCGTCTATGGTTGCTGGTGAGTCTCGGGATGTTTCTTTCTGGGTTAACGCGACTGGTGACATAAACTCGTCGTGGGAGTTCTTCGGTTTTGCTCGTTTGGTTTCTGACAATTCTGTGTATAACGAGTCTTCTCGTTGGAACGTATCTATCATTCCTCCGTCTCTTTCCATCGCTTTTCAGAACTCTTTCACTGATCGTCTTAACAGCCATGCTTTCGATGTCACTGCCGGTGTCTTCTTGAACGGCAACTCCGTCTATAACACGTCGGTTTCTTCTGGTGATTGTTCTTACTTGTCCAACACTTCTACGGCTGACGTGTTCAATGTCACTTATACTTGTTCTGGCGAGCCGTTCACGTCCGAGCCTGTCAACATCACGTTCTGTGACCCTGATAATAATTGCGTCTCTACCGATACCTCTTCCAACTCTTACCCCAACCAGCCCCCGTCCGTCCCCGTCCTCGGCTTCCCGGAGGATGGGGCTGATACCTTGCATGATCGTAACGTGTTCTTCAACTGGTCTTCCTCCGACCCTGAGGGTGACCCGGTGAACTTCACACTCAACGTCACCAACCCGCACTGCGCTGATTATGGCCGGAGCGACATCTCTTCCGAGGACCACACGGCCGACACGGAGCTCAATACTGATTTCGAGTGCGAGGGGAACCCGTACTATTGGCGTGTCCGGGCGTGCGACGAGTGGAACTGCTCCGACTACTCTGAGCAGCGTAACTTCTCCATCGAGGATTACCTCAACGTCGTGTTGGTCAACGACTCCATCGACTTTCCGAGTCTCGACCCCGGCGACGTCGATGACACGTCCGACGGCTCGCCGCAGCCATTCCTGTTCCGGAATGATGGTAATGTGAAGGCCAACCTGACGAATGTCTCGTCCACTGACTTGTGGGATACGGTCCTTCTCGGCACGTCGTATTATCGTTTCAAGGTGAACCGTTCGTCGTCAGAGCCTGACAGCTTCGACTGGACCTCGTCGTGGACGTCGTGGCGTAACGTCTCTGTCATGTCGTCCAACGCCACCGTGTTGGGCAGTCTCAACTACTCCGACTCGTCTGACGAGGCCGCCGTAGACCTCGCAGTCGAGGTCCCCGGCAGCGAGCCTGCGGGTAGCAAGAACGCCGTGATGACGTTCGAGTGGGGTGACGCGAGGTGACTTCCAGAACCTTGCTCTTGGGCTTCCTCTGCCTCTTGTTCGCCTTGCCGTTCGCCTCTGCGTGGGGCGTCGCTCCTTCGCGTCAGCTCGCGGACTTCGAAGTCTCGCCGCAGTCGCTCTCGGTGGACATCGTCAACGAGCGGTCTGAGGACAAGTATTTCAGCGTCTCGTTCAAGGGTGAGTTGGCCGAGCACGCCTCTTATGACGGTGACCCGGTCCACGTCACGCCTGGTGACGATCGCGTGGAGGTGCCGTTCACCCTCGACCTACCGGAGGGTCTCGAGCCTGGCGAGCACCATCTTTCGGTCGTGCTCGAGGAGCAGCTCCTCGAGGGGGAGGGGACGGTGAGCTCGCGTCTATCCCTCGCCGCCGGCGTCGTCGTCCGTGTCCCTCGCCGCGGACAGCACGCCCAGGCGCGTCTCAGCGTCGGCCAGGCGTCTCAGGACGAGTCCGTCCCGTTCACCGTCAGCGTGCTCAACACCGGCGGCGAGACAGTGCCTGTCTGGGCTGACGTCACTGTGCTCAACCCGATGAATGACGTCCTCGAGATATGGCACACCGGCGAGTCCGTCTTCGCCCCTGGTGAGTCCGGTAAGATCGAGACGTCGTGGTCGGGCGACAAGCGTCCAGGCCTTTACACCGCTGAGGTGGTCGTCCATTACGGCGATGAGACCAAGGTTCTCCGGCGCCAGTTCTCCGTCGGAGCCGCTGAGGTGGTCGTCGAGGAGGTCTCTTCTGATGAGTTCTCCTTGGGTGACATCTCACCGCTTGACATCTCCTTGTATAATCGTTGGAACCGTCCGGTAGAGGATGTCTACGCTGAGGTGTTCGTCCTCTCCGACGGCCGTATCGTCCAGTCTTTCAAGACGCCTTCCGAGGACGTC
Source organism: uncultured Methanosarcinales archaeon (assembly GCA_964556395.1). Lineage (GTDB taxonomy): Archaea > Nanobdellota > Nanobdellia > Woesearchaeales > WJKR01 > WJKR01. Next base: position 3,290 of record CAZKVR010000011.1, read on the forward strand.
GCTCCTTTCGGCCGCGCCACTTTAAGGGGTTTCTGGGATACTTCGGATCTCGTCGTTGGTGAGTACGACCTTCAGGTGGATGTCGCTGCCGGAAAGGGGTCTGTGGAGGAGTCCTTCCCCGTCGTGGTGAAGATGGACCGGCTCGACGTGCGCGGCGGCCCTACCGGTCAGGTCTCGTCTGATACGTCTTCCTCTTCTGATAGCAACTCCTTGCTCGTCGCCCTTATGGTTGTCGTCGTCATCACCAATGTTGTCCTCGTCGTCTGGCTGCGGAGGTCGAGGGAATGATCATGCTCCTTTGTGGAGGGTTCTCTCCGGAGAGCTTTGTGAAACCCGAAAACCTTTTTGAGGCTTTGCGAGGCCGGCTTTTGTGCGGCTCCCACCGCTTGCTGGCCTCCTCGCCTCGCTTTTTTCTTCTTTTTTTACCCACTGGTCAGGTGCGCTCCCAACTTATTTAAACCGGCTCTTCCTACTCTTCTTTATCCGGTCTTGAAGGACCGGCCTCCCGGCCTTTTTGAGCCTTCATAAGCTCTCTGGGGTCGTTTGAAACAAGACGCGACAAGCAACGGAGGTGTTGTGACATGGATGCGAAGCCCAAGGCTCCGAGCCTTGATGAGGTTATGGATAAGAAGCGGCCTGACAAGAAGTTCAAGTCTGGCCCTGTTTCTGCGACCATCTGGTCTAATGAGACGAAGAACGACAAGGGCGAGGTCGTCGAGTTCCAGACGGTCTCGTTCGAGCGCAGCTACATGGACAAGGAGGGTAACTGGCGTCAGACCAGCACGCTTCGCAAGGGCGACTTGCCCCGGGCGGTCCTGGTGTTGCAGAAGGCGTATGAGTTCCTCGCCTTGACTGATGACAGTATCGAGTCTGAAGACGCATAAGGTGCTTATCATGGCTGATGAAGAATTGCAATCTGAAGAAGAGTTTGAAGGAGCGGAAGAGGACCAGCAGGAGCAGCCTGCCCCTCGGCCGGTGTCCGCCGCGCCTCAGGTGACTGACTTGCCTGGTGTTGGCGCCGCTACGGCTGAAAAGCTGGCTGCCAGCGGCTATGAGGATGTGATGAGCATCGCCGTCGCCACGCCTGGCGAGCTCGTCGACGCCGCGGGTGTTTCGGAGCCTGTTGGTCGTAAGATTATCCGCGCCGCCAGGGATGCTTTGGACATGGGGTTCCAGTCCGGCGTCGACCTCCTCCGCAAGCGTGATGGGGTGAAGAAGATTCCTGTCGGCAGCCAGGCGTTCAATGACATGCTCGGTGGTGGTTTCGAGACGGGGGCTATCACGGAGAATTTCGGCGCTTATGGTTCTGGGAAGACCCAGGTGGCTCACGCTTTGGCGGTGAACTGCCAGGTCGAGGAGCCTGATGCCGTCGCCGTCTACATCGATACTGAGAACACGTTCCGTCCTGAGCGTATCGCTCAGTTCGCCCGTGGTGCTGGCCTCGACCCTGAGAAGGTGTTGCAGAACGTCAAGGTGGCTCGGGCGTTCAATTCCGATCATCAGATGCTCTTGGCTGAGAAGGTCGAGGAGTTGGTGAAGCAGGGCTTGAAGGTGCGTGTCGTCGTGGTGGATAGCTTGACTGCTCATTTCAGGGCTGAGTTCGTCGGCCGCGGCACTTTGGCGGAGCGTCAGCAGAAGTTGAACAAGCACATGCGCGTCCTCGCCAAGCTGGCTGACATGCATAACATCTGCGTGAACGTGACGAACCAGGTGATGGCGAAGCCTGACCAGTTCTTCGGTGACCCGACTGAGGCTATCGGTGGTCACATCGTCGGTCATAACTCGACGTTCAGGATTTATTTGCGTCGTGGCAAGAAGGGTACGCGGGTGGCCAAGCTGGTGGATGCTCCGAACCTGGCTGATGCTGAGTGCGTGTTCGTCATCGCTGAGGATGGCTTGAAGGACGCCTAAAAAAATATTTTTTTTACTTCTTCCTTTTCACCTTGTGGTGCGTCCCTGATTGCTTGCTGTGGTGGTTGTGGTGGCTGACGATGTACAGGAGTGTGAGTATCGTTATTCCGAGTATTCCGAAGAATGCCGGTACGGGGATGCCTGCTTCTGTTCCTCCGTAGGTGTCTTGTAGTTCTATGTCGTCTAGTATTGTCGTGTTCTCTTCTTGTTGTTTGGGCGGTTGCGGGGGTGTGGGTGGCGTCGCTGGCGTGTTCTGTTCTTCCCGTGTCTCCTCTTCTGTGGTGGTGTCTTCTATCGTCACGGTCGCTTGTTCTTCCACGCCGACTGTGACTTCGAGTTCGAGCGTCTTTGGATACTCGCTCGTGCGGCATGAGAAGTAGATGCCGGCTTTGCTCGTGGTGACTTTCGGGTAGCATTCCAGTTCTTTGTGCCCGTTCAGCGTGGCTTCGTAGGTCTCGAGTTCCTCGTACCGGCTCTCCTCCAGGGTGTCGAGCTGGTTTGGGTGGATAGGCCTCGCCTTGTGGAGGTTGAATTGGAGTCGTTTGTCGTCCTCGTCGTGCTCGACGTATTCCAGTTCTAGTGGCTGGTCGTTCTTCGTGATGTCCGGCCGGTCCCACTCGTACTCGTACGTCTTGAGGTATCTGACCGTCACGTTGTGTGTTCCTGGTCCTGCTTCTATGGTGTTCGGCGTGCCTGTTGTCAGCTTGTCTTTTCGCGTGGCTTCTTCGCCGTCGACGTGGATGACCGCTTCGTCGGTGTCTTCTTCAGTGGTTATGGTGATGGCGTCTCCTCCTTCGATGGTGAGGATGTTGTTGTATTCCCTCGCGTCGTGCTTGGTGGCGTCGAGGGCTCCTGCCAGTCCTATGGCTAGTATGAGGAGCAGTCCGTAGAGGGCGAGGCGTGTCATGCCTCTTCCTAGGATCCTGTCATTTAAAAAGTTTGTGAGGGATTCAGGTGCGGGCGGCTGCGAAGCGGGTGTTTTCCGTCGTGACTGTTCCGCGTCCCAGTTCCGCTGCGAGAGGTATCGTGATGTCTTTCTCCTTGCCTGCGATGTGCATGATGAGTGTGATGGTGGCGTGCCGGGGCTTGTACGTGACGGTCATCGTCGCTTGCTGCACCGTTTTGAGTCCTTCACCTGGTATCTTCAGGTTTTCCGATGCGTTCAGGATCTCCAGGCCTGTGATGTGGTTTTTGGCGTCTACGTCTATGATGAAATCTCCGATGTCGAGTGAGGCCTTGGTCTTCCGGCGTTTGGTGAGGGTGAGGATGTCTTCTTCCTCGTCGTACATTATTTTCGCATCGGTTTTTGCCATTTTCTCTCAGTGTTCCATGCTGTTATGATATTTAAGCGTTTCTTGAGGGTTGTCGCGATGACGACCAGGCTGTATTTGCGGCTCATCCTGAACCACAACTTGTTCTTCCTTTCGCCTTCTTTTCTGGCTTGTTGCTCTTCGGCGTGGTGGAGTGTTTCTTCTTTCTGGAGGTATTCCTTGACGAGCTCTTCTGTTATGGGTCTGTCCGTCACGCGCTCGTGGAAATGGGTTGTGAAGCTGATGTCCTCTTCGCTGATAGTTGCCAAGAGGTTGTGGGCTTCTTCATAGCTGGTTGTCAAGAAGGCTTGTTCACGGGCCGCCCTTCTTGTGCTTCATGGTCTTTTGGTCGGAGGGTGTCCGTGGAATAAAAAAAGAAGTTCACGCCGCGGCTTCGAGTTGTCCGAGGTCGAGGTTGTCGATGAGGTCTTTGTACCTGTTCCTCACCGTGACTTCCGTGGCTCCGATCTCCTTCGCGATTTGCGACTGCGTGCGTTTCTCCTTGTTGATCATGCTCGCGATGTAGATGGCGCCTCCGACTATGCCTACGGGGCTCTTGCCGCTCGTGATGGCTTTCTTCTTGGCTTCTTCGATGATGTCGATCGCCAGGGTTTGTGTTTCTGCGGAGAGCTTGAGCTGGTTTGCGAACTTGAAGACGAAGTCTGTCGGGTCGCTTTGGCCTACGCGTAGGTTGAGGTTTCGGATGAGGTGCTTGTAGTTCCTGTGCAGCACTTTCCGGTCGACGCCGCTCTTCTCGGAGATCTCTTTGATGTGTTTTGGGATGTCGAAGTTCCTGCATGCGATGTAGCAGCTGGCCGCCACCAGTTCTTCTATCTGCCGTCCTTTGGCGAGTCCTTTCTGGGCTGCTTGGGTGTAGATGCGGGCGGTCTCTTCCTCGACTTGTTTGCCGAGTTGTAGGGCGCTGGTGAGTTGGTGGATGTCGCCGAGTGCTTGTCGCAGGTTCCTCTCGAGGCCTGTCATGGTTCGTTGCTGCCATCGGCGGAGCCTGTAGAACTTGTTGTTCGCCAGTTGTCGGAGCTCTTGCTTCGTCCCGATCTGGGTTCCGAGGCCTTGGTCTGCGTGGGTGTACGTGAGCGGCGCTCCCGTCCTGCGGCGTTTCTCGGCTGCGTCGTCGTCTCCTTCGTGCCATTCCTTGCCGAAGTCGACCATCTTGTCCTCGAGGATGAGGCCGCAGTCCTTGCAGGCCACTTCGCCCTTGTCGGGGTGGTGTTCCATGCTCATGCTACCGCATTCCGGGCAGCGCTTCGCGATTGTTCGTGACATTGTGATTCCTCCTCTTCTTTGCTTTCTCTGCGTAAGTGACGAGAATACTGGATTTTTCCAGGTAGACAGTAGTAATAACTCATCATATATAAATTTTGCGAATGTGTCTTAGGGGGACTTCCGGTCCTTCCCGGATACTGGTCTGTAGTGGTGCCAAAGATTTTATATATTCCGGTTGTTTCATCTGGCTTGGACGGCAGGCGTGCTGCCGGTCCGTGACATAGGTGAATAAGGAAATGTATGGCAAATATGGACAGCAAGACCGGTTTGATCGGGCCCCTCCTGTCAAGGAAGGGGACGAGTTGGACGTGAGGATCGAGGCCGTCGGCGAGAAGGGTGATGGCGTCGCCAAAAAGGATGGCTTCGTGCTCTTCATCCCCAACGTGAAGGAAGGGGACGAGGTGCGCATCCGCGTCACCAAGGTGCTGCGCAAGGTCGGCTTCGCCGAGATGGTTGGCGAGCCGAAGGGTCCTGTCGAGGCTTCGCGGTCCAGGCCCAAGTCTCCGGCTGAGGAGAAGGCCGAGGAGATACAGCGCGTGGCCAAGCAGGCCGAGGAGATGGAGGATTCTGAGGATTTCGGCGAGGAGGCTCCTGAGGAGCAGCCTGCTGCCGAGGAGTCCGGTTCCGAGGACCTCGCGCCTCCGGAGACGCCTGAGGATGACCAGCCTGAGGAGGAGCCTGTCGAGAAGGTTCCTGAGCGGGGGGTTCCTGAGGAGGAGCCGGTCGCTGCCCCTGCTGACGGGTCCGAGGATGCTGATGGCTCTGAGGAGCCTGAGGGGTCTGAGGAGAAGCAGCAGTAGAGCTGACGCAACCTTTTTATACTTCTTTTTCCTTGTTCTTCCTATGAGGCTCTTCGTCGCTATCGACGTTCCCGACAGCGTGAAGGAGCACCTCTCGTTCTTGCAGCGCTCCCTCGACTTCAGGGGGTTGCGGCTCGTGCCTCCGAAGAATATCCACTTGACGCTCAACTTCTTGGGCGAGCGGGACGGCTATGGGGATGTCATGCGGGCGCTCGAGCGGGTGTCGTTCAGGCCGTTCACTCTTCGTCTCGCTGGTGTCGGCTTCTTCCCGTCGCGTGATGACCCGCGTGTCCTTTGGGTTGGTTTGGAGGATGCTGACGGTCTCCGGCAGTTACAGCGCCAGGTCGACTTGTTGTTCGAGCCTCCTAAGAGTTTCAGGCCTCACCTCACGATCGCTCGTTTCCGTCGGAAGTGCTCTGCGGCGGAGAAGGCCCGTATAGTGTCTGTGGCTGAGTCGTTGTCTGTCAAGCCGTTGTCCTTCAGGGTGTCTTCTTTCAAGCTGTATAAGAGCATGCTCACTCCTGTGGGGCCTGTCTATGAGGTGTTGCACTCGTTCAAGGCTGAGTGATTCTTGCAAGGGCCGATTGGTTTCTATAAGGAAAATAATTTCTTTTCCCACTAGTTTTATAAAAGGCCTCGCGTTCTCCACACCCAGAACCGACGCGGCAGGCCCCGCTAGTCAAGGGCCCGCAGCAGCGCCCCCTGAGGTAAAAAAGAATGGGGGACACAACGAGAGAAAAGGTGAACCACCAAATGGTCGAAGAATCAGAACTATTGATCGCGAACGACGAGTACCTGCGGAGCGGCATCCACATCGGCACCAAGTTCCGCACCAAGCACATGTCCAACTTCATCTACAAGACGAGACCGGACGGACTCTCAGTCCTGAACATCCAGTCCATCGACGAGCGCATCCGCCTAGCCGTCAAGTTCCTCGCCCAGTACGACCCGGAGCACGTCCTCGTCGTCTCGAGGCGCGAGAACGGCTGGAAGCCCGCCAAGGCCTTCGCGGACGCCACCGGCGCCAAGCACTTCGCAGGCCGCTACCCGCCCGGGATCCTGACCAACCCCAACCTCCGCGACTTCGTCGAGGCCAAGGTCATGGTCGTCACCGACGCCTGGCCGGACAAGAACGCCGTGGCGGACGCCCAGAAGATCGGCATCCCCGTCGTGGGCTTGTGCGACACGAACAACCAGGCCAACGGCATAGACCTCGTCGTGCCGTGCAACAACAAGGGCAAGAAGTCCCTCGGCCTGATATACTGGCTCTTCGCAAAGATCTTCATGAAGGAGAAAGGCCTCATCAAGAAGGATGAGGACTTCAAGCTCTCCCTCGAAGACTTCACAGAGGAGTAGAACATCTTTTTTTTCTCTCACCTTCTGCCGAATGCCCGCGTCAGGGTGAACGTGAGGATCTCCGCCGCGACGTAGTAGATCGCCAGCGTGATGATGAACGAGAGCAACAACCCCGTGACGTTCCCCGCGTCGGATGCCAGGCTGCTCCCGAGGATGCTCTCGCCGACGAAGAGCGCGTTGCCCATCCTGCCGCCCTCACCCCCGACCGAGCTGAACAGCAAGCTGCCCAGGACCCACAGCGTGGCCATGATGACGAGCTTCAGCAGGAACCTAGCCATATTCCTCCACTCCCCGATCCACGATCCTGAACGAGACCTCCTTGTCCTCCTCGATGCTCCGGTGCTTGCGCAGCACCGCCTTCCGCCCGTCGTCGGTCTTCTGCAGTTCGATGAGGCACTTGCTCGCGTACCGCAACAGGTCGCCGCCGACCAGCTTCACCCTGTCTTTGTCGTCGAAGTCTGCGTAGACCTGGTTGGTGATCAGGACCGGGATGTGCTGCTTCCGCGCCAGCTGTGTCAGGTAGGCCATCTGCGTCCCGAGTTCCCGGTTGACCTTGTGGACGTCCTTCGTCTTCCCGATCTCCAGCCGGTACAGCATGGCGACGCTGTCCAGGATGATCGTCCAGATGTTCTTCCCCACCAGGTCCTTGAGCTTCTCGAACACCCCTTGCTGCTCCTCGAACGACGTCGGCTGCAGTATCAGGACTCGTTCCAGGACGTCTTCCCAGTCGTCAGTGATCTGCTTCAGCCGCGTGACTGAGAACGATCCTTCCGTGTCGATGTAGATGACCTTCTTCCCTTTCGGCACGTGGGCCGCGGCTATCATGCACAGGTTGGTCTTCCCGCTCCCGGCCGGGCCGTAGATGGTCGTGATGCAGTCCTTCTCGTAGCCGCCTTCGAGCAGCCAGTCCATCACGGTCGTGCCCGTAGGGATCTTGGTCTCCATGTCATCGGGTGACGTGTCTGGCTTATTATAGTTTTCGAGCCTCACGCCGGAGTGATGGCTTCGGACATGGACAGCAACCCTTGCTTGAGGCTCTTCTTGTCAGCCACCTTGTCGTGGTGGTGGGGCTTCAACAGCCACTTCTCGTTCGTCTCGGGGTTGGCGAACACCATGGTGAGGTTGTCGGGCTTGGAGAACTCCTCCCACGACCTGATGAGCGTGTCCACGTTCGCCTTGGTGTTCAGGCACACGATCATGTCGGGGGCGTCGGACGCCTGGTCCGCGGAGAGCTTGTCGTCCACGATGACGCGCTCCTCCATACCATCCTTCGTCTCGACCGTGAAGCCGTAAGGCTTCTGTTCGAGCTTGCTGATACGGCGCTTCATGACGTCTCGTTGCTTGATGAATATCCTTGTCCATTCCTGTAGGTCCATGGTTATCGTGCCTTTGTGAGGAGGTGGTAGGCGTACGGCGCCATGAAGGCCGCCGCGAACGTCAGTCCCACGAGGAGGGGGCTGTGGTGTACGCCTCCTAGGGCTGTGGCGTCGGTGAACTTGCCCAGCATGGCGATGAATATCGCGATGCCCGTCACCGGCGTGACTATGGTGAGTGTGGCGTGGTGGTGTGTCTTGAGGTGGTCGAGGTCCTTGATGACGACCCGGAACAGCAGTCCGAGGCCTATGCCGAGGCCTACGAGCGTCGGGTACAGGACGATTGATTTCGCGAACATGAACAAGGGGATGATGAGGTAGGCGACGCTCGCCATGGCGAACACGCTGAGCATGAGCAGGCCCCAGAACAACGCCTCGTCCAACGCCTTGGTGTGGGGGTGCTTGCGGCGCTTCACCTTGCCCATGACCTTCTTGGCGTGGCTTATCTCGGCCTCGCTCCATCCCTTCTCCCTGAGCCGTGCCGCATCGACGTTCATGCTTCTTCCTTACGTTCTGGTTTTTAAAAAGGTTTGGTCTTTCTCTTGGTTCCGGACTTCGGGTTTTCTTCAGGGTCTCTAGGGTTCTCGATTTCGTTTCGTTTTCGCAACTTGTGTTGCTAAAGAGCAATGGTTATATCTGGGTCTTCTTGTGGTGTGGTTTCCTTATCCGCTGGTCAGGTGTGGATGGAAGTCTTATAAGTGTGGTTTCGGTTCTCTCGTACGGGTCAAGAAGGATAAGACTTAAATACATAATATGATGTATTAAAAAACATAATGAAGACTGAGACAACTATCATACGACACCTCCTCGACACGAAAGATGCCGTCACGATACGGGAACTGGCGAGACGGATCGGATCTGACTACCGCATCACCCACACCGCCGTCCAGCGCCTCATCGGGAAAGGCGTCCTCCACGCGACCACGGTCGGGAAGAGCACGCTCTGCCGGCTCGCACCCGACCATGACGGACCTGACATCCACCTCGCCGAGGAGGAACGGAAAGAGGAAGCCCTGCAGGACAAGAATCTCCGCAGGCTCCACGACGAGGTGATAGGGAATATGGGGACGAGCTTTTTCGTCCTCCTGCTCTTCGGATCGCACGCCAAAGGCACGGCCACCAAGGAGTCCGACATAGACCTCCTTCTCATCACCGACGATGAGGAGGCCGAGGAGCGGCTGCACGAGAAGCTCTCACTACTACCGCTCAAGACCCATGCTATAGCCGTAACGGAAGAGGAGTTCGTACGGATGAACAACGCCAAGGAGACGAACGTCGTCAAGGAAGCGGTCAAGCATAACATACCGCTCTACGGCGTCGAACCGTACTATCGGATGAAGAATGCTTAGCGACACCAGGATCAGGGAGGCGGAGAGCAACGTCAGGAGCTATCTCGAGGAAGGACTGCTCGTCCGCCGATCCAACCAGGCCGCCCAGGAGATGTACCTGCACAACAGCGACGTGTCGTTGGCGACTGCGCACAAGGTGCTCTCACTGGAAAGCCCTTCCTACAAGCCCTACCTCTGGGTGGTGGTGCCAGCATACTACGCCATGTACTACATCGCAAACGCCGTCCTCCTCGCCAAAGGATACAAGGTGGGTGACCGGATAAGCCACAAGGTGGCCAGCGACGCCCTCATAGCCCTCCTCAGGAGCGATATCCGGAAAGGACTCCTGAAAGGCTATGAGGAAACCCGTGAGGATGCGTTGGACCTCACGGCGGCGAGGACCGACGACCTCCTCCAATCATTCGACCACGAACGGACCAAGCGCTCCAGATTCCAGTACCGGATGGACGCCCAAACGGAGCGCTCGAAAGCCCTCACATCCCTCGAACGAGCCAAGACATTCGTCTTCGAGATGAAGAAACTCCTCTGAGACCTGACTTCTAGACAGAAGACACGAGCCAGGAGTATACTGGCTCCATAGGGCTTACTCTCCGCTCTCTTCCACGTCGCCGTTGTCTTCCTCGACGATCTTCGCAGCCGCCACGACCTTGTCGTCAGCTCCCAGGCGCATGAGCCTGACGCCTTGCGTGTTGCGTCCGATGACAGAGATGTCCTTGGCGTGCGTCCTGATGACCGTGCCTTTGCTGCTGATGAAGAGCAGGTCGTCGTCGGTTTCCACGCGCTTCACGCACACCACCTTGCCGTTCCTCGGGCTGCACACGATGTTGCGCACGCCTTTCCCGCCACGGTTGATCAGCCTGTAGTCGTCCACCTTGGTGCGTTTGCCGTAGCCGTGCTCGGTGATGGTGGCGATGGTGTCCTCGTCGTTGACCATGACCATGCTGACGACCTTGTCGTCCATGCCTAGCCTGACGCCTCTGACGCCTCTGCTGGTGCGCCCCATCGGCCTCGCGTCCTTCTCGTGGAACTTGACCGCCATGCCTTTCGCCGTGGCTAGGAGTAGTTGCTTGTCGCCGTCCGTCATCCTCACGTCCACCACGTGGTCGCCCTCGTTCAGGCCGACGGCGTTGATGCCGCCTCGTCGCGGCCTCGAGTACGCTTCCAGCGGCGTCTTCTTGATCAGTCCTCGCTCAGTGGCGGTGATGAGGTAGTGTCCTTCCATGTCGAAGCCTTTCAATGGGATGACCGTGCTGACGCGCTCGTCCTTGCCCATCTGGACCAGGTTGATGATCGGCGTGCCTTTGCTGTACCTGCTCGCTTGCGGTATCCGGTAGACTTTCAGCCAGTGCACGCGCCCCTTGTCGGTGAAGACCAGCAGGTAGTGGTGGGTGTTGGCGATGAACAGGTGTCGCAGCACGTCGTCCTCCTTCGTCGTCGCTCCGCGGATGCCTTTGCCGCCGCGCCTCTGCGCCTTGTACGTGTCGAGCGGCGTCCGCTTGACGTAGCCGGCGGTGCTGAGGGTGACGACCATGTCCTCCTCTTCGATGAGGTCTTCCATGTCGATGTCCTCGTCGTCGCCGCCTTCCACGATGGTGGTGCGTCGCTCGTCGCCGTACGTCTTGATGAGCTCTTGCGTCTCTTCCTTGATAATGGCTTTGACCTTCTCCTCGCTGGCGAGGATGGCCTCGAGCTCTGCGATGCGCTCCCTCGTCTGCTTGAGGTCGTTCCTGATGCTCTCCTGCTCCAGCGCCGCTAATTTGCTCAGCCGCATCTCGAGGATGGCCTTGCTCTGCTCTTCCGACAGGTCGTACCTGCTCATGAGCTGTTCCTGGGCTTTCTGCGCGTTCGCCGCCTGCTTGATGAGTTGTATGATCGCGTCGATGTGGTCCAGCGCTTTCACGAGGCCTTCGAGGACGTGCGCCTTGGCTTTCGCCTTGTCCAGGTCGTATTGCGTCCTGCGCGTGATGACTTGTTTCCGGTGCCGTATGAAGATGTCCAGGAGTTCTTTCAGGCCGAGTGTCTTGGGTTGTCCTTCCACGAGGGCGAGGCTGTTCACGCCGAACGTCTCCTGGCAGCGGGTGTGCTTGTACAGCTGGTTCTTCACGACTTCCGCGTTGGCGTCCTGCCTGAGTTCGATGACGACGCGCATGCCTTGCCGGTCAGACTCGTCCCGGAGGTCTGTGATGCCTTCGATCCTCTTCTCCCGGATGTTGTCGGCTATCTGTTCGATGAGCGCGCTCTTGTTCACCATGTATGGTATCTCGGTGATGATGAGCCGGGTCTTCTTCCCTTTCTCTTCCTCGTGGAACCGGGCTTTCACTCGGACGCGTCCCCGGCCGTTCATGTAGGCCTGTTGGATGCCGCCCGTGCCCTGGATGATGCCGCCGGTGGGGAAGTCCGGGCCTTTGACGTGCTGGATGAGGTCTTTCAATTCGGCTTCGGGGTTGTCGAGGAGTTCGATGACCGCGTTCCCCACTTCGGTGAGGTTGTGCGGTGGGATGTTAGTCGCCATGCCGACGGCGATGCCTGACGAGCCGTTGATGAGGAGGTTGGGGAGCTTGGTCGGGAGGACGGTTGGTTCTTTGAGCGTGCCGTCGAAGTTCTCCGCCATGTCCACGGTTCCTTTCTCGATGTCGGCGAGCATCTCGTCTGAGACTCGTTCCATCTTTGCCTCTGTGTTGTGGTTGATGAACCCGTCCGCGACGAAGGAGTGGCACATGCTGTCCACCTTGACTGAGTAGACTGTCTCGGGCTTCTGGTGTCTGGTGATTTTGGTTGTGGGTGAGAACAGGTAGTGCCTCTCGATGAGCGTGTCGATGAGCCTGTTGTCTTCCTCGTCGAGGATTCCCCGTAGCTTTTCTCGGTTCTTCCGCAGGAGGTTGTACCTGTCGAAGTTGTTCCTCTTAAGGGTGCTGGACGTGTACTTGTCCCTGAGGTAGGTGGCGAGGTGTGGTATGAAGTCCGTCCTACTCATGCGGTGCTCGTTCTGCTCCATAACCTTGCCGAGCTTCTCCTGCTTCTTCTCAGAGGAGAATCCTATCTCCTCGTAGAACCTCTTCTGGCTGTCGTGGCCAGTAACTTGGAGCTTGTAGCACTTGTTCCGCTTGTCCTGGTAGGGCTTCGTCGTGGCGATGCCAAAGCCGAGGAGCATGGTCTTGAGCTCTTTGATAAGGCGCTTGCTCTTGGAGTGGTAGCAGAGCTCGATGGCGGTGCCGCCGTGGCGCTTGTCAGTGTTCGCCCTGACGCTGCCGTCGAAGAGCCCTTGGAGGAATGCTCGTTGCATCTGCCGTGGGGATTGGAGGACTGTTTGCGGGATGTGCTTGCCGTCTGACCTGCTTTGGGGGTAGCCGATGTTGTGGAGGAACTTGACGGCCCGTTGGTGGTAGATCTCGAGTTGCTTGCAGCCGCCCATGATGTCCCGTTCGTAGAGCTGTGTCCCTTTGAAGTTGTTGAGGATGGCCTGTTTGACCTTCTCGTAGTAGGCATCGTCGCTGTTGTTGAACAGTATCTTCTTCTGGTGGTACGATCCTTCTGCGACGAGCGCTCCGAGGAGGAATGCGAGCTCCTTGTTCATCGCCGCTGGTAGGGTGAGGTCCTTGTCCCGGCCTTTCGGTGGGTGGTGTGCTACCAGCTTCGGGGCTCTCGTGGGGAAGACTCCGTCCCTGCTGAGCACGATGACGTCTCCTTCGCGTAGCTTGTCTAGCCGTTTCCATCGCAGGGCGGGCTTCTCCTCGAAGGTCCACGTCAGTACTGGGTGGTTGTGGGAGCCGGTGATGGTGTGGCCTGTCTGGGTCTCGGCCGTGATGACCGGGTGCTTGCCCGAGTTGAAGAACCTGGTGGCCTTGTTCCTCTTCCCGTCGTATGAGAGGACTGTCTCTTTGATTGGCTCGTCCTCGCCTGTCGAGAGCGTCTTGATGGGCCTCAGCCCTTGCTTGGTGGCGATGAGGGTGTCGCCGGTGACGCAGTAGCGCATCGCTGCCGCGTTGTCGCCGTCGATGCTTCCGAAGTTCCCTTGTCCTCGTACGAGCTTGTACCTGAGGGAGAAGTCTTGCGCCATCCTGACGAGGGTCTCGTACACCGCGCTGTCGCCGTGCGGGTGGTATTTTCCAAGCACTTCGCCGACGATCCTCGCGCTTTTCTTGTAGCTCGTGTTATGTTTGAGGCCCATGTCGTTCATGGCGTAGAGGATTCGTCTGTGGACTGGTTTGAGGCCGTCTCTGGCGTCTGGTAGGGCTCTGCCTACGATGACGCTCATGGCGTAGTCGAGGTAGTATTGTTTCATCTCGTCCTCGATGACGCGGGGTATGATCCTGTCTTCGGGTGTCGTTGGTGGTTCCTCTTTGCTTGCCATGTGTGGGGGCCTCTGTGATGGTTGAGAACGAGTCTTTTCTCGTCGGTATTCAGGGTGGTGTCCTTTTTTATAAGTGTTGTGTTTCTCCTATTTATTTTCACTATTGAAATTACTATATAGAAATTAATTATGTCTATTTTTAAACGAACAAGTCTTTTTCCAGCTCACTCCCTGTCCTTGTCCAGCTTCTCCGAGAACTCCTTCGCCTGGGCAGGGGTGTGGAACAGCGGCGTGTGCGTGTTCTTCTCCTCCTCACGCACGATCCGCGACTCGATGAGGGATGGGTGTATCTTGAACGTCTTGCCGCAGTACACGCACTTCTTCTGCTTCTCAGACACCGCGCCGGCCTTGGCGGGCTGGTACCGCATGGTGTGCTTGCACTCCGGGCAGCGGACGACGAACATGCTGTTGTTGAGAATGCGCTGGTTTTTATGCCTTTGGCCTCTGCCTGGCCAGTGGCTTACTTCTCGTCCTTGGTGAGCTCTTCGATGTCCTTGTCGATCTTGCTCACCAGATTCTGTGGGTCGTCGAGGTCTTCTTCAGGATCTGCATCCTCCTCGGATTCCAGGGGTTGTCCCTTCTCTTCAGAGGACTTCTCTGGCTGTGCGGGCTTCTCCTCGGTCGCTTCCGCTTCCTCGGTTCCTGATAGCTCCTCTTCGTCATGGGTGCCTTCCTCTTTCTTCCGCTCCTCGACCTCCTGCTTCTGCTTGAGGATGTCCTCTTCCGCCTCGTCGACGCGTTGCTGCGATTGCTTGAGCCGGTCTTCGAAGTCGTTGAGGTAGTTCTTCTTGTCGTCTTCCCGTTGCTTGGTGATGTTGTAGACCTCTAGTTGCGTATCCTTGCGGCGCTGCTCGTGCTCCTCGTCGCTCTCGGCCTCGACGACGGGCAGTTCTCCCAGTTTCTTCTGCTCTTTCTCCGCCGTTGTCTGGACGTCCGGCTTCTTCGCCTTGGCGAAGGCTTCCCGGATGTCCTTGTCGCCTTCGACGTCGAAGTAGTGGTAGAACTTGTCCGCGATCTTGAGCTTGTAGCTGCGTCCGAACCGTTCTTTCGTGATGAACCCTCGGTCCACCAGTTCTTTCACGTGCTCGTACGCCCCTTCTCCGCGCGTCTTGATGACTTCTGTCTGCATGATGGGTGACCGGTAGGCTATGATTGCGAGCGTCTCGAGGATTGCTTTGGGCAGGTCGGTCTCGGCCACGAGGGATTTCACCAGTTCCACGTACCGCTCCCTGACGTTGATCTTCCATCGTGTCCCTTCGTTCCAGATGAACAGCGCCGAGTCTGCCTGGTCGTACTTCTCCTTGAGGCCTTCCAGCGCCTTCTTCGTTTCCGCGGGTTTCAGGCCGGTGAGGTCTTTTATCCGGTCCTCTTCCATCGCCTTGCCGCTGGCGAACAGCACGGCTTCCGCTTCCTTGACGCCCTTCACCTCTGCCATGGTCGTGGTTGTCGTCGTTCTCGTTTAAAAATCTTTGTTTTGGAAAAGAATTATTTGCTATAAAGAAACTAATTGGTGGCGGAAGATATAAAAGGACCTGTCCGCAAGACCGCCCTGAAGGGACCATGGACGCGCTAAAAAAGATAGGGAAACTGTTCAAGAAAGCAGGGAAGAACGAGAGCAAGGCTGCGGCCATCACCCATCACGAGCAAGAGGCGGCAGCCACCCAGCTCACCAAGCTCAAGGACGCCGCGAAACACCTGGAAGACGCACGCGAAGAGCTGGCGAGACGGGACTACACCCTCGCCAAGAGCGACGCCGAAGACCTCGTCGACGACAGCCTCAAGGACATCAAACGAGACCTGGAATCCCTCAGGCACGAAGCAGCCACACTCGAGAAAGAGAGCAAGGAATCCGGAGAGCTCCTGAAGAAGACCAAGGAACTCCTCGTGAACCATTTCAAGGACGCCACCGCGAAGGAGAACACCGCCCTCGCGGAAGCCGAAGAGATAGACATCCAAGAGCTCCACGTCCTGAAAGAAAGACTCTTGCCCCTGGCGAACGAGCTGCAGCACGAGCTCCAGAGACTGGAGAAGGCCGTGCTCGACCTCGGCAAGGATGGTCCGGGCGTAAAGCACAAGGTCGACCAGGCCCACGACGACTTCAGAACAAGCCTGAAAAAGCTCTGGGACGTCGAGAACCAAGTACGGTCCATGCTCCAGAACATCGAGAAGGCCGTCGACCGCGCAGCCGCCGAGAACGAGCAACTGAAGGAGAAGATACTCTCATTCCTCAAGGAACGGAAGGAGAAGCTGTCCTACAAGGGCGGATTGGAGGAGATCCAGAAAAGCAACATAGGCTGGTGAGCCTACACCTTCGCGTACGAGCCGTCCTTCACAGAAAGTTTCCCTTCTTCCGCCATCTTGTCAAGGAACTTCTGCACGTTCTCCGCTGACATCCCGGCCTTCCTGCCGATCTCCTCAGCCGTGGACGCGCCGGTCTCCAGCGCGAGGAAGACATTGTTCCTGATAGCGGAGTTGAGGTTCTTCACCAACACCTGGTGCTCGGACTTCAACCCCGTGTGGGCCGTGTTGACCTCGTGCAGCTTCGCGAGAAGGTCGTTCATCCAATTGTTGAAGTCCTTGTCTGAGAAGGTGAGCTCTCCCGGGTCGCTGACCTCGACGCTCGCAGGCATGAAGTTGAACGCGAACCACGTCAGCTTGTCCAACCCGTAGATGAGGTAGTCGACCTCCGCGGCGGTGCTGAACACGTCCTGATCCTCGATCTTGATAGCCTCTTCGAGGTCTTCCTTGAGCGTGATGATGTGATCGTCCTGGTTGATGTTGTCGAGGTAGAGCTTGAGCGTGTCCTCCACGTGCTTCTTCGGGTTTCCGGCGATCTCGAACAGTACCGTGGCGCGGATCCAGCCGTCAGCCACCCGCTGTTTGATCTCCTTCCGACCCATCTTCGTCTCGCGTGACATAGTCCGACTGCAACCTGTTTTTTTTCTTAAACCTTTGCATTCCCGTCGCCGCGAGGATGAGGAAACCGGCCGCCCCTGCCAGGACCGTGATGATGCCCGACCCATCATTTCCTGCTTCGAGCACGACGTTGCCCGTCGCCTCCGAGGTTTCTTCTGATTCTTCTTCCTGCCGTGGCGGCAGGCTGAACGAGCCCTGCGCCGCTGCACTGGGTTCGCACACGCACTCCTCCACGTTATCTTTCTCTTCTTCGCCTTCCAGCTCGAACCGCGCCACCCGCGGCTTGCCGCCCAGTACTGGTATCAGGAAATAGGTGTTGTTCCCGGGCCTGGGATGGACGTCGAGCGTGAAGCTGCCTTCAGGCACGGCCACCTTCCGCGCCTCGCCCGCGCCGACGAGCCACGCCAAAGACTCATCCTCGCTCTTGCCGTACATCGTTATCGTCTCACGATGCTTCGAAGCCCTGACGTACAGCGAGGTGAACGGCTCCGGCACCTCGCATTCAGGACAGCTGAACTCGCACACGCAAGGCCCGTCGTCATCCTCCTCTTCAGGCACGTCACACGCGCCCTCCTCACCCCGCACCACGACGACCGCGCTCGTCTCGGAGTCATCGCACCCTTCCCGCACCCTCACCGCCTTGATGATGACCGCCGTGTCCTTCTCGTCCGTGCGCGGCGTGTAGCTCTTCCTGCTGTCGATGCTCGTCGTCACCTCCTTCTTGAGGGTGTTCCCGAATGCGTCTTCCACCCAGTACGTCACCTCGTCCCCGTCCAGCCACGGCTCGAAACCGTACCTGAGCTTCTCCCCATCATCGACGATGAGCGGCAGGCCGGTGATGGAGGTGGGGTCGCAATCAGTGGTTTCCTCCTCTACCGGCTCGCCGCCCGTGACTGTGTTGTTCTCCGTCGACGGCTCTTCGATGATGGTAGCGTTCGTATCGTCGGTCTCGTTGAGAGTAGTATTTCCTTCCGTTTCTTCATAGGCGCTGGTGTTCTCTTCTTGCCGTGTTCCCGTCAGGTTCCGCGACAGCTCCCAACAACCCTCGTCGTTGTCAGGGTTGGTGTCGTTCGCATCCGTCTCGAGGGTTCCGCAGAGAAGCACCGAAGTCACGTTTCCGGACACGGTGAGGTCTCCGGTCCCCGAGGCCGTGTACTTGTTGATGTTCTTCGACGCCGTCCCGTTCGCGAAGCCGTCATTCCACGTCGCGTTGTACGTGATAGTGACGTGGATGCTGTCGGTCCGTCCGGACTCGTGGTCGAGGTTGGTGATGACGAACAGGTCTTCCACCGTGTCGTTGAGGGTCGTCGTCCGCGGCTCGAGCATGACATCCTTCGTCACCGCCGTGACGGTGGCGGAGAGCTCTATGACGAGCATGAAGGCTATCATGAGCTTGAACGGTCGCATGATGGTAGAGTGTCAAGAGCAGTTCAAAACCTTATCCGTGTGTTCTCCGGACCAGGTCCGGCTTTCAGGACCACACGCCGGGGATGCGCTGCCCGCAGCTGCACATCCCGTCAGGATTCACGCGAGACGTCGACCCTCCGAACGACCGCTCCACCAAAGCTTTCCCGCACGACGGGCACGTCGTCTCCTCCGCCACGCCGATGTTCCCGACGTAGACGTGGTCGACCCGCGCCTTCGCTATCCGCTTCGCTTCCTCCAGCGTCTCGTGCGGCGTCGGACCCTTGTCCTTCGCCTTGTAGCTGGGGAAGAACCGGCTGATGTGCACGACCTGCCCTTCTCCCAAGTGTTGCTTCACCCAGTCGTACATCCCTTGCAGCTGTCCTTCGTCGTCGTTCACGCCCGGCACGACGAGCGTCGTCAACTCGACGTGCACGCCCATCTCGTGGAGCCGTTCCAGCGTGTCCAGCACCGGTTGGAGCCGAGCCGCAGTCCACTTCAGGTGCGCCTTGTCCGTGAACGCCTTCAGGTCGATGTTCGCCCCGTCCAGGTATGGCGCCAGTTCTCGCAACGGCTCCTCGTTGATGTACCCGTTGCTTATCATCACCGTCCGGATACCAGCTTCTTTCGCACGCTTGGCGATGTCGAGCATGTACTCGTAGAATACGGTGGGTTCGGTGTAGGTGAACGCTATCACGTCGCACCCTTCCCGCCTGCACAGCCTTATCGCTTCGTCCGGCGACACCTCACCGTACGGCTCGTACGGCTCGTCACGCCTCGGGTGGCTTATCTCGGAGTTCTGGCACCACTTGCAGAACAGGTTGCAACCCTCCGTCGCGATGGAGAACGCCCGCGAGCCTGGTAGGAAGTGGTAGAGCGGCTTCTTCTCGATCGGGTCGACGGCCATGCTGCACGGCTTGCCGTACGTGACGGCGTACAAGGTACCCTCGACGTTCTCTCGCGTCCCGCAAGCCCCTCGCTTTCCGGCTGGTATCCGGCACTCCCGCGGGCAGAGGTGGCACGCAGCAGCGTCGCCGTCCTTGGTGTAGAAAGAGGCCTCCCTCATTGTTTCTGGGAAGTCAGCCTGTTACTTAAATCATGGCATTTCTTCACGGTCGCCGTGAGCGTCTTCTTCAGCGCCTCGTCCACGCCACCTTCCTCCATGGCTTTGAGTCCTTGCTCTGTCGTGCCGCCCGGGCTCGCGATGCGGTCCAGCCAGGAGTCCACGTCGCCTTCTTCCAACAGCTTGGCCGCGCTCCTGAACGTGCCGGCCATCACGGCAGTGGCGGTCTCCCGCGCCATGCCTTCCTCCTCGCCTGAGGTGATGAACGTCCCGGCGATGGAGAGCAGGTAGGCGACGCCGCTCCCGCTCAGGGCGGTGAGGGTGTCGAGCTGCCTTTCGGGGAGCTCGAAGGCTGTCCCGAGACTGTTGAGCACGTCCTTCACCTGTTCTTTGTCGTCCTCCGAGCATCCTTCTGACACGGCGTAGCCGGTCACGCCTTCCTCGTATCCGATGGCCATGTTCGGCATCGCCCGCACCGCCTTTCCGGCTCCCATCCGTCCAAGCGCTTCCAACGGCACGCCGGCCGCCATGCTGATGACGGGTTTTCCTTTGAGATACTCCTTGAGCGGTTCCAGGATGGTGGGGGTGAGGCTTGGCTTCACCGTGAGGAACACGAGGTCTGCGCCTTCCACGACGTTCCGGTTGTCCACCAGCACGGGGACTCCGTGGTGCTCGCCGTTCCACACGTCGCCCGCCACCAGGTCGTGGCGTCCTTTGAGCCCGTCGATGACCGCCTTGCCGAGGTTTCCCGCCCCGATAATCCCGATTCTCATTGTGCCTTGATGGCCAGGGCGCTTGTTTTAAATGTCTTCGGGTGTGTGCCGTCACGCTTTAATATCACTTCTCGTTCCCACCACCATGGAGCCCACCTACATACCTGATGACGACACTCTTCCGCCGGTCTTGTCCATCACCACTACGAAGCCCGCCTATGTTAGCGCTGAGGATCATTGGCGCCTCGAGGATTACGTCAAGGACGACTTCGCGGGCGTGCTCATCCCGAACAGCGCCATCCAGAGGCGCATCAAGGACCTCGCCGTAAGGGTCAATGACGATTATAAGGATAAACGCCCTCATTTCATCTGGGTGGCTGACGGCGCGTGGCCGTTCTTCAGGGATTTCAAGGAGAAATACCGCGCGATCGCCGGGAACGGCTTCTCGGAACGGTTGGCGCGGGTGAAGAGCTACGACGGCACGTCCAGCACCGGTGAGCGCAAGTTCCTCGACGTTAACTTCTCCGACGTGGCGGGTAAGGACGTCGTCCTGTTCGAGGACATCATCGATACCGGCGGCACGATGAAGGACGTCCTCGCATACCTGCGGCAGCACGGGCCCGCATCCGTCAAGGTCGCCACCCTCCTCGACAAGCGCGTCGAGAAGACGAGTCCTGTAAGAGCCGACTACGCCCTCTTCTCCATCCCGGACGAGTTCGTCGTCGGCTACGGCCTCGACTTCAATGATTCCTGCCGTGACCTGGATGACATCTACGTGCTCAGCCAGCAGGGTCAGCGACGCCTCGCCTGACCCCGTTGCATAACACTTAAAAACCCTTGTCGTCAGGGACGGTCCATGAAGCTCATCTTCCATGGTGGCGCCCGAGAGGTGGGGCGCAGCTGCATCGAACTCCAGACGCAGGGTGACCGCTACCTCCTCGACTGCGGCGTCAAGTTCACCGAGCACGGGTTCGCATACCCGCAACGCTTGTCTAAATTGAAGGAGATTGACGGCGTCTTCCTCACCCACGCCCACCTCGACCACACCGGCGGCCTGCCGTTCTTCGAGCACAAGAACCTGCCCGGCCCGTTCTTCTGCACCGTGCAGACGAAAGTCCTCGCTCGCGTCCTCCTCAAGGATTCCTTCGAGGTCGCCCGTATCAGGCACCTCCACCCCGCGTTCAACAAGACGGACCTCAAGCAGGTGAAGAAGGACATCCACGCCGTCCGCATGGACTGGCCGTTCGATCACCGCAAGCTCCGCGTCACGTTCAAGAACGCCGGCCACATCCCCGGTAGCGCTTCGGTCCTCATCGAGGCTGAGGGCAAGCGGTTGCTCTACACGGGCGACCTGAACGTCAAGCCCAGCATGCTCATGGAAGAGGCCAAGCCCGACTATGGCCCTGTCGACGTGCTAGTCGTCGAGTCCACCTACGGCTACCGCGACCTCCCTGACCGTGAAGTGGTGGCTGAGGAGTTCCTCGACCGCGTCCAAGGGGTGTTGAGGCGTGGCGGCTCCGTCCTCGTACCGGTCTTCGCCGTCGGGCGGGCTCAGGAGATACTCCAGATACTTTCCAGGCGCGAGTTCAAGGTGCCCATCTATTTCGACGGCATGGCGAAGAAGATCACCCGCCACGTCCTGTCCAACCCGAGCAAGTACATCAAGCACAAGGAGGAGTTGGCCAGGATGTTCTACGAGGTGGTGCGGATGCCGAAGGGCCGTAAGGATCGCGAGCAGATAGCTGACAAGAAGGGTATCTTCGTCACGACGAGCGGTATGGTCCAGGGCGGCCCTGTCATGGAGTATCTCAAGCACATGTGGCACGACCCGAAGAGCGCCGTCTTCCTCACCGGCTACCAGTGCAAGCGGACCAACGGCCGCAACCTCCTCGAGCACGGCTACGTGTACATGAAGGGTTGGCGGACCAAGGTGCAGTGCGAGGTCGACAAGTTCGACTTCTCAGGCCACTCCGACAGGCGCGCCTTGCAGGAGTACATCCGGGCTGTGAATCCCAGGAAGCTCGTCATCCAGCACGGCGACCCCGAGTCCGTCGAGGCCTTGGGCAAGTGGGCTGAGGAGGAGCTCGATGCGGAGGTGTTCACTCCTGACGTCCGTGACAAGATATCGGTGTAGGTTTTCGTTCCTCCGTGATGATAAGAAAAGTTTTAATACGTGCCGACGGTAATGTACTTATTAACGTTTAAAAAAAGAGGGTGTGTTCGTGGGGTTATTCAGCTTTCGCCGTAAAGACAATAATGATGAGAGGCAGCAAGAGCCCTCTTCGCAGACTCCTGAGAGTCCTTCTTCAGGTCCTTCGATGCCTCCTCCTCCTGAGGAGCCTCCGCAGCAGCCTTCCCGGCCGGCGGCTCCGGAACCCCCTGCAGCTCCTTCGATGCCTTCTCCTCCCGAACAACCGTTGGAGCCCCGACAACCGACGCCTCCTTCCCAAGAGGGTCAGGGCGAGGCTCCGCGGCCCGTCCCGCCGCAGGCCCCTCAAGAGTCGGCTCCTCCTGAGAGTCCTTCTTCAGGTCCTTCGATGCCTCCTCCTCCTGAGGAGCCTTCGCAGCAGCCTTCAGAACCTGAGTCGTCCTCTGGACCGCAGCCGGTTCCGGAACAATCCTCCTCGCAGCAGCCGTCATCGTCGGAACCCGAACCCTCGCCTGCACCTCTTGGAGAGCCTCAGCCGGCCCTTGAGCAGGAGGCGCCCGCGTCTCAGGATGATGCCTCTCAGGAACCTGCTGTTCCGGACGAGCAGTCCTCCTTCGATAAGGATTCTTCTCCTGCGGATGACCAGTCTTCTGAGTGGGGCGTCGACCCCGCGTCCCAGGATGACTCTCAAGAACCCCCACTCCCTGCCGAGGAAGAGCAGGAAGGCGGTGACGACTCGTCGTCCCATGACGATTCCAACCTCGAATTCCAGGTCCCTGACGTGGACGACACTTCCCGTGTGACTGGTGACGAGTCCCAACCTCCGCAGCAGCCTACGGCGGAGCCGCAGGCGGAACCTCGGCCCGAGGATTCGCAGTCGACGTCGCAGGAGCCTTCCTTCTTCGGCGATGACTCTTCCGAATCCAAGGATGAGATAGCCGATGACCGCGCTGTCCTCTCGAAGGGTCAGGACACTGACATATTCGTGGAGAAGGAGAAGTACAAGGGCGTCCTCCTCTCGGTGACCGACACTGAGAAGAACCTCCAGTCCGCTCTCAACCATCTCGACAAGGTGTTGGATGATGAGCTCGGCGTGTCCAAGCGTATTAAGGAGTGGCATGACATCTTCAACGGGGTCCAGGAGGACCTCATCGCGATCGACAAACGTCTTTTTGAAAAAGGTGATGAATGATGGATGATGAACTCGCTCCCGTCTTCGTGAAAATCGACGAATACAAGGAAGTCCTCGACCTCCTCGACGTCATCAAGGGGAAGCTTGACGACGCGAAGGGGAAGCTTGACGAGATTAACAAGCTCAAGGATGAGGAGAACCGTGAGTTGGAGGCGTGGTCTTCCAACGTCGCTGACATCGAGAAGAAGGTCGACTTGGTCGACAAGACTATCTTCGGTAAGCATTGAACCAGACAGGTGCCTCGCAAAATGACCTATTATGTCCGCATCGATGACCCGCACGCGTTCAGGAAGGGTATCCTGGAGAGTTCCAAGCAGGTGATCGGCTCCCTCCAGGCGAACCGTAAGGTGCAGGACCTCCGTAGGCGGAAGCGCGAGGCGTTGGATGCCATCCGTGAGGACATGAAGGAGATTGCGCTCATGGTGTCCAAGCTGAACGACTTGCTTCCTCAGAAGGAGTTGCGTGATGAGGCGTTGCGCGAGCAGGAGGAGCGTCGCAAGAAGGAGTCTGAGGAGAAGCGGCGCGCCCACGAGGAGGCGGAGCGGGTCCGTGAGCAGAAGCGCTCCGAGCGTGAAGAGGTTGAGAAGCGTAAGGTTGAGAAGCCTGTGGTTGAGGAGGACTCTGGCGAGAAGGATGAGGAGCCTCCGAAGGATGAGGTTGATTCTGAAGAGAAGTCTGTGGATCGACCTGAGGTCTCCGACGAGGAGCAGAAGCTCCAGGAGGCCTTGGCGAATATCGAGCAGAAGTTGTCTTCTCTCAAGTAGGCAGAAATCTTTTAAACGGTCTCTTTTTCTTCTGTCTTTGATGAAGCGTCCTGACGTCCCCGAGCATGCCGAGAAGGTTTTTTCTGGCGTCCTGTTCGACGTCTACCAGTGGGATCAGGAGTTGTACGACGGTTCTACGGCTCGTTTTGAGAAGGCGTTGCGCAACGACAGCGTCCTGGTGTTGGCCGTGGCCGGCGAGGACGTGGTCGTGACGCGTGAGCAGCACCCGGGCGGCGCGCCGTTCTACTCTTTGGTGTGCGGCTTCCTGGAGGATGACGAGAAGCCTCTCGTGACTGCCAAGCGGGAGTTGCGCGAGGAGGCCGGGTTGGAGGCTTCGTCGTGGGAGTTGTACAAGTCGTTCTCTTATGGGAGCAAGGTCGACTGGACCGGACACCTGTTCCTAGCGAAGGGTTGCAAGGAGGTCGGAGAGCAACAGTTGGACGCCGGGGAGAAGGTGGACGTCTTCAGGGTGTCGTTCGACGAGTTCTTGGAGCTGACTCTCCGTGAGGATTTCCGGAACAAGGAGGTCGCTCTCGAACTGGCGAGGATGAGGCTGCGCGACGGGGAGATTGAGGAGTTCAAGAAGCGGTTGTTCTCATCTTGAATCAATAAGAGAAGGTGCGGGGGGAGGGATTCGAACCCTCGAACCCACTAAGGGAACAGATTGCCCGGCAGCATGTTCGTCATCGCCGAAGCTCCGCACTCAATGCTGGCTTGAGTCTGTCGCT
>CAZKVR010000012.1:0-26629 GCA_964556395.1 uncultured Methanosarcinales archaeon
AAAGGATGCGGTTTTTTCGCTCTTGATGCAATAGGGGAAGGTGCGGGGGGAGGGTTTCAAACCCTCGAACCCACTAAGGGAACAGATTCCCCGGCCGCATGTTCGTCATCGCCGAAGCTCCGCACTCAATGCTGGCTTGAGTCTGTCGCTTTTGACCAGACTTAGCTACCCCCGCGTTAGGTTTTGAGAATTCCTCGATTGTTTATAAAGCTTTTCGCCTTGCCGGTCACCCAACGTTTTTAAATCACGTCTCTTCTCCAGGGCTTATCATGGGTCTTTCCATAATCCCTGTGGGCGGTTACGACGAGGTCGGCCGCAACTGTACTGCCGTCGAGGTCGACGGCGACCTGTTCTTGCTAGACCTCGGGCTGCACATGGAGGAGTACGTCCGTCTCACCGAGGACGAGCATCCGCGCTTCGTGCCTAAGGATGAGGAGCTCATCGCCGAGGGTGCCGCTCCTGACCTCTCCGTCATCGATGAGAGGCGTGTCAGGGCTGTCGTGGTCAGTCATGCTCACTTGGATCACGTCGGTGCCGTGTCTTTCTTCGCCCACCGGTTCTCTTGTAACTTTCACATGACGCCGTTCACCGGCGCCGTCGCGTCCAGGCTGGCTGATGACAAACGCTTGCCGCTCGGCGACCGGTTGGTGACGCATGGTTTCGATGAGAAGATCCCTCTCAGTGAGGATGTGTATTTGGAGTTCGTCGAGGTCTCCCATTCCACGCCGCAGACGGCTGCGGTGGCGTTGCACACCCCTTATGGTGTCGTGCTGTACCTGAATGATTTCAAGCTTGATGACCGGCCGACGCTTGGTGCTGCCACCGACCTCGACCGCCTGGCTTCTTTGAAGCCTAAAGTCCTCATCATGGATTGCTTGTACGGCGACAAGGATGTGCGTACGCCTGGCGAGCGTGAGGCTAAGCGCTTGCTCGAGGAGGCCTTGTTGGATAAGGATTTGGATGGTAAGGTCGTCATCGCGTCCTCTTTTTCCAGCCACGTCGCGCGCTTGCAGGAGTTGGCGTCGTTGGCGCGGCGTCTTGGTCGCAAGCCTGTGTTCATCGGCCGTTCCATGGCGAAGTATCTCGAGGCTGCCGCCGAGGTCGGGGTTTCTTCCTTGATCGAGGATCACGAGGTGGTCAAGTATAGTTCTAAGGCTCGGAAGGCTTTGGCGAAGATCGGCGACCCCTCCGAGCACTTCTTCGTCGTCACTGGCGGTATGGGTGAGCCTGGCGCCGTCTTGTCGCGTATCGTCGATGAGAAGTTGTTGCCTGTCAGGCGTGGTGACGTCATTGTTTTTTCGAACCGTACCATTCCCGTCCCGGTCATCGAGCATGACCGCGCGGAGCTTGAGAAGAAGCTCTCTTCCAGGGGTCTCGAGTTGTTGAAGGACTTGCACGTCTCCGGCCACGCCGCCGGCAGGGATCACGTCGAGGTGTTGGAGCGGGTCCGTCCGGAGACGCTCATCCCTGTGCATGGTTTGCCGAAGCAGCGGTTGGCTTGCAAGGCGTCCGCGGTCAGGGCTGGTTTGCGTGAGGGGCAGGTCTTGCTGCCTGGGAACGGCGAGCAGGTCTTCCTTTAGAACAGCGTGCCTTGCGTGGCTTTCTCTGGTGGTGTGAGGAGCGCTTCCAGTGATCGTTCTCGTTCGTGTTCGTCGTCGCTGGTGATGAGCGTCCTGTAGTGGTTCGCTTTCCCTGCTTGGTCCAGCGGTGCGATCGTGTCGATGAGCTTGGCGATCGGCGCTTTCGTCTCGACTGCCGGCTTGCCGTACTTGGTGGTGAGGCCGTATAGTTCTTCCAGGTATGTTTCTTGGTAGTGTTCGGCGTCCGGTTCGAACGCGTGCTTGTCTTCTTCGGTGTATTCTTTTTCTTCTCCGTCTTGCACGCCGGTGTATGTTCCTTTGCTGCGGTTGTGTTTGAGCAGGCTTCGTCTGAGGTTCTCGTCTCGAGCATCGTCTTTGGGTTGTCCGAGTTCTCGTAGCCTCTTCGCCGCGTAGGCGGCCGTCTCGAGCGCTCCTCGCTGGTCGTTTGCGAATAGTTTCTTGAGGACTGCCCTTTCCGTGAGGATGTGGTAGTGGCTCTTGCGGGCTGTCCCTTTGCCGCGGTCGCTGTCGTGCTTGTGGTAGTCTCCGTGCATCCGGTACGTGACGTGCGTCCTCGTCGCGAGGACGTCTATGCCTTCCTGCACTTTGACGAGGCCGTGGTCCAGTGCTTTGTCTTCGTCGATGCTTCCTTTGACGTAGAGGAATTTCCCTTCAAGTCCTACTGTCGTGGCTGTGGATTCGTTGAGGAGCCTGGTCGCGTTGTCGAAGGTTTTTAGGAGTGTGTGTTCGACTTGTCCTGGTGTCATGCGGTAGAGCTTTTCGAAGAATCCGTGCTTGTTCCGCCACGTCGCGAGTTTTTGGAGGAGCGTCTTGGTGCCGGTCGTGTCTGTTTCTCCTTCGGCGACTTTGGCGAGCACTTGCCTGATGTTCTCCTTGAAGATGTCGGGGTATGCTTTCTCGCCTGCGTTCTCTTTGTGGGTGATGATGTTCTTGAATAGTCCTCGCACTTTTTCTTGGTCTTGGTTTCCTCGCGCCTTCTCGGCTTTCTCCGCGACTTCCTCTTCCAGTTCTTTCTTCTTCTCCCGTAGCGTGGTGTAGTCCGCCAGCATGGGTATCATGAAGGATCTGAGGTATTGTAGCCTGGTGAGCCGTCGTTGCGGGTCGTGGAGTCGTTCCGTCTTGTTGACGTACTCGTAGAACTCTTCGGTGAGTGGTAGGTGTCGTGCCAGGGCGAGTTCTGGTGAGAAGTAGTATTGGTCGACGCCGGTGTGTAGTTTTCGTTCATTGCTGACGTCGAGGCCTGCTTCTTCGAATGATTTCTTTTTCCGGCGCGTGTAGTCTTTCTTGAAGTCTTGTATCTCTTTCCGGTGTTGTTCGCGGAAGTAGTTCTGGTCGAGGTGTCGTCCGTATTTTTCGAAGAACGTCTCTTCCCAGAGCTCTCTCGTCGTGTTCGCGTTCTTCATGGCTTGGCTGATGCTTGGTCCGAAGGTGTGGCTGGCGTCCAGGATGTCTTCGTGCAGTTTTCTCGTCGGTTCTAGTCGGTCTGCTTGGTGTAGTTCTTCCGCGTCTTCGACCGTGTACCTTGCCAGTTCTTCCGACTCTTCCTTCCGGTCTTCGTGTCGCATCTCTTCGTAGCTGATGCTTTTGGTGTATGGCTCGTCGCTCCCGGCTTGTGCGTGTAGGTGTGCGCTCACCGTCTCCAGCTGGTGGTTGGGGAGGTGCGGCATGGCTATCTTCGCCGCGGTCATGAGGTCTATCGTCTCGCTCCATGGGCTGAGCTCCCATCGTGTCATGAAGTCTTTCGCGCTTCCTGCCGTTCCTTGGGGGATTGCTTTCTTCCGTGGCTGCTTGCCTGTGATGGTGAAACTTCCTTCTTCCCGGAACTGTTTTCCTTCGTAGCTCGCGTTGTAGATGACGTGGCGGTGGGCTTTGGCGACTGTTTCCGCGACGTTCTTCACGAGTTCGTGCTCGTGCTCGCTGCGGCGGACTTTGAATCCTTCTATGTCTTTCTTCGTAAGTGTCCGGACGGTGTCGAGTATCCGTTCCTGTCCTTTGCGCGTGCTGATGGTTGTGCCGCACCATGTGATGCTTTCCGCCCAGGTGTCGTATTGGGGCTTCTCGATGTCGTAGTACGCGGTGTTCGTGTCGAGGAGTTCGTCGATGCCAATCCTTTCGGGTTTGCCGTCCTTTTCTTTGAGCGTCACTCCTTTGAATTGTGGTTTGCCTTCTTGCCGGCTCATGAGCGGTAGGTGTGCGTGGTATCCTTCTCCTGCATCCTTTATTTCTCCGCCGTGTTGTTTCACGAGCGCTTCCAGGTCTTGCTTGGCTTCGGCTATTGTCTGTTCTTCTTCCGTCTCTGGTTTGCGTAGCGCTTTCCGCGTGTCGAGGCGTGCTTGGTGCGCTTGTTTCTCGTCGTGCGCTTTGAGGAATGTTCCTGTGATGAGTCTTTCGTGCTCTCGTCGTTCCCATGGTGTCTTCGGCTCGGCGTCGAGGTGTCGTTCCAGTTGTTCTTTCAGCGCTTCCCGTCGTGGTTTGAGGAGTCCTTTCTCTTCCTCGTACCATTGCGTGAAGACTTGTCTTAGTCCTTGCCGGTCGCCTTCTTGGTAGAGTTTCTTGACCGCTTGTTCTTCTTCCTGGCGTCCGTCCGTCGTGGTCTTCTTGCGTTCGAGTTCTCGTATCTTCTCGTTCAGTGCTGCTTGTTTTTCCAGGATGTTTGTGAGGGTGTCGTCCGTGCTGACGAGCCTGTATCTTTTGAGTTCCCACCGCGCTTGCTTGGCGTATTGCTCTTGGATCTTCCTTTTCGTGCTTGGTGTGAGGAGTTCTTGTCGTTCTTTGTAGTCTTTCTTCTCGATGTGGTATTGTTTGACGTCTTTGACGTGGCTTGTGTTGAACTCTGCGTCCGTGGCTGCGAGCGCCTCTTCGAGTTCTAGTTCTTCTTGCTTGTCGAGTCCGGGGGCTGGGTAGCGGTGGGTCCAGTTGGTGGTGAGTTCGTATCTTCGGTCGTGGCCGTCTGTGATCTTGAGCCTGAGGTCGTCTCCTGAGAAGCTGATGTCGTGTATGAACAGGCTCATATCAGGTGGTAGTCAGATGAATTATTTATTATTTGTGAGTGGTGATTATTTATTTTCTATATGGTAATGATGTTTCTTCGTGTCCAGGCCAGCAAATTTTATAAAGCTCGTGCGCTTCTCCCGACGATACCTAATCTTAGAGGGGGAACGAGCCACAATGCGCATGACACTTGCCGAACCGAAGTATCTCAAGGAGAGCATCACCATCATCTCAGATCTCGTCACCGAGACCCAGTTCAAGGTGACGTCCGACGCCATCGACGTCGTCGCCATGGACCCTGCCAACGTGGCCATGGTCGTCTTCAGGCTGCTCAGCAGCACCTTCGTCGAGTACGACGTCAAGGAGGACGCCACCCTGGCGCTCAACCTGGCGAACCTCAAGCAGGTCCTGCGAAGGGTGAAGCCGAACGACCAGCTCGTCCTGGAAGACGAGGAGAACAAGCTCAAGATCACGCTCAAGGGCAACAGCACGAGGACGTTCCACCTGCCCCTCCTGGATATCGAGGAGCGCGAGCAGAAGGTCCCGGACCTCGAGTTCGCGGCCACCATCACGACGGACGCCGCGACCCTGAACGACGCGGTCGAGGACGTCGACATCGTCGGCGAGAGCGTCAACTTCCAGGCTGAGGAGGGCAAGCTCACCATCTCGGCCACCGGCGACTTGTCCAAGGCGAAGGTGGACATCACCGCTGACGAGAACACGAAGATCGTCGCCAAGGACACGCAGAAGTCCAAGTACTCCATCGAGTACCTGAAGAAGATGATCGCCGGCGGCAAGCTCGCCGACAAGGCCGAGCTCAAGTTCAGCAACGACTACCCGATGAGGCTCGAGTACAAGGTGCTGAACAAGATGCAGCTGTCGTTCATCCTCGCCCCGCGCGTGGACAACGACTAGTTTTCTTCTTGTGTGTTTCTCTTTCTCTTGGTTCTTTGTGCTTGCTGGGTCGAAACGCTTAAATATGTTACAGTAATAGTAACAATTGTTATCAAGATGTTATCGTTTTTGAGGTCTGGTTACGTGAAGATCATGCGGTTGTTCTATGAGGATAAGGCTGCACGGCTGCACGTGAGGGAGATCGCGCGCCGGGTAGGGCTCCATGGGCCGAGCACCCACCGCTACCTCAGCCGCCTCGAAGAGGATGGCGCCTTGGCGTCTGAGCGGGACGGCAACCTCAAGAAATACTATGTCAGGAAGGGTGCGAACGCCTACTTCCTCTTTGAGGCCTTCGACCTCGAGCGGTATGGAAGGCTTCCGAGCATACGGCGGAAAGCCATTAGAACATACCTTGACGGCCTACCTGAACAACCGGTCTTCGCCGTACTCTTCGGCTCGACAGCGAAAGAGACCTATAAGGATGGCTCGGACATCGACATACTGCTGGTCACGAACCGCAAGATCGACACAACGGGTGCGGAGAAGGAGGCGGACGCGCTCACAGGCATGATTGTGAGCACGTTCCAGATGGTATACAAGGAGTTCCTGACCGAACTCAAGATGAGGGATGACGAGGTCGTCCAGTCTGCGATCGCGTCAGGATACCCCTTGATGAGCCACATCCGGTACTACGAGGCGCTTCATCATGGACGAGCACGGTCTCAACAAGCTACTGGACAATCCTATATTGGTGGAGGGGACGTTGCGTGAGCTTTCGACCAAAGGGCTCCTGTCCACACAGCGTGTCGACAGCGCCGAAATCAAGGGGCACTTGCGGAAAGCAGACCACAACCTCCGGTTCGTGGCGGACATAGTCGGTTCGGGCTACCCTGATTGGGTGGTGACTGGATGTTATTACGCTTGCTACCACGCGGCTCTCGCCCTTATCATGACGAAAGGGTACGCGTCGAAGAACCACTTTGCGACGTTGTGCGTCCTCATCAAGGAATTCTACAGGAAGGGGCTTTCTGAAGAGGATATCAAGACGTTCGTGGATTTCCTGGATTATGAGGATGTGCTGTTCTACGTCGAGGCGAAGAACAAGCGGGAGGAAGCGACGTACTCGACCAGGACTCGCTTCGACAAGGAAGAACATGGACGGTTGAGGGTGCGGGCGGCGCTGTTCGTGAACCGGTTGAGGGATATAATCGGTGGTTGAGGTGCGCTCGTGGACGTCGTCTGTTCTCGCTCCTTATTTTTTCTCTTCTATTCCGAGCGCCTCGTCGATGTGGCTTCCGACTTCGGCTAGCCGGTCGAACATCCTGTTCGTGTCTTTCCGTAGTTCTTCGATGGTGTCTTTCACGCTGTCGTCTCGGAGGAATATCCTGCGCTTCTCGCGGTAGAAGAATCCTGTGTCGATGAGGTTGCGCAGGTGGTAGTTGACCCTCTGGACCTCGATCCCGAGGTCTTTCGCCATCTCGTCGCTGCTCATCGGTGCCTTGCCTGACGTCTTCTCGAGCATGTGCCTGACCAGCCTCATCGTGACATGCTCCGTGTCCCTCCCCCTTCTGAGTCCGAGGCTCTCGCACATCCAGTCGATCTCGCTGGCGGTGTCGTTCTCCGGTTTCCTGAGGTTGTTGAGGGTGATGTGCTGCGGCATTCTTGCTGGTTGTGGAAGGTCGCTTCTATTTAAAATTTATGATTAGGACTATTTTTTATTTAAATCATTTCACTTTTTTCCATAAGATTTATATATCTTTGTCGGCTTCTCTTCTACAAGTCGGTTTGAAAGGGTGGAGGTGATAACCGATGCTATACCAGACCAAGGACGGACGAATACTCTCGGAAGAGGATCTCAACCTCATGAACCCTGCCGAGCTGGAACAGCAAGGCGTCCACGTCGTGGACGACTGGCAGGAATGGACCTGACGATAAGGCCTCACACCCACCTCTTTTTCTTTCTTTTTAGGAAATTCTTATGAACAAGAACGTATTACCGGACGGCATGGCATTAGCGGAACTGGTAAAAAAGATTTTCTCAAGGCAAGAGTCATCCGCCAGGCTGGCCAACAACCACGCCGAAGACCTGGCCCGCTCGAACATGCGCCTCAGTGTCTACGAGAGCGAGAAGGCCGACCCCCGGCTGTTCTTCTGGAGGCCGAGAGGCTCCCAAGGAAAGGTTGTGGTCACGCCAGACCCCTCGACAAAGCTCAGATACTACATCTGCGACGAGCCGGCCGAGGACGGATACAAGGTAGGACGGATTTCAGGAGAAGGACGTGACACGTACTCCTTCACCATCAGGAACACTCGCTACGAGCTCCACCTCTCACCGCAGGCCATGCCCATGCCAGAAGGGGCAAGGATACAGGACGTCCCTGTCAGGACCTACCTGGAACGGCACGACAACCTGGCGAACCACCCGCATGCCGCTAGTATCGAAATGAAGGACGGCCACGACGCCGCTGTCGAGTACATCAACAGGCAGCAGGCCCGGATGGCGCGCAAGCACAAGAGTCGCAGGTCACGCTGACTCCAGTTCCTTGAGCCTCTCGACCTCTTCCTTGATCACGTCGAAGCCGCGCTGCCAGAACTCCTTCTTGGCAGGGTCCATCCCGAGTTCGCGTAACAGGTCCTGCGGCCGCTTGCTACCGCCCGCCGACAACAGCTTCACGTACTTCTCGACGAACGGCCCGCCTTCCTTGCGGTACTGGTCGTACAACGCCAGGACGAGCAGGTTACCCCACGCGTAGGCGTAGCAGTAGAACGGCGTGGCGTGGATGTGCGGGATGTAGTTCCACTCGTTCCGGAACTCTTCGGGAACTTCCATGTCGCCGAACTGTTCCTCCAGCAACCCCATGTACTTCTCCTTGAGCTCGTCCTTCGTCGCGCCCCGCTTGACCATCTCATGGGCCTCTTGCTCGAACAGGACGAAGTAGGCCTGCCGCGTGATGGACGCCCACTGGTTGTCCAGCTGGTGCACCAGCAACGACACCTTCTCCTCGTCGGAAGCCTCTGAGAGGAACCGTTCCGCCAGGAGCATCTCCGCGAAGATGCTCGCCGTCTCAGCCATCGGCAGGGCTGCGTGGTGCAATAACGGCTGCTGCTTCTCGGCGAACACGCCGTGCACCGCGTGTCCGAGCTCGTGCATCATGGTGAACACGTCCCTCAACTTTCCCGTGTGGTTGAGCAGGACGTAAGGCTTGACCAGGCCTCCGAGGTAGCTGCAGAACGCCCCTGGTCGCTTACCTTTCTTCGGGTGGCTGTGGACGTGGCCCGCGTCGAACACGCTCTTCGCAGCGTCGTGGAACCTCTTGTCGAACCTGTTGAACGTGCCCAGCACCAACTCCTTGGTCTCATCGTAGGAGTAGGTCTTCTCGGACTCGTCGAACGGCGCGTAGACGTGATAGCGGTTGTAAGCGTATGTTTGTCCCCTCTTCCGGTGGAGGTCATGCCTTAGCTTGAAGTAGTCCTTGAACAACCCGACGTTCTCGCGGATGGTCTCGAGCAACGCGTCCACGGCTTCCCGGTCGATGTCGTTGGCGTGGTTGCGCACGCCGATCGGGCTCTCATAACCCCGTATCTTTAGGCCTTCGTTGTTCCAGTCCAGGACGATGTTCTTGTACACCTCTGACAGGACGGTCTCGTGCGCCCGGTAAGGCCTCAGGAGCTCCTTGTAAGCCTCCTCCCGCTTCTCCGGGTCGGTGGAGAACACGTACTGCTTGACCTCCTCCTGCGTCAGCTTCTTCCCGTCCAGCTCGTAGGTGAAGTCACTGGTGAACACGTCGTACAGCGAGGAGAACGCTCCGCGGCCGGTCATCCCCTTCAACGAGATGATCCTTTCCACCTCTTCCGACTTGGTGTACGGCTTGAGCTTCCGCACCTCTTCCAGGTAGTACTTGAAATCCTCCAACTCTCCTGATTTGATGAGCTCCTCAGCCTTTCCGTCGGGGAGGTGCATGAACCAGAGGTCGAAGAACATGACCTCGTTGCCGAGGTCGGTGGATAGTTGGTCGACGTACGTCATACGGCCCAACAACTCCTGATCCTGCGTGTTCGTGGTGAACTGCAACCCGTAGTAGTCCTGCAACCCTTCCATGAGCACGGCGAGATCCTGCTTGAGCAATAACGCCTCCCGCAACTCCGCCGGCGTGACGTCGTCCGAGAGCTTCTCGCGCCACCGCTTGAACCGTTCCGTCTTGTCCTTGCACTCCTGCTCCAACCCTTCCACGGATCGTCCGAGGAGGACGTCGTCCACGTTCCACACGTCACCGTCTGCCATGGCTGCGTCGAAAAGAAGAGGGGCTTAAATATGCTTTGGTGGAGCGTGCTTTCAAGACCCTTACAATATTCTCTTCCCTGCCTGGTTGGCCTCTTGAACCGCTATCTTGCGGCAGGAGTTGTCCTCCTCTGACAAGAGGTTCGTATCTCCAGCTACTCGTCCTGGTTTCCTTCGAGCGCTTCCTGCACGTAGCTCATGTACGCGAGCGAGGGCCCGCCGCCCATCAGCACCGCCACCCAGGCTATCTCGAGAATTTCTTCCTTCGTGTACCCTTTGGCTAGGGCTTGCTTGACGTGGAACGCGATGCAGCTAGGGCATTGCGCTTTCACCGCGATGCCGAGCGCGACAGCTTCTTTCGTCTTCGCAGACACCTTTCCGTCGTGTTCTATCGCTCCCATCATGCCCTGGAAGCCTTTCATTTGCGCCGGCGTCTGTCCTTGCAGGTAGCCCATCACTCCTTCTATCCGTTCGAGTTCGTTCCGTCCCATGCGTGTTCACCTCTTGAGCGTCTTCCAGGCATCTCTCGCCTCGAGAACATCCTCGCCACCAGTTCGCCCTGATGCCATGTTGTCTGCTCTCTTGTATATCACAGCTGAAACGATTTATAAACGTTTGTTTCGCTTCCTGAAAAAGAGGGCTTCATTGGAGCTTGTACTCCCGGCCTTGGAGGTTCCCTTGCTCCTTGAACTCTGCCTTGACCGAGAGCTTTATGATCTCCGAGAGTATGACGACGGTCGCGCTCAGTCCGAGCACGAGCCCCCACTCGGTCGGGGTGATCGGCATCGTGCCGAACACTTCCCGTCCCGTCTCGGTGTAGATGGCTCCTAGCGTGAGGAGCGCCGAAGCCCCTACCGCTCCGAAGAGGTGCGGGTTGTTGAAGAACCCTTTGTCGAAGATGGTGGTGTGCAGCCTGCGCGCGTTGAACGCGTGGAAGAGCTCGAAGAATATCAGTGTGGCGAACGCCACCGTCATGGCCTTCTCCAACGGTGCTCCGTGTACGTGGAGGTCCCAGAGGAATATGCTGAGCGTGCCTCCCAGGACGAGGGGTACGAGGACGAGTATCTTCGTCAGGATGTAGTCTGACAGGAGCCTTTCCTTGGGGTCTCGAGGCTTCTGGTTCATCACTTTCTGGTGTGTCGGTTCGATGCTGAGCGCGAGTGCTGGGATGGTGCTCGTGACGAGGTTGACGAAGAGTATCATCAGGGCTGTGAGCGGCAACGGTATGCCTATGATGACCGCGAGGGCGAGCAGTCCTATCTCCGTGAAGTTGCCGGTGAGGAGGTAGTATATGAAGCGCCTGATGTTGTTGTACACCGTCCGTCCTTCCCGGACCGCGGTGACGATGGTGGCGAAGTTGTCGTCCGTCAACACCATGTTGGACGCTTCCCGCGCCACCTCCGTGCCTTCCTTCCCCATCGAGATGCCCACGTCGGATTTCTTCAGGGCTGGGGCGTCGTTCACCCCGTCGCCGGTCATCGCGACGATCTCGCCTCGTCGTTGGAATGACTTGACGATCCGTAGCTTGTGTTCGGGGGACGTCCTCGAGAAGATGGTGACCTTCCCTATCACGTCGTCGAGCTCCTCGTCGGTGAGCTTGTCGAGCTCGTGCCCTTCCAGTATCTTGTCGGTGGACTTGTTGAATATGTGCAGCCGTTCGCCGATGGTCTGCGCTATGAGGTTGTGGTCTCCCGTGATCATGACGGTCTTGACCCCTGCCCGCTTGCACTCGTGGACGGCGTCGTACACCTCTTCGCGTATGGGGTCTTCGATGCCTACGAACCCTTCGTAGACGTATCCTTTCTCGAGGTGTTTTTTGATGAATTGCTTCGTGCTCTTCCCTTCCTTCCTCATCTCTTTCGAGGCTAGCGAGAGGACTCTCAACCCCTTCTTGTTGGCTTCTTCGATCCGTTCGTGGATGCGCTTCCGCTCCTTGGGGGTGAGCTTGCGGCTCTTGTTCTTCCCCGTCCGTACGCGGGCGCACTTCTCGAGCACTATCTCGCCCGCTCCTTTGAGGTGGAACCCGTAGCGGTCCTTCTTCCCGTACTCCTTGTTGACGCTGATCATGTATTTCCGCGCCGGGTCGAACGGGAGGAGGTGTACGCGCTTGTGGTCTTCCCGCAGGCCGTGCTCGTTGTAGTCGAGGCTTTCTGCCAGGCTGAGCAGCGATCCTTCCGTGGGCTCTCCGTACAGGTTCCATTCGCCGTCTTCGAAGGAGAGTTCCGCTTCGTTGCACAGGACGCACGTCTTGAGCATTTGGTCGGGGATGGCGACTTGTTTTTTCTCCACTCTCCGTCCTTCCTCGTCGTAGAACTCGTTCACCGGCTCGTACCCTTTCCCTTTGACGTCGTAGCGCGTCCCCGTCGGGAGGTGCACTTCCGTCACCCTCATCTTGTTCTCGGTGAGCGTGCCGGTCTTGTCGGTGCAGATGACCGTGGTGGTGCCGAGCGTCTCTACAGAGTTCATGTCCTTGACGATGGCGTTCTGCCGGGCCATCTTCTTGATGCCGTGCGAGAACGTGACTGTCAGGGCCAGCGGGAAGCTTTCGGGGATGCCTGCTATGGCGAGGGCGCTGACGAGTAGGATGCTGAACAAGAACGTCTGCCCTTGGAGGAGCAGTATTATGAGGAGTAGCGCTGCGATGGTGATGACGATGTATGATATCCGCGTGCTCATCCGGTCTATCTTCTTCTGGATCGGTGTCTTCTCGTGCTTGATGCTCTCGATGGAGGATGTTATCCGTCCGATGTGGGTGTCCATCCCCGTCGTGGTGACGACGCCCACTCCGCTTCCGCCCGTCACGTGCGTGGAGCTGAAGGCGATGTTGGTCATGTCTCCGAGGTTGACGTTCTCGTCGGAGAGGTGGGTGGTCGTCTTCACGCGTTCTTGCGATTCTCCGGTGATGACCGCTTCGTTGATGTGGAGGCCTGTGGCTTCCAGCAGCCTGAGGTCTGCGGGTACGATGTCTCCTCGTTTCAGGTGGACGATGTCGCCTGGTACGAGCTTCTCCGCTTCCATCTCCTGTTTCTTCCCGCCTCGTCTGACGTGGACTTTCTTGGCGGTCAGCTTCGCCAATGCCTTGATGGTCTTGTCGGCGTTGTATTCCTGCCAGAATCCGAGCAGGACCGTCATGAGTATGATGATGAGTATGATGCCTGCTTCCAGCTTCTCGCCCGTGAAGTATGCTATCCCGCCGGCTGCGAGGAGTATGTAGATGAGGAGCGAGTTGGCCTTCTCCAGGAGGACTTTGCGCCATCTGAAGGGCTTCTCGGTCTGTAGCTTGTTCTCGCCGGCTTCCGTGAGCCTCTTCTCAGCCTCTTGCTCCGTGAGCCCTTGCTTCGTCGTGTTGAGCTCCTTAAGGGCTTCATCGGTCGTCCGGAGGTGCCAGAACTTGTCGTGCGTGATTCCCATCGTCCCTCTTTCTTCCACGTCTTTGCTCTTTCTCCGGAGGGGTGGGTTTTTAAAGATTTCTGGTGTGTGTTGTGAGAATTGGTTTGCCTGTCCTTTGAGCCTCTGGACGGGTGTGTCTCTTTCAATCCCCGCCGCAGTACTTGAGTTGTTCCGGCTCGCACCCTTCGTCGTACTCTTCCAGTTGTTCTAAAGTTTTCTTGTAGATCTCGCTGTACTTCTCGTCTTCAGGGTCTTTCTTTTCTTCCTTCTCGGTCTCTTCGAACCCTTCGCGGTGCTGGTTGCACAGCGGGCACGTCCGGGGCTTCTCCTCTTGCGGGATGACTGCGTGGCAGCCGAGGCATATCCAGGCGCTCATAATAAGATATGAACGAGGTTTCTTATTTATGCCTTGTGCTTCCTGTGCGCTAGGTATCGCTCCGCCGAGATGGCTGCGGCCACGCCCGTCCCGGTCGCCGTGGCTGCTTGCCGGAACGTCTTGTCCGCCACATCGCCGGCTGCGAACACGCCTTCCAGGTTGGTCTTCGTCAGCCTGTCCGCTTGCAGGTATCCTTGCTCGTCCATCTTGAGGTGTCCTTTGAAGATGGCGGTGTTGGGGACGTGCCCGATGGCGAGGAATACGCCGTCGACGTCGAAGTCCTTCACCTCGTCCTTGGAGTTGTCGAGGAGCTTGACGCCGGTGAGGCCTTGCTGTTCATCCCCGATGTACTCTCGTATCTGGTGGTTGTACAGGATCTCGATCTTAGGGTTCTCTTCGACGCGTTCTTTCATGGGGACCGAGGCTCGCATCTTGTCCCTGCGCACCAGCATGGTCACCTTGCTGGCGAACTTGGTGAGGAAGTCGGCCTCCTCACAAGCCGCGTCGCCGCCGCCGACGATGGCGAGCTCCTTGTCCTTGTAGAACGCGCCGTCGCACGTCGCGCACGTGTGGACGCCCTTGCTCTTGTACTTCTCCTCGTCCGGCAGTCCCAACCAGCGGGCTGACGCGCCGGTCGCGACGATGACTGCTGGCGCCTTGTACTCGTTCGTGTCCGTCTTGACCGCGTACGTGCCGTCGTCCTGCGGTTCGAAGGCGGTGGCCCTCTCGTACCGGACTTCGGCGCCGAACTTCTCCGCCTGCTGTTTCATGCGTTGCACGAGCTCCGGCCCTTGGATGCCTTCGGGGAAGCCGGGGTAGTTCTCCACTTCCGTCGTGGTGCCTATCTGGCCGCCGTCTTCCATGCCTGTCAGCACGAGTGGTTTGAGCTCTGCCCGTCCGTTGTAGATGGCCGCACCCATGCCGGCCACGCCTGATCCTAGTATGATGACATTCCGTTCTTCCATTCCTATCACCTGTTCTTGTTCGTGAGCATGTGGGTCAGGAGCCTGACGCCCCAGCCCGTCCCTCCTTTGGAGACGTATTCGGTGTTCTCGTAGCTGAACGCGCTCCCGGCGATGTCGAGGTGCGCCCACGCCACGCCTTCCTTGATGAAGTGTTCGAGGAACGCGGCCGCCGTTGTCGTCCCTGGCCCGGGGAAGGGTCCGGGGTTCTCGCCCCTGTTCCCGACGTCGGCGTTGTCGTTGTCCATCAGCCTGCGGTAGTGGTTCCATAATGGGAGTTCCCAGACGAGGTCGTCCGTCGCCTCCGATGCCGCTTTGATGTCGTTGATGAGGTCTTCGTCGTTCCCTAAGAGTCCTGTCACCCTGTAGCCGAGGGCTACCGTCACGGCTCCGGTGAGCGTCGCCAGGTCTATGATCTTGGCGGGCTTGTACTTGTCCTGGATGTAGTCCAGCGTGTCCGCCAACACCAGTCGTCCTTCGGCGTCGGTGTGCTGGAGTTCTATGGTCTTGCCGTTCCTGCTCTTGAGGATGTCGCCTGGCTTGTACGCGTCGGGGCCGAGCATGTTCTCCACGAGGCCCATGGCTCCGATGACCCGTCCTTTGTGGCCGAGCTTGGCGAGCGTGACCATCGTCGCCAGCACCGTGGCGGCGCCTCCCATGTCGAGTTTCATCTCTTCCATGTACTTGCTCGGCTTGACTTGGAGTCCGCCGGCGTCGAACGTGACGCCCTTGCCTGCCAAGGCGAAGGGTTTTTCCTTCCGGTCCTTGTTGAGTTCGAGGATGACGAGCTGGGGCTCCTTGTCGCTCCCTCTAGAGACGCCTAGCATGGCTCCCATCCGTTCCTTCTCGAGCTCTTTCTTGCCGAGCACTTTCACGGTGAGGCCGTGTTTCCGGCCGAGCTGTCGTGCCAGCGCTGCCAGTTGTTTCGGCGTCTTGTCGCTCGCGGGCCTGTTGACGAGGTCTCTGGCGAGGTTGACTCCTTCCGCCGTCGCCCGTCCCGTCTTGATGGCTTTTTTCGCCGTCTTCTCGTCGGCGCTCTTGATGGTGAGTGCGACCGGGTCTTTCGCGTCGTCCTTCTCGGGTTTCTTGTACTCGCGGTACTTGTACAGTCCGAGGAGGCTTCCTTCGACTGCTGCTTGTTCGTTCCCGAGGCTTGTGAGGTCGAGCGCGTAGTGCGCGTACCGGTTGTCGCGCGCGTATTTCGCGGCGTTGCCGGCCATCTTCCTCGCGTCGTCAGGCTTTCCCTTGCCTGCTCCTATGAGTAGTTCGTCGGGTTCTCCTTGGATGAGGAGTTTCTGTCCGTGTTTGCCTGTGAAGTCAGGTCTCTTCGTCATGGTTTCTCGCGCCTTCTTGGACAGCTTGCTCTTCGTGAAGCCTTGTGGGAGTGGCGTGATGTTGAGTTCTTCCTTCCCTGTCGTCTTCGTGGTTATCTTCATTGTGGTTCACCCGTATCTTTCCGTGTGGATGCGCTCTTGCGGGACTCCTTTCTCGTTTAATGCTTTCTTGGTGTCGTCCACCATGGCCGTGACGCCGCATACGTACGCTTCCGTCGATTCCTTGTCGTCCATGGCCTCGTCGAGGTGTTGGTGGACGTAGCCTCGCCATGACTTCTCGTCGGTGGCTCGTGACAGGGTGGTGCGATACTTAAAGTTTTCCGCTTCTTCGGCGAGCCTTTCGAACTCGTCGTGGTAGAGGAGTGCGTCCTTGTCCGTCGCGCCTTGCAGTAGCGTGACGTCTTTCTCCGTGTCCGCTCCTTCGCCGGTGTAGTGTTTCCTGAACAGGTCTCGTATCATGGCTCTTAAGGGTGCGATGCCCGTGCCTGTGCCTATGAGCAACAGGCGATCCGCGTCTTGCTTGAGGGTGAACTTGCCGAGGGGTCCCATCACGCGCGTCTTGCTGCCTTCTTCGAGGTCTTTGAGGTGGCTGCTCGTGCCTCCCGGGACTTCCTTGACGCATAGCGTCAGGGTCTTCTCCCAGGGTGCCGAGGCGATGCTGTACGGCTTGCGGTGCGTCTCGCCTCCTGCTCGGAACATGAGGGTGCAGAACTGTCCTGCCTGCCAGTCCTCGACGGGCGCTGCTATGTGGAGTTCCCGGACTTCGGGCGCTATCAGCTTGTTGCCGCGTACTTCTGCCTCGACGTCTTTCGGTGTGCTCATGAGAATCACAGGAATATGGTCCTTGTTAAAGGGTTTGTGGTTCTGTGACGCACACCCGTCGTGGGAGTCACTCCTCTATCCACGAGTACCCTTCCGCCTCGAGCTTGTCCGCCAGGTCCGGGCCGCCTTCGCGGACCACCTTGCCGTCCTTCATGATGGCGACGCGGTCCGGCTCGAGGTGGTCGAGTAGTCGCTTGTAATGGGTGATGGCGAGCACTCCCATCTCGTCCTTGCGGAGGAGGTTGACGCCTTTCGCCACGCTCTTCAACGCGTCGATGTCGAGTCCGGAGTCGGTCTCGTCCAGCACCGCCATCTTTGGTTCGAGCAGCGCCAGTTGGAGGATCTCCATGCGTTTCTTCTCGCCGCCCGAGAATCCTTCGTTGAGGTATCGTTTGGTGAACGACGGGTCGATGTCGAGCTCTTCCAACCGTTGTTTCAATTGCCGTTTGAAGTCCAGCAGCCGTACCCGTTCGCCTCTCTTCGTCTCGACGACCTGCTTGAGATAGTCCTGCACGACCAGCCCTGGTATCTCGACCGGGTGTTGGAACGAGAGGAAGAGTCCGAGCTTGGCGCGCTCCTCCGGCTCCAGCCCTGTCAGGTCTTGTCCGTCGTACGTCACCGTCCCTGACGTGGCCTCGTAGCCGGGGCGTCCCATGATGGTGTTCGCCAGCGTCGACTTGCCTGACCCGTTCGGCCCCATGAGCGCGACGGTCTCGCCCGGCTCCACTGCCAGGGTGAATCCTTTGAGCACTTCCTTGCCGTCTACCGTTACGTGCAGGTCTTTTATCTCCAGTCGTCCCTTCATCACTCTTCCTCCTCCTGCTTGTGCTTGTATGTCCATGATATCAATCCTTTCTCTATCGTCCGTACGGGCATGAAGCTGCACTTCGTGCACAGCTGCTGCGTCGGGATGCCTAGTAGCTCGAGCATGTCGTCGTTGGATAGCTTGAGCACTTCTTTGACGTGCTTTCCCTTGACGTACGTCGTCACCTTGGACGCCGTC
Source organism: uncultured Methanosarcinales archaeon (assembly GCA_964556395.1). Taxonomy (GTDB): domain Archaea; phylum Nanobdellota; class Nanobdellia; order Woesearchaeales; family WJKR01; genus WJKR01. Next base: position 17,653 of record CAZKVR010000012.1, read on the forward strand.
GCCGTGTTGATAGCGCACCTCGTCCCTGAGAACCGGATGTCTTCCACGCGTTGTTCCTCGTCGAGTTTCATCTGGATGGTGAGTTTCTCCCCGCACAGCGGGTTGTGGTCGTGGAGCTCCAGGTCTGCCTTGTCGAGCTTGCCTTCGTTCTCCGGGTGTTTCGCCTCGTCGAGGAACTCTCGCCGCAGCTCGTGGTCGTCCAGCTCTTCCTCCTCGTCCTCTTCGTCTTCGCCCGTGCCTTGGAGCTCTGCGATCTGCTGTTGCCACTCCTCGTCCTGGCCTTTGGTGATGCTGAGCAGGAACCCTCTCGTCAGGACGTCGCGCGCCTCGTCCTCGTCCAACCCCCTGCTGCGGAGGTAGAAGAGCTGGTCGTCGTCCAGCTGTCCGACCGTGCCTCCGTGGCTGCAGCTCACGTCAGGGTTGTCGATCTCGAGCTGTGGTATTGCGTCCGCCGTCGCGTCGCCTGCGGTGATGATGTCGGCTCGCTGGTAGCCTTCGGCGCCGTCGGCGTCCTCGTGGATGTCCACCAACCCTTTGTGGAGCAGTTTGCCCTGGTCCTGGCACACGCTCTTGAGTCGCATGTCGCTCCTCGTCCTGGCTGCCTCGTGGTGGGTGCTCGTACGGACGTCCGTTTGCGCCTTGCCTCTCGTGGAGGTCGTGGTGAGGGTGGCGCAAGAGCTCTCCGCTCCTCGCAGCCTCGTCGTCGTGTCCGTCACCGTGAGGGCTCCTCCTTCGAGGTGGGTGTACCATTCCATCTTCGCGCCTCGGTCGAGCCTGGCTGCTCGTTGCCCGTACCTCGTCGTCTCCTCATCGGTCTTGTAGGTTTCGTTCAGCCTGAGCGTGGCTCCTTCTCGGAGTATGACTTCGACGGCTTCCGCGGTGAGTCCTCGTCCCGGCTTCGTCTTCTCCTCGTTCACCCTTCGGGTGATGGTGGCCTTGCTGCCTTCGCCCGCGAGGATGAGGGTGTGGGTGAAGCTGTTCGAATCATAGGAACTGGCGACCTCGATGGGGTCGTCCACGATGGTGTGCGGCGGTATGATTATCAGCAGTCCTTCCTCATTGGCGGCTCGTTGCAGCGCTGCCAGCCGGTCCTTGGCCGGGTCTATGAGGGTGTAGCGGTGCTTGGTGATGACGTCCCTGCCTGCCTTCGAGGCTTGGCTGAACAGCGACGTCGCGCTGTGCTGGTCGTGCTTGACGAGGTGTCGTTCGTCGTCCTCGTAGTGCGGGTTGGCGAGCTCGTCCGGCACGTCCGGCCTCAGCTTGATGGAGAGCCCTTCCTGGAGCTTCGGCAGGGGTAGCCGTGGCAGGTTGTCCGCGCTCTCGACGCGGAGCACTTGTTGTTCTCGCGACTCGTGCAGTTTCCGGCTGTGCTCCAGCGCCTTGTCCGGCGTGATCATCCGACGCTCCCCTCCATCTCTAGTTCTATGAGCTTGTTGAGCTCGACCGCGTATTCCAGCGGCAGTTCTTTCGTGACCGGCTCGATGAAGCCTGCGACGATGAGCTTGGTGGCTTCCTCCTCGTCCAGTCCTCGGCTGCGGAGGTAGAAGAGCTGTTCCTCTCCGATCTTGCCGACCTTTGCTTCGTGGCCGACCTTGGCGGTCTTGTCCTTGACGTCTATGAGTGGTATGGTGTCGCTCCTGCTGCCTTTGCCTATCATGAGGCTGTCGCATTCCACGTTGCTCCTCGCGTTCGTCGCGCCCTTGTTGACTTTCACGAGTCCTCGGTAGCCGACCTTGCCGCCCGTCTTGGAGATGCTCTTGCTCACGATCGTGCTGCTCGTGTCCTTGCCGAGGTGGTGGACTTTCGCGCCGGTGTCTTGGTGCTGGCCTTTGGATGCGAAGGCGATGCTGACGTGTTCTGCCGTGCTCCGGTCGCCTTTGAGGATGCTGGCGGGGTAGAGCATGGTGCAGCCCGACCCGAGGTTGCCGGAGACCCATTCGACTACGCCGTCGTCTTCGACGATGGCTCGTTTCGTGTTGAGGTTGTACGTGTTGCCGCTCCAGTTCTCCACACTGTTGTACCTGAGCCGCGCGTTCTTCTTGACGAAGAGTTCCACGCACCCTGCGTGTAGGCTGCTGTTGTCGTACCTCGGTGCCGAGCAGCCTTCGATGTAGTTGGCTTCGCCCTTTTCTTCGACGATGATGATGGTGTGTTCGAACTGGCCCGCCCTCTCGGCGTTCATCCGGAAGTATGCCTGTAACGGCTTCTTGACTTTCACGCCTTTCGGGACGTAGATGAACGTGCCTCCGGACCAGACGGCGCCGTGGAGCATCATGAACTTGTGGTTGTTGTACGGTATGGCTTTCATGAAGTATCGTTTGACGAGGTCTTCGTGCTCTTTCAGCGCCACGTCCATGTCGAGGAACAGGACTCCTTGGGCTTCCAGTTCTTCCTTGAGCTTGTGGTACACCGCTTCTGACTCGTACTGCGCGCCCGCGCCGGCGAGGGCTTTCCGTTCCGCTTCGGGGATGCCGAGCCGTTCGAAGGTGTTCTTGATCTCGTCCGGCACGTCGTCCCAGCTACGGCTGTTCCTCTTCGCGTCCGGTCGCAGGTAGTAGATGATGTTGTCGAGGTCGAGTCCTGTCAGGTCTGGGCCCCACGTCGGTAGTGGTGTCTCGAGGTATCTCTTGAGGCTTTTCAGCCGGAGGTCGAGCATCCATTGCGGCTCGTCTTTGTCCTTGCTGATCTGCCTGACGAGGTTTTCGTTGAGGCCTGGCGGCGCCTTGTACAGTAATCTGCCTTGGTCTGGTTGTTCGTGCCTCGTCCGGTCGATGGTGATGTCGTCTGTCATAGGTCCTCGTACGCTCGTTGGAGTAGTTGCGCGTCGTCTTCCAGGGTGGGGCTTTCGCAGATGACCGCTCCTCGTGCTTTGAACTCCTTCAGGGTCTGGAGCAGTTCCCGCCATTTCATGTCGCTTTCTTGCAACGGCAGGTGGTTCTTCTCGCCTTTCTCTCCGTACGCGATGCCTGACACGTGGATGTGCATCTGTCGTAGGTGTTCCTTGCCCAGCCCTTCTTCGATGGCTGCCATGGTGTCGTGGAATTCTTCCGGCGTGTTGTACGCCCCGTTGCTCCGTGCGTGTAGGTGTGCGAAGTCGACGCAGACCCCGAGCCCTTCGACGTCCTGCGCCAGCTTGAGGAGTTCGTTCAGGCTTCCGAACTGCGTCTTTTTCCCTGTCGTCTCGGGGCTTATGGTGACGTCGGTGCCTTCGTCCGCCAGCCTTTTCGTGATGGTCTTGAGCCTCTTCTTGATGTTCTCGTACACCCGGTCCTGCTCTTGCTTGAGGTAGAACCCTGGGTGGAAGGTGGCGCTCGTCCCGCCGCACGCGTGCAGCGCCCGCGCCGTGTCCAGGACCCGTTTCACGCTCGCCTCTTGCTTGGCGGGTTCTTGGGCGTTGAGGTTGATGTAGTATGGTCCGTGGGCGGTGACCGCGAACCCGCTTCCTTTGGTGTGTTCTCGTATCTTCTCCCCGTCGCCTTCCCGTAAGTTGACGCCGTGGACGAATTCGAGCTCTTGCGCTCCCAGGCCTAGTTCCATGCTCCGCGCGACCCCTGCTGGTCGTCCTTTGCCTGTCGTGCTCCTTGGCGTGCCGGCCGTGCCGAAACGGAGCTTGTCGTAGTGCATGTCTAGTCCTCGTGGACGGTGATGACGTTGACCGGGCAGCTCTCCGCCGCTTCCTTGTGCTTCTGGATCGCGTCCGGGTCTTGCTCGTCCTTCTCCTGGACGCCGTCGTCCCTCGTCGTGGCGTCCTTGAGGTCGCTCTTGCCGTCGCTGCTCATCTCCCACCCTTCCGGGTAGACCGCGGCGCACGCGCCGCAGCCGATGCATCCTTCCCTGTCGTGCTCTATCTTTGCCATGGTGCTCTGTGGAACACATGATGATTTATTAATGTGTCCCTTCTTTTAGAGGGCTTGGAGCGCTTCCTTGAAGAAGATGAAGAGGAGGAACACCAATAGGAAAATGGCCGCGTTCACGACGAGGGCGTTCGTCGCCGTCGTGTGGGCTCGTTGCTCGCCGGCCCGCGCCCCCCAGGCCATCACCGCGACCGAGCTGCCGATGCCGATGATGGCGAGGAGGAAGAAGCTTGCCTTGCCGGTCAGCAGCGCCAGGAGCGATCCGAGGATGGTTAATCCTATGCCTGTGAAGAACGAGATGTTCGCCACGACCTGGACCGTGCTCTTCTCGTCCGTCATGATTCGGGTGTCCGGGGCCTTGTCGGGCTCGTGCATGGTGTCCGGACGTGACGATGGTATTTTAAGGTTTCGCACATCCGGCTTCTGGATTCCTGTTTCATAGCGTTTTAAAAGAGGCTTGTGCTTTTGGGGTTGCATGTGCGGCATATTCGCCTATACCGGTGACGGGTCTTGCGTCGGCTTGCTGCTCAAAGGCCTGCGGAGGCTCGAGTATAGGGGGTATGACTCTGCTGGCTTGGCGGTCCAGCATGATGGTTCTTTGGTGGTGCGCAAGGCCGTCGGCCGCGTCGACGCCCTGTCCGAGGAGGTTTCGGGCGTGGTTGGCTCTACCGGTGTCGCTCACACCCGTTGGGCCACCCATGGGGCGCCGACTGTGCGGAACGCCCACCCGCACGTCTCTTCTGACGGCCGGGTCGCCGTCGTCCACAATGGTATCATCGAGAACCACGCGTCCTTGAGGGCTTGGTTGGAGAACCGTGGTTATTCCTTCTCTTCCGAGACTGACAGCGAGGTGTTGGCGCACCTCGTCGCTCACGAGCTCTCTTCGACCGGGGATTTCCTTGAAGCCGTGCGGTTGGCGTTGCGGCGCGTCGAGGGGGCGTTCGGGCTCGTCGTGATGGATAGGGATGCTCCTCGTACCCTCGTGGCTGCGAGGCGTGGCAGCCCGCTCGTCCTCGGCCTCTCTGAGGGGGCGTCGTTCGTCTCGAGCGATCCGTCCGCCTTGGTGGAGCACACGCGCCGGGCGGTCTATCTTAAGGATGACGAGTTGGCCTTGTTGTCGCCTGGACAGTATGAGGTGCGCTCCTTGTCCGATGGGGGTCGGTTGGACCCGTCGGTGGATACTATCGATTGGGATATCTCGGAGCTCGAGAAGGGTGGTTATGACCATTTCATGCTCAAGGAGATCCACGAGCAGCCCGCCGCCTTGGCGCGGACGCTGAAGGGTCGTCTGAGGAGGCTCCGCGAGCAGGGCGTCCTCCGGAGCCTCAACCTTCCTGACGCCAAGGCCGTGGCTTGCCGGCGCGTCGTCATCCTGGGTTGCGGCACGAGCTGGCACGCTGGCTTGGTGGCGAAGCATTACTTCGAACGGCTTGCGGACGTGTGCGTCGAGGTGGCGTACGCCTCCGAGTTCCGGTATGACGACACGCCGTTGCGTGAGGGTGATCTCGTCGTGGCTGTCAGCCAGTCCGGTGAGACTGCCGACACGTTGGAGGCGTTGCGTAAGTGCAGGGCTGCCGGGGCTTTCTCTCTCGGCGTCGTCAACGTGGTGGGCAGTACCATCGCCCGCGAGGTTGATGGTGGCTTGTTCTTGCACGCCGGGCCTGAGATAGGGGTTGCCAGCACGAAGGCGTTCACCACGCAGTTGGTGGCGTTGCTCCTCGTCGCGTTGCATGTGGGTCATCGCAAGGGTTTGGTGGACAAGGAGTCGTTGGCCCGGTACGAGGAGGGTTTCGAAGGGCTCTTCCCGGCTGTCGAGGAGGCTTTGGAGACGTATGGTGCCATCAGGCGTTTCGCGCCTCGGTTCAGGGGTTCGTCGAACGCCCTCTACCTCGGTCGGGGCTCTCACTTCCCCGTCGCGTTGGAGGGTGCTTTGAAGCTCAAGGAGATCAGTTACATCCATGCCGAGGGTTTGCCTGCCGCTGAGATGAAGCATGGTCCTATCGCGCTCATCGACAGGGACATGCCGGTCGTGGTGTTGGCTCCTAAGAATGGCTTGTACAGCAAGGTGTTGTCTAACATCCAGGAGGTGCGCGCCCGTGGCGGCCGTTTGGTCGTCGTGTCGACTCATGACGACCCGCAGTTGTCCTCGTTGGCCGAGGAGGTCGTCCGTATCCCTGACGTCTTGGATGACTTGCAGCCTATCGTGTCTGTGATTCCTCTGCAGTTGTTGGCTTACGAGTTGGCGAAGCTTCGCGGGTGCGATATCGACAAGCCGAGGAACCTTGCCAAGTCGTGCACGGTCGAGTAGGACCGCTCATTTTATTAATCAGCTTCTGTCTCTCTTGCTTATGGCTTTCACTCTGTCCGGCTTGGACGTGCACTACTTGGTCCGGGAGGCCGAGCCCTTGCTGGCTGATGCTTTCTTGGACAAGGCGTATCAGGGCGAGGGCAAGCGTGATTTCATGCTCCGTTTGCGGTCGCCTCGTCATGGTAAGCGGCAGCTCTTCGTCCGCGTGCCGGACGCTTTGTTCTTGACTGATCATCGTTTCCCGTGGCCTCAGAACCCTCCTGGCTTCTGCATGCAGTTGCGTAAGCGGTTGGCTAACGCCCAGGTGGATGGTATCCGCCAGGTCGGCTTCGAGCGCGTCGTCGAGTTGTCTTTCAGGCGTGGTGAGGAGTCTTGGCGTCTCGTCGTCGAGTTGTTCAGCAAGGGCAACATCATCTTGGTTGACGGTGACGGTGTCATCAGGGGTGTCCTTGACCGTCAGCGGTGGAAGGGCCGGTCGTTGCAGCCTGGCGAGGCTTATTTGCCGCCTCCTCCCACGGTCGATCCTCGTTCGTTGTCGTTCGAGGGGTTCTTTGAGAAGTGGCGTGGGTCTGGGAAGGAGTTGGTGCGGTTCTGCGCTTCTGACCTTGGTTTCGGCGGCAAGTATGCCGAGGAGGTCGTCGCTCGTCTGGGGTTCGACAAGTTCGCTACCGTGTTGGATGACGGCCAGGTGCGGTCCTTGTATGATGCTGTCTTGTCGTTGTTCGACCGCTCGTTGGAGCCCGTCGTCATGGGTGGTGACGCCGCGCCGTTCCCTTTGTTGACGTGGCCTGGTGCCGGGCGTCGTGATTCCTTCTCCGGGGCGGTCGAGGAGGTCGTCGTGGCTGAGAAGGTCGAGGCTGCCGAGGAGGCTGTCGGTAAGGAGTCGCGTAAGGTGACTGACCGGTTTGTTCGTATCATCGACCAGCAGGGTAAGAAGCTGGTGGGGTATGAGAAGTCCGTGGTTGAGAACCAGCGTCGGGGCGAGTTGGTGTACGAGCGGTATCAGGAGTTGTCGTCCTTGTTGGGGAAGGTTCGTTCCTTGCTCGATGATGGTGGTTGGCCTGCGGTCAAGGAGTATATCGCTGAGCACGGCTTGCCGGTCAAGGTGAATGAGAAGGAGGGTACTGTCACGTTCGATGTCAAGGATTCTTAGAGCATTTCTTGTTGCATCTCTTCTTGTTCTCGTTCTTGCTTCTTCTTCTCCAGGTGTAGTTGCATGGCTTGTTCGAGGTTGACGTTCATCTTCTGGGCTAGTGTGACGATGCTGTACATGGCTTCTGCGAATGCTAGGGCTGTGTCGTCGTCCGTCACGGTCTTGCCGGGTTTGAGGCCTTCCTTGCCCATGACGCCTGACGCCAGGTTTCCGATCTCCTCGCTGATCCGGCTCATGTATAGGAAGAGGACTTCGTCGTAGTCCTTGTCTTCCAGTCCTGATTCGAATCGTCGTATCTCGTCGTTCGCGTGTCGCTGTAGTGATTCGATGTCCATGGTTCGCCCCCTGTCGGTTCGAGAATAGTATCGTCGGTGGGGGTCTCATTAATAAGCCTTGCGGGATGTGTTTGTAGCATTTTGTCGACTGGTTGTGTTTCCAATACCTATATTAATCCCGTCTCGTTGTCTGGTCGTATGTCGTTGCTTTCACGGTATCATGAGTTGGGGGTTGAGGTCGACCCTTCTTTCAGGCCTCGGCCCGCGTTGCGGGTGAATGTCTTGCGCGTGTCTGAGGATGAGTTCTTACGTGTCATGGGGCGTAAGGGTGTGGTTTTGGAACCGATTCCTGGTGTCCCTCATGGGTATTGGTACGAGTCTTCTTTCTCCTTGGGGGCGACGCCTGAGTTCTTGCTTGGTTGGTATTACTTGCAGGAGGCGGCGTCCCAGGTGCCTCCGCTCGTGCTGGCTCCTGTGGTTGGCGAGCGGGTGTTGGACATGGCTGCCGCGCCTGGCAGCAAGACGTCGCAGTTGGCCCAGCTCATGTCTGATGACGGCGTCGTGGTCGCGTTGGATGCTGATAGGAATCGTTTGGCTTCTTTGCGTAATAACTTGGAGCGTTTGGGCGTGTCGTGCGTTGTTTCTTACAAGAAGGATGCTCGGTTCGCGCACGACCTCGGGTTGTCGTTTGACCGGGTGTTGTTGGATGCTCCTTGCTCCGGCAATTTCTGTGTCGAGCAGGATTTCTTTTCTAAGCGTTCCGTGGCTGACGTCAAGCAGCGTGCGCGTCTTCAGAAGGAGTTGTTGCGCTCCGCCTACAGGGTGTTGAAGAAGGGTGGCGTGTTGGTGTACAGCACGTGTTCCTTGGAGCCTGAGGAGGATGAGGCTTTGGTCGATTGGTTCTTGAAAGAGTTTCCTGACGTGTCGTTGTCGGAGTCGGGCGTGTCGTTGGGCGAGCCTGGCTTGACCTCTGCTTTCGGCAGGTCTTTCGACTCGTCGTTGTCGTTGACGCGTCGTTTCTGGCCTTCCCGTTCGGGGACTCAGGGGTTCTTCGTCGCTCGGTTGGTGAAGGGATGAGGTTCTTTCATAGGGTTGTGGAGTGGGTCGGGTCTTTTCCTGTCTACTTCGTCGTCTTCCTCGTGTTGTTCTTGGCGAGTCCTGAGTTCATCTCGTTGCCGTTCTGCGTCATGCTCGTGCTGGTCACGGTCGTCGTGTACTCGTTGAAGGCTTTCTTCCCGCGGGCGAGGCCTGGCAGGCGGTTGCAGGGTGGGCGGTGGTGGGATGTCGGGGTGGTGGCTGACCGGTGGTTCCCCAGCGCGCACGCGGCTTGGCGGGCTGGTTTGTTCGCCGGGTTGTGGTGTGTTGGTCATTGTGTGGCGTTCGCTGC
>CAZKVR010000013.1:0-17366 GCA_964556395.1 uncultured Methanosarcinales archaeon
CCGCGTCGTTAGGGCTGTCGTGCGGGTTGAAGTACTTGTGCACGTCGCCGTCGTTGAACCACTTGGTGCACATGTAGTAGAAATGGTCCGAGGTGGTGAGCCTGCGCCAGTCCTCAAGGAGTTTCTTGTCACCGGACCGTTTCACGGGTTCTTCCAGGGCGTAGAGCTGTTGTACCGCGCTGTCCTGGATGGGGTTGCCAAGCCACGCCGACAAGTCCCGCTCGACGTCCGCCCAACTGACATAGTTGTGAGCGTCGACCTCGCCGACAGGCTCGTACGCCTCCGCGACTTCCGAGACGGTCTTGAAATCGTTGTCAGGATGCTTGAGGAGCTCTCCTGGGAGGTGGTCGAGGAACTGGAAGATGCCGGTGTCCTCCCACTGGTGCTCTCCGAACGTCTCATAGTCCATGAAGAGGTTGATGGTGTGGCCGTTGCCGTTGGCAGCGTTGAGCCAGTCCGCGTACTTCTCGACGGAGAGAGGGTGTTCCGGCCAGCCCTTGTTGCCGAACCGGAAGGCGATGTCGTCCGACAACTTGTAGTTCTTCAGCAACGCCTTGATCTTGCTGGTCGTGACAGGGCGGTAGAGGAAGTTGGGACTCCTCCAACCAAGGATGTGGTCGGCTCCCTCCGCAAGGACGGCTCCGTAGCCCATCCGCTCCACGTAGTTGGCCATCTCGTTGTTGAACACGAGTTCCGTGTTCCTGAAGACCTTGGGGGTCTGTCCGAAGAGCTCCTGTATCTTGGAGGTCTGCTTCTGCACCTGCTCTTCGAACTCCTGCTTGGAGTGCAGGTAGGAGAGGGAGTGATAATAGGTTTCCGTTACGAACTCGACCTGGCCCGTGGCGGCGAGGTCCTTGAAGCTCTGCAGGACTTCCGGCGCGTACTTCTCGAACTGTTCGAGGACGGTGCCGGTGACGCTGAAGGACACCTTGAACTCGCCCTTGTGCCTGTTGATGAGGTCCAGCAAGAGCTGGTTGGTGGGGAGGTAGCACTTCTTCGCCACCTTGTGGATGATCTCCTCGTTCTTCTTGTCGTCGAAGTAGTCGTGGTTCTTGCCGATGTCGAAGAGCTTGTACTTTGCCAGCCTGTAGGGCTGGTGGACGTGGAAATACATGCAGACCGATACCATATTCGTTATACCCCTGTCACTTCTTTGTAGATGCTCGCGCACATCATCGCCGGCTTCTGCCAGGTGCTGCTTTTCGCCTCGCGGTAGCCGTTCTCCGCCAATGTGGTGTTCAGGCTCGGGTAGTGGACGAGCGCCAGGATCTGCTGGGCGAGTTCCTCCACGTCCCAGAAGTCCACTTTGAGGCAGTGGTGGAGGACTTCCGAGATGCCTGATTGCTTGCTGATGATCGTCGGCGTACGCTTGACCTGGGCCTCGAAGGGCACGACGCCGAACGGCTCGGAGACCGATGGCATGACGAACACGTCCGCCATGCTGAACAGTTTTTCCGCCTCGTCGCGCGTGTAGAAGCCTGGGAAGATGAACTTGTGGCTGATGCCGAGGGCGGCGGCCTTCTGGATGATGGAGGGGAGCATGTCCCCCTTGCCGGCCATGATGAACGTGATGTTGGGGTCTCGGTCGAGGGCTATCTTGGCCGCGTCGACGAAGTAGTCCGGGCCTTTCTGGAGGGTGACGCGGCCTGCGAAGAGGACTATCTTGTCCCGTTCCTTGAGGCGCCCGCCGTCGTATGACACCGCTTCGTTCATGCTCGTGGCAGCGTTGTGCACGACGCGTATCTTGGCCGGGTCTATGTGGTATTGGTTGACGCACCGGCGCTTGACGAAGTCGCTCACCGCGATGACGAGGTCGGCCTCTTTCATCCCTTTCTGCTCGATCGCGTAGACGTCCGGGTTGGCGTGCATGCCGCCGGTCTTGTCGAACTCGGTGATGTGCATGTGGACTATGAGGGGTTTGCCTGTCACGCTCCTGGCGGCGACGCCTGCGAGGAAGGTGGTCCAGTCGTGGGCGTGGATGACGTCGAAGTCCTCTTCCCGGGCTATCATGGCAACCTTGGCCGCGAAGCGGTGGACCTCTTCGAGCATGTTCTTGCCGTAGAGGGGCCTGCCGCCCGAGTCGCCGACCTCTGCCAGGTGTCTCCGGTATTCCTGGTCGTATTCTTCCGAGGATTGGTAGGCCGACAGGAGCGTGTCGACCTTGCGGATCTTGACGCGGTTGTCGGGGCAGAGGTTGTTCGCCACCAATAATCGTTTGATGTGCGGGACGCTGACCCCTTTCGGGCCGGAGGGCATGACGAACGTGACGTCGACGCCCTCGTCGCTGAGTGATTTCGTGAGCTCGTTGCACACTATGCCTACGCCGCCGGCGAAGAAGGGTGGCAATTCCCATCCTAGCATCAGAACCTTCATGTTTCGCTTGCCTCGCTCGTTGCTGCGGCGCGTCGCGCCACCTCTTTTTTTGCTGTCTCTACGGCTGTCGTGGCCGAGCTACACCCTCTTCCGTTCGGAGGGAGTTTAAATATGTTTCGTCATTCAGGGTCGAAAGAGAGAAAAACAAGTTCATAATTAATTATTTAATTCAATAAAAAAAACAAATAATAATATTTATTAACTAAACAAAAAATTTAAATACTCGCGAGAACGCTTGAGAAGCCATGAACAAGGAAGCAGCCTTCATCCTCGACCCGCAACGCTGGAACATCATCACCAGCATCACCAACCAAAACACCTCCGCCACAGCCATCGCCAAAGACGTCGGGCTCAGCACGGCCTACATCTCCACACAACTCAAGCTACTCGAAGCCTACGGTTACATCCGACGACTGCCACCCAAGAAGAACCACGTCGGAAAGCCCAAGCACGAGTACGAGATCGCCAAAGACACCCTCATCATAGCAGGCATAAAACATGACGACGCCAAACTCAACATCATCACCCAGCACCGGAAACACACGTTCATCTTCAACACGGCATTCTTCCCCAACGAAGACCACATCTACCACCTCCAGAAATTCTACTACCTCCACGAAGACCTGATCACAGGACTAGACCTCCTCGCATACCTAGGGCACGACAAGGAAGGAATGCACTTCCTAGCAGTCAACGACGAAGTAGAAGACCTGAGGAAACACCACAGCAACATCACCATCAAACACCCCGAAGGGACGGAACAACGAATCATCATCTGGAGCCACACCCCGGACGAGATAATCACAGGCCTGGAAGCGGGCGAGAAATACTACACGAGCAAGCTCAAAGAAGCGGTGGCGTTCTGGGACAAGAACGGCAAAACCCTCGACAAGCTGAAAAAACACCTCAAGGAGGACGACGCATGAACAAGCTCGCAAAGCTCATCAACACCCTCCCCTACACCGAACTCGTCAAGCTGCAGAAAGACCTCCGCGGAGGAAACCTCGACCGGCTGCTCAACAAACGCCTGGAAGAGCTCAAACCAACCACGACCGGCTACTGCCCCATCTGCCACGCCGAGACGGACCCGGACGAGAACCTCACCCTCACCTTCGGCCCCAAAGAGTTCCGGCAACGGGCGACGTTCGACGGCACGGACTGCCTCAAATACTTCGTCGAACAACTCAAGAAGAAACAGGAGAAAGAATGAGAAAAGTCACGACGGTCGGAACACTGATAGAACACGACGGCAAGATACTCATACTACTCAGAGGAAACAAGGAAGAGAGCTCGCCAGGCACATGGGGGCTTGCGGCCGGACGGCTGGAAGAGGGAGAAGAACCGGCGGAAGCGGCGCTACGGGAAGTAGAGGAAGAGACAGGCCACCAAGCCCGGAAAGAAGACCTAGAAGAAGCCGGCACCCACACATGGCAGTCACCAGGAATGGACGTCACGTTCCACGCCTACCGGCTGCCGGTGAAAGAACGGATAAAAGTCAAACTCGACCCGGCAGAACACGACGCATACGCGTGGAAGACGCCGGACGAGATCCTACAGCTAGACAACCCCATCCCAGGCCTACGAGAACTCATCAACGCCGTATACCATACTTCTCGGCGAGCTCGGACAAAGGCCTGACACCGCCATCCACGGCATAGACCGAACCAGGGAAAGACTCGGCCAAACCCGCGAGGACCTCCAAAGAATCGTCTGAAACGACCTCGGGCAAGGAGACACGAACCTTCGTGCAAATATACTCTCCACCCCAACCCTCCAAGCAGCGCAACGGGTCCTCCAAACCCACACGCCTCTTCACGACACACCCCTCCCGGTCAGGAAAAGGACCCCCCGCACCGATAGTCGGATTACCGGAAGGCTCGCCACGCTCCTCATACACCCGGAACGACACGCCAGAAGGATGACGGAACGAGTCAACCCGAGGAATCAAGCCATCCTGGACACGCTCGAAACCACCCGAATCAAGGACCCGATAGAACTCCTCAGGAAGAACAGGCAACCCGAGGTAGACATCACCCTTACCCATAGGCAGAGGAAGCGAGGAATACTATATAAGATTTTCCCGAAAAACACCATCCGGGAATAACAACACATTAAAAAACCAGCGACCACCACCACACCCCATGCCGGACGTCAGCGTCATCATACCATGCCTGAACGGCACCTTGACGGGGACGCGGCCGATGTTGTCCAGGAACGAGACGAAGACAGCGACCTTCATGAGTAGAGAGTCGCCAAGCCTCTCTTTAAAAGTTATCGCTTGAGGAAGCAGCTACAAAAACCGACTTGATAGCCTTTTCCCTATACTAATAACAGAAACTATATATAATAAAACCCCTTCCTTTAAAACAAGGGTTGCGATGGACCAGAACGACTTCAACGACCTTCTGAAGATCCAGCGGATGATGGCGTCACGCCTCATGGAAGAGAGCACGGTGGACAACAAGATCAAACTACTTGACGTCATCAACCGTCTCGTCACCGACCGGAACCGGAAGGTGCAGAAAGAGACGGTGCTGGTGCAAGCCCAAGAAGAAGGATTCTCGGAAGAGGAGGCTTTGCGGCTCATACAAACCCTGCTGGACGACAGGCTCATCATAGAACCAGAGCCAGGGTACGTGAAGCGGGCGTGAAAGCTATTTCTCGAGAGATGAAGACCAGGAACTGCTCCGCGGAGCGCCGGCACCGTCGTCCCGACCGGCGTACTCGTTCTCGACCCCAGGGGACTGTCGCTTACGGGCGTAATCCTTCACCTTGCCGCAGAACTCGAGGGCGCCCTCGACGTACGTCTTGACAGGGTCCTTGTCATTACGGTCAAGGACGTCGATGACTCGGTCCTTGCCGGTGGTGTCACGGACGAGGTTCTTGAACCCCTTGTGGGCCTCTCCGAACACCTCTGCTTCGGTCTTCTCCAACAGCTTGAGACGCGACTCTATCTTGCGGATAAGAGATAAGAGGGCTTCGAAGTCCACCTTGGACGGGTCTGAAGGGATGTGGGAGAACTGGTCGTACCACTCCTGCTCGATCTTGATACGGTCTCGCAGAGGCTTCGAGCCGCCATGGTACGCGTTGTAGACGCGGCCGACGGTGAAGTTCAGGGCTTTCCCCTTGTCCTCGATGGAAGCTATGAAGGACGGCAGGTCCTCATCCTTAGGCTGTTCGACCCGTTCCACGACCTTCCGAACCGGAGCCTTGACGGGCGCCTGGAGTATGAACGTGGTGACTATGAGGAAGAGGAAGCTGGCGATGAGGTTGACGGCCGACAGGACGCCGACGTCGAGGTCTGCGAAGATGCCCGTGCCTGACTCGCCGTACCAGTAGAACAATGCGACGAGGACTATGGGGACGAGCCACAACGCCTTGCGGTTGTCGATAGAGGCCTCGTAGAGGAGGAGTCCGAACACGACGGTGAACACTGACGGGAGGAGTCCTATGAGGACGAGGAACGGTCCGGAGTCGGTGCTGACGGCGAGGAGCATGACGAAGAACAACAAAAGGAAGAGGAAGACTCCGGAGACGGTCTCGAAGCGCTTGCGGCGGCGCGGCGCGTGCGGGTCGACGGGGCGCTGCCTCTTCGGAGGCCTACGGGAACGCTTGGCAGGCCCGGGGTGCGCGGGAGAGCCAGGCATCTTCGTGGCGGGCTCCTCGGCAGAGGGCTGAGGGTTGTAATGCGGCTCCAAGGACTTCGCGAACTCCTCGCTGGATGAGAACGACCTCTTTTTCTCCATACGCTTGCCCGTGGAAGGCGTTGTTTATATAGTTTTCTTCAGAAGTCGCCCAGGCTGCGCTGGGACGAACCCGAGAGCTGGTCGTCGAAGCTGGTATCGTAGAAGCCGAGGATGCTGTCCGCGATGGGGCGCAACTGCTTGTCGATGTAATGCTCGTAATCGATGTCGCTCTCCAGCTTCTGGAGGGGTTCGGGGCCTTCATCCGTGATGACGTACTCGATGATGTCCGAGTCGAGCTCGTCGAGCTTGCGGGCCGCCTTGACGTGAGGCGGCGTCGTCTTGGTGTACTCATCCACGTCTTTCCGGAGCGCCTTGCGGTAGACGAGCTTGTCATCCAACTTGCCGGCCTTGAGGTCTTCGATGACCCGCTTGACGTAGCCGGCGACCTCCTCCTTGCGGAAGACGCGGCGGTAGAGCTCGTACTGGAACTCCTTGGCCAGGTCGGTCCAGTCCCGACGCACCATCTCGAGTCCTGTGAAGCTGATGTCCTCGGAGCCGTCCTCTTTTTTCACGAGGCCTGCGTAGCGCTTCTTCGCACCCTTGTCGGAGCCCCGGGTGTAGGGTAGTACGAACCTGATGA
Source organism: uncultured Methanosarcinales archaeon (assembly GCA_964556395.1). Classification (GTDB taxonomy): domain Archaea; phylum Nanobdellota; class Nanobdellia; order Woesearchaeales; family WJKR01; genus WJKR01. The sequence goes on from CAZKVR010000013.1 coordinate 6,700, forward strand.
ACGTCTTCTCGAACTCGAGCTCGAGGAAGGAGTCGAGGCCGTACCGCTCTTCCACGTGACTCTTGAGGAAGCGGTTCATGCTCTCCTCGATCTGTTTTCCTAGCTTCTGCGCCTCGTCGTAGGAGCCGCACGCGAGGTTGACGAAGACCGAGTCGGTGTTATGGAGGAGTACCTGGCCGCACGCGTCGGCGAAGACGCCGTCCTCCACGCTCATGTCATACACGTAACCGTTCGTGGGAGGGTTGGCGAGGATGCGGGTGTGGAGGCGGGTGTTGTTCTTCTCCGTAGTGCTGATGCGATAGGCCTGCTTGGACGGCCGGTACTGGACGTTGTAGGCGGCTCCGAGCTGGCGCAGCAGTAGGGAGAGGCCTGATGCCAATCGCAACGAGCTGGTGGCGTAGCGGAAGTGCTGCTTGACGTACTCGGGCTTGTAGCGCTTGTCGAACAGCGACCCGTCGCCGAGGACCATGTGCTTGAGCAGGAGTAGCTGGCACTGCCGGGGGGCGTGGTGTATGAAGCGCGGCAGCTTCTTCGCCTTGCTCCGCTGGCCGGTGAGGGCTTTGAAGAAGACGGCTGCGAGGCTGTTCATGAGCTGGAGCTTGAGCGTCCGGTCCTCATACTCGTACGTCTTATCGTCCTGCTTGATGGTGCGCTTCCGTTTCCGGTAGGATTCTATGATGGCTGGCTTGGCGTTCCTGAACAGGCGCTCATAATCCTTCTTGGCACCTTCCAGCAAGGACCGGTCGGAGCAGGCGATGCTCGCCCCCATCCGCGAGGACGTGGTTTCGGGCGTGCTTGCGGACCCCTCGGCGATGTAGAGTCCGAGGAGGCGGCACAAGGCTTCCATGTCCTCGCTGTGGACGTCGATGAAGCGCTTGAGGAGGACCGGCTCCTTGCGGTCGGTCCAGCCCCAAGAGAGCCAGTCACGACCCACTACCTTTATGGTGGCGGTCTTGGGCCGTCCCTTATAGGTCCTGGTGACCTCGTAGTCCTTGAGGTAGTCGTACAGGTCTATCCGCCGGATACGCTTGAGTCCCGGGACTGCGGGGACGGTGGCGAAGGGCCGGTTGTCCTTCACCACTTGCTGGGGCTTCGTGGGGGTGAGCTCTCCGTCCTTGTCGGTGATGAGCGAGTGGTCGGCCGTGCACGTGGTCGAGCCGTATTTCTGCCAGACAGTGTAGGTCTTCTTCCGCGTCTCGTGACGCACCAAGGCCTTGACAGGCGAGAAGATGGGCTTCCGGTCCCGCTTGGTGACGCTGAGGGTGCGTATACGTCCGTCCAGCCGGACGTACTCCTTGCCGTTCCGGGTCACGACACGGTCCTGGTATCGTTCGAAGAGCTCTGCGAACGGGACAACCTCGACGAGGCCCTGCTCGTCCTGGATGGTGACGCACCGGTCGCCGGTGACGCTGTCGCCGTAGATGACGTCATACCCTTGCTCCTCCACGTGCTGGGCGGTGAGCTTGATGAAGTGCTGGGCGAAGGATGTTATCGCGTTGCCGACCTGGCGGTTGAAGAACCGGCAGTTAGGGCTGGCGAGGACTCCGTAGATGCTGTTCATGTGGATCTTGATGGCATACCTTGCGAGCTCGTCGCCGTCCTTCCGCGCCTGTTCGCGCTCCTTCCAGAACCGTTGTATGAGGCCCGGGATGATGCCGAGGTCTCGTTTGAAGTGGGCGCCGTTCGGGGCTTCGATGAGCTCTTTGCCCTTGGCTTTCTCCGCTCGTTCTGGCGGGACGTACATCAACGGGTCGATGTTGAAGGTTCGCATCACGCTCGGGTAGAGGGATTTGAAGTCGCACACGATGACGTAGTCGTACACCCCTGGTTTTGACTGCATGACGAAGCCGCCGACGCCGCGGTCGCGCTCGTGGCCGCCGACTACTGGGGCGACGTGCCCTCGTTGGCGCAGTTCTCGCAGGTAGAGGGAGTCGAGGCTGGCGATGCTCGCGTTCACCCGGTCGAGCGGCATGCCCACTAGGAGCGAGCGTTTGATGGTGAGCGGGAAGGCGCCGCTGTTCATGATGACGTCGTAGGCGAGCTTGGCGTCGAGGAGGTTGTACTCGAGGAGGGCTTTCTTGTCGTTCTCGTAGAGGTCTTTGATCTCGAGGTATTTCTGGTGTCCGGTCGTCGTGATCAGCTTGTCGTCGTCCGCGTAGGCTTGGGCTGCGGTGTCGAGCTTGTAGTCGGGGAGTTTTACGAAGTTGTTCCTGAGGAGGTGTATGCCGTCGAGCACTAGCCGTCCTTTGGCGCTGGCTGACGAGTCTCGGAAGAAGCTTGATTGTACGCGTAGCTTGAGGTTGGATCCGTCCCGTCCGAACTTGAGTTTGACCCGGGCTTTCTGGGCGCGCCTTCGGAGGTAGTCGAGGTCGAAGTCGATGACGTTCCAGCCCGTGATGACGTCGGGGTCGGCTTCTTGCAGGTGTTTGACGAAGGCTTCGAGGAGCTTCTTCTCGGTCTTGAAGTGCTTGGCGTCCTCGACCGGTTCTTCCGAGACTATGAATTTCTCTTGGAACTCGTCACCCTTGTGGTCCTTGCCGTAGGTGGAGAGGGCGAAGAGTTCTTCGGACTCCTTGTCTGATTCGACGTCGAACGACAGGACGGTGAGGGAGGGGTTGTAGTGTTCTTCTGAAGGCTTGATGACGGGGTCGTCGAACACGGCGTCGACGTGGAAGCCCTCGTCTGGTTCCTGCTCGTCGCCTTCCAGGGCGAAGGTGCCGTGGACGCCCCAGTCCATCATGGCGCGGTAGGCGAAGCGGATGTCGGCCTCGTAGCACTGGATGCCGACGCGTTCGAATGATTCCCGCAGCCTGCTGACGTCCTTGGGGAGTCCTGTCGTGACCTTTGTGACGGGTTCTCCGGCCATGGACTTCAGCTTTGTGGGTTCGAACGCTGCGTCGATGGCGCCGGTGTTGTTGCGCGCCTGCTTCTCGTCTTCTGTTCGTATGAAGAAGTAAGGCTTGAACGGCTTGCGGACGAGCGCTGTGCGTCCGTCCTTGAGCCGGCACCAGAGGTGTACCTTGGCGGTGCCTTCTTCCTCGTCCTGCTCGTAGGTGGGTTCGAGTACGAAGGCGTGGTGGGTCTTCGCCATGGGTCGCCGTAAGGAAGCGACGTATTTAAGGGTGATGGTCGTGGGTGGCTCGTGGTTTGGATAGCGTTTTTTCTCATGCCGGAGAATGTCCAATGATGGGGTGTAAATCCATTTGAACGAGCACAACCTGACCACCAGCATGGAGGCTCGAGCCCACCACAAACCTTAAATATAAAGTTAAGTTTACATGTATGAACCAACATGGACATATATAAACTTAACTTCACAAAACTCGAGTTGGAGACACTCAACTACCTCAGCCTCAAAGCAGGAGAGAAACTCAGCCAAAGAGAAACAGCACAAGCACTCAGAGTCTCACCAACAGCGATCGCGAACGCCGTCAAAAAACTCCGAGAAAAAAACCTCATCACCATGCAAGCCACCAAGACCATCAACTTCATAACCTACAACCGAGACAACCCGGAAGCCATCACGCACAAAAAGATAGAGAACCAACGACAACTACACACCTCAGGACTCACACAACACCTCGAAGAACAACTCGCAGGAGCCACCATCATACTATTCGGAAGCTACGCCAAAGGAGAAGACACCACAACCTCAGACATAGACATAGCAGCCATAGGAAGGAAAAAGAAAGACATCGACCTCACACCATACGAAGAAACACTCGGAAGGACTATCAACATCAACCACTACGACAAGTGGGAAGACATCCACAAGAACCTCAAAGACAACATCCTCAACGGCATCACACTAGCAGGAGCAGTCAGACTATGAGAAACCCAAAAACGGTCAAAGAACACCTCGAAGAAGGAACCATCAAGAAGATAACACCAGACCACAACAGAGCCCAAAGCCTCAGACAAGAAGCGACAAGAAAATACCGAAAACTACAGAAAACAATACAAGCACTAGGACTAGAAGACGAAGACGCAAACGACTACCTAGAAGACTGCTACAACATCATCATGGAACTCATAAGAGCACACATGCTAGAACAAGGATACAACAGCACCGGACGAGGAGCACACGAAGCAGAAATAGCATACGCAAAAAAACTAGGACTACAAGAACAAGAACTAGAAACGCTAGACCAACTACGATACCTCAGAAACGGAATACTCTACTACGGAAAAACAAACGACAAAGAATACGCACAAAAAATAATCGACTACACAAAAAGATTCTACAAGAACAACAACTAATACACCCCCACACACCACAACCTTTTTATAGGAATGATTCGGAAGCAATGTTTGAAGAGAGGTGGCGCGTTGACCCAAGTATTGCTGAACGTTCTCAAGGAGGCGCAGGATGAGCACGGCTACCTGTCGGAGCACGTCCTCAAGCAGATCAGCATAGAGCAAGGCGTGCCGTTGGCGCGGCTGTACGGCGTGGCGCGCTTCTACACCATGCTCCACACCGAACCCCAAGGGGCGCACGTCATCGAGATCTGCGGCTCGCCGAGCTGCGTGCTGAACGGCGTCATCCCGCTGGAGAAATACCTCGAGGAATCACTGGGGATCAGCATCGGGGAGACGACCGCCGATGGCAAGGTGTCGTTGTACAAGACGAGCTGTATCGGGTGCTGCGACGAGTCGCCCGCCATGCTTGTCGACGGCGAGCCCCACACGAAACTGACAGAGGAACGCGTCCGGGCGTTGTTGGACAAGCTCCAGAGGGATTAACAAGATGCAGGTACTCCGCAAGACGAAGCTGGAAGCGCTGGAGAAGGCGCGGGCGCTCGGGCCAGAAGGAGTCCTCAACCGGCTAGAAGAAAAAAGGCTTGTAGGAAGAGGCGGCGCGGCGTTCCCCACGGCTAAGAAGTGGCGGTTCGCACGCGACGCCGAGGCGGACGAGCGGTACGTCATCTGCAACGCGGACGAGGGCGAGCCCGGCACGTTCAAGGACAAGTTCATACTCCAGTACAACCCCGACACGATGATTGAGGGGATTTTGATAGCGGCCGAGACGGTCGGTGCGGGGAAGGCGTACATCTACCTCCGCGGAGAGTACGAGAGCCTCAGACCCATGCTTCAGGAGCATGTGAACGCCGTGTTGTCGGAGTCCGAGTCCCGCGTGGACGTCGAGATCGTCCGCGGCGCGGGGGCTTACATCTGCGGTGAGGAGACCGCCATCATCCAGAGCATCATGGGCTTTCGGGGGCACGCCATGTACAAGCCGCCCTACCCGACGGTGGAAGGGTTGTGGGGTCGGCCGACGGCGACTAACAACGTCGAGACGTTGGCGTGCGCGGCGCAAGCGTTGCTGTACGACGACTGGAACCCCGACCTGCGGTTGTTCTCCATCTCGGGCAACGCCAGCAACCCCGGCGTGTACGAGCTCCCCTTGGGCGTGAAGATGAGCACTATCATCGACATCGCCATGCCCGACAAGAAGCTCAAGGCGGTGTCGTTGGGCTGCTTCGGCGGCATCATGCCCATCGACGAAGGCGTCGAGATCACGAACGAGTTCATACTCAAGCACAACTGCCACCACGGCGCGTACACATTCATCCTGATAGACGAGGACGTCAACGTGGTGGACGTCAACCTGAGCATCGCCAAGTTCTACACGTACGAGTCGTGCGGGAAGTGCACCCCTTGCAGGGAGGGCACGGTGCGGTTGTTGGCGTTGCTGAAGAAGGTGCGCGACGGCACCGCTACCGACGAGGACTTGGAGACGTTGGAGGAGTTCGCACGCCACGTCCAGGACACCAGCCTGTGCGGCCTCGGCCAGACGGCGGGGCAGCACATCCTCACCAGCCTCGAGCACTTCAGGGGCGACTTCGAAGCGTACATGAAAGGGGGACAGCAATGAAGGTCACGATCGACGGGCAGGAACGGGAAGTGGATGGCGACGAGACCATCCTGCACATCTGCGAAGGTATGGGCATCACCGTCCCGACGCTGTGCTATCACAAGAGCCTGTTCCCCGAAGCCAGGTGTCGCATGTGCCTGGTCGACATGGACGGCAAGCTCGTGACGGCTTGCAGCACGAAGCCTCGCGACGGGGCTGTCATCCAGACGCGGACGCAGCACGTGCTGGACGCCCGCAAGCGGAACCTGGAGTTGATGAAGCCGAACGCTCCTTCCTGCGGGTTGGATGACGACTACGAGATCTGCAAGATCTACAAGGAGGTCGGGTTGGACGAGAGCCGTTTCCAGAACATCAAGGACTACAAGCCGGACCTCGGAGCCGCGGTCGTGAGGGATAACAACAAGTGCATCAACTGCGGTCGTTGCGTCCAGACGTGCGCGGACATCCAGAACGTGTACGCCATCGACTTCAGCGGCCGGGCGCACAGCGAGCACGTCACGCCGTACGGGGAGAAGCGGTTGTCGGAGGTGTCGTGCATCAAGTGCGGACAGTGCATCATGAACTGTCCGGTCGGGGCGATCCATGAGCGGTGGCACATCGACGAGGTCCAGGCGGCTTTGGACAATCCTAAGAAGCACGTCGTGGCTCAGACCGCGCCTTCCATCAGGGCTGCTCTCGGGGAGTTGTTCGGCATGCCTGCCGGGACCCTGGTGACTGGGAAGATGGTGTCTTCTCTCAGGAGGTGCGGGTTCGACAAGGTGTTCGACGTCAATTTAGGAGCGGATATCACGATCATGGAGGAAGCCTCGGAGTTCTTGAGGCGTTACAAGGAGGGCGGCGCGTTCCCGATGATAACCACTTGTTGTCCGGGTTGGATACTGATGATGGAGCACCAGCACCACGACTTGGTGCCTCATATGAGCACGTGCAAGAGCCCTCATGAGATGCTCGGCATGCTGATCAAGACGTACTACGCTGAGAAGGAGGGTTTGGACCCTGAGGACGTCGTGGTGGTGAGCATCATGCCGTGCACTGCTAAGAAGTTCGAGAGCACCAGGCCTGAGTTGGAGAGCGCGGTCGATTACGTCTTGACGACGCGTGAGTTGGGACGGTTGGTGAAGCGTAACAAGATCGACTTCAAGTCGTTGGAGGACGAGGAGTTCGACCCAGCCTTAGGTATCGCGACCGGCGCGGCGACGATCTTCGGCGCGGCCGGCGGCGTGATGGAGGCGGCTCTTCGTACGGCTTACGAGTTCGCCACCGGCGAGGGTGTCGAGAAGCTCGAGTTCGACCAGATAAGGGGTGCCGAGGGTATCAAGGAGGGTTCCATCGTGATTGATGGTACTGAGATCAAGTTCGCTTGCGCTAATGGCGGCGCTAACATCAAGGAGTTGTTGGCGCGTAAGGACGAGTATCATTTCATCGAGATGATGGCGTGCCCGGGCGGGTGCATCGGCGGCGGGGGTCAACCGATCTACAAGAACCCCGAGGTCTTGACGAGACGTCGCGAGGCGTTGTATCAGGATGATGCGGGGTTGCCGTTGCGGAAGAGTCATGAGAACCCTGTGGTGAAGAGGCTGTACGAGGAGTATTTGGGGGCTCCTTTGAGCGAGAAGGCTGAAAAGCTCTTGCACACGTCGTACACGTTGAGGGATCCGTTCGACCGCAACGTATAAAAATAGCTTCATACAATGATTTTCTTTGAGGCTGATAGCCATGAAGATAGCAGTGTTCGAGTACAAGCCGCGCGACAAGCGGTTCTTCAACAAGGAGTGCAAAGGGGACGACGTCACGTACGAGGCTGAGCCGTTGACGGAAAGAAACGCGGCAGAGTACAAGGACGTCGAGGTGGCGTGCACGTTCATCTCATCCAAGGTCACGAAGAAAGTGTTGGAGTCGATGCCGAAGCTCAAGCTCGTCGTGACGCGTAGCACGGGGTACGACCATATCGCGTTGAAAGAGGCTAAGAAGCGTGGCGTGACGGTGTGCAACATCCCACGCTACGGTTCGAACACGGTGGCGGAGCACACGTTCGCCCTCATCCTGAACCTTTCCCGGAACGTGCACAAGTCGTACGTCCGGGCGCAGGAGGAGAACTACCAGGTGGAGGACCTGACGGGGTTCGACCTCAAGGACAAGTGGCTCGGCGTCATCGGCGTCGGCCGTATCGGGCAGCACGTCATCAAGATCGCAAAGGGGTTCGGCATGCACGTCGTGGCGTACGACCAGTACCGCGACGAGTTCCTCGCAGACCTGTTGCACTTCACCTACGCTGATTCTGTGGAGGATGTTGTTAGGAAGGCTGACATCATCACGCTGCACGTCCCGTCCACGCCGGCGACGAGACACCTGGCGGATAAGGAGTTGTTGTCGAAGGCTAAGAAGAGTTCGTTGCTCATCAACACGTCACGCGGCGACGTCGTCGACACGGATGCTTTGTACGAGGCTTTGAAGAGCGGCCGGCTCGGTGGCGCGGGGCTGGACGTCGTGGAGGGCGAGCAGCTCGTCAAGGAGGACCGGGCGTTGATGCAGATCCACGATCAGGAGAAGGTGCGGCGGTTGTTGGAGAACAAGGAGATCCTCAAGATGGACAACGTGGTGTTCACGCCTCACAACGCGTTCAACAGCAAGGAGGCGTTGCACCGCATCCTGGACATCACGAAGGAGAATGTGGAGGCTTACAAGCGTGGCGAGCCTCAGAACGTGGTGAACTAGAAAGACAATTAATCTGGACTCGTCCGGGACCACATGGTCTCGAAAAGAGTGCGAAAGAACCTCGCTATAGTTTCCTCTTTTATGAGTACCGCTAGCATCTCTCCCTGCATCAAGGTCAAGATAGCCACGTTCCCGCTGTATATCAAGGCTTCCGCATCCACGTCTCCTAGCCCTTCAGCCACGCGTATCTCGCGATTCTGTTCTTGATCAAACTTCTTGATGGAAGCGGTGACAGGACTCGGCTCGGCAAGGTAACGACATTTGATACCTCTCTCGTATCTCCTTTTCGTAAACGATTTCGAGTAGATTGGAAAAACATCCCTGAATTTTTTGTTGTTGCCTATCACCATGTACTCTTCGCCTGCCGTTTCGAGCAAGTCTTTCAGAATAGTCTTCACCCCTTCCTTCCCTTCGTAGAACTCTACGAGAGGTTTCTTGACTACACTCTTCTCCAGGGCGAGGAGTTCTGGAAGAACTGCTTTGAGCCGCTCCTCTCGTTCTCTCATGAGATCTAGGAGTAAATGGGGACTCGCGACTTCAAAATGGCTTCTGTTCTTGTGAGTAACCGAACTCGCCACCCCTTTGGTAATGAAGCCCCGCAATATTTCGTAGGTGGTCGTCCTCAAGAGGCCTGCCCGTCGAGCCACAGCTTGTGCAGGAGCACTTCCTAATTCAAGTGCGGCGATGTACACCCTCACTTCGTTATCAGTAAATCCAAATTCCCGTAGCGCCTGATGACGTCCCATCAATCATTTCCGATACTATCTATTTAAAAAGATTCTCATTTAGTGTCAATTAATGACGACAAATCATTATATATTTTTCTTTCCATGAATGACCATAGATACAAATGAAACCGAAAGACCTCCACCTCCTCAGTTGTCTCCGCAAGAACGGAAGAGAAACAATAACCAACCTGAGCAAAGAGACCCATATACCCATCAGCACCATATTCGACAAACTCAAGACGTACCAAGACTCCCTCATCCAGAAAGTCACGTGTCTCATCGATACCAAGAAGCTCGGCTACGACCTGAAAGTGCAACTGTTCTTCAAAGTGAGGCCGGACGAGAAAGAAGAGTTCAAATCATTCTTGAAAGGAAACCCCCATACCAACACCCTCTACTCCATCAACAATAATTACGATTTCTTCGTAGAAGCGATCTTTCGAAACACTTCAGACCTGAACGAGTTCTACAAAGAGACAGAAAAGTTCGCTATCGAGCAACGCCAGGAACACTTCGTGCTCGAAGAAGTGACGAAAGAAAGATTCCTCTCGATGAAAGAATGCCTGCCTACGACCTCATGAGGCAGCAGGCACCTTCTTCGCCCAAGGGACTCGTAAGCGCACACCGCGATACTTCAGCACGAGGACCGCGTAGAGGATGTAGATCGCGTTGAACGATCCCTGCCCTGCTATGAGCACCCATTCTTGGATGAAAATATACTTGGCGAGGACTGTCATGCCCGCGAACATGCGGACGAAACATGCCCGCAACGAGATGTCCTTGGAAGACTTCCTTTTCACCAAGTGGAACATCTGGATGACAAGTTCGGTCGTGTACGCCCCGAAGGCTATGAACGTCGCGTAGTCGATGAGCAACATGCTATGAAGTCATAAGGATGTTAATAAAGCATTTACCCAACAATCACCGAAGAATTTCCGAAAAATAATCTTTGAGACGAACAACAGGAATCGTCACGGCGATGCGGTCGAACTCGAGCGGAAACCGTCCACCGCGGAGGAGGTCTTCTACGAGGATGAGCCCCTTCACCCCCTCCCGACCCGGACTTTCCATTTCATACACCCCAGCTCTACGAGCACGCCTGACGAGAGGCCCGTCAGCCTTCAGAACTCATCCATGTTGGTTGGTCCGAGGAGTCAGACTCTCATCGTCAATAGTTCTTCCCGAAGATTATCCTGTACTTGGCGGGCTTGCCGCAGCGCACGCACGTCGCGCCCTTCTCAGGGGCGTCGTCGTCCATCGGCCTGCAGCGGGTGGTGCCGCCTTCGGTGTCCGCCTTGATGTGGTCTTCGCACTCCTCCTCGCCGCAGTGGTGCGTGGTGACGAACTTG
>CAZKVR010000013.1:17376-22595 GCA_964556395.1 uncultured Methanosarcinales archaeon
GAACTTGCGGGCTTTCAGGAGTTGTTTGAACGCCTCGTAGTCGTCGGTGGCGGCTTTCATGTCCTCCACCTTCTGCCGGGCGGCGTCGAGGAGCTGTCGCTGCATCTGCTCGAGAGTGTCAGGGATGGTTTTCGTGACTTGTTCGAGCTTGACCTGCTGTTTCTCGCCGTCGTGCCTGGTGACGAGCATGCACGCTTGTTGTTCGACGTCGCGCGGACCTATCTCTATGCGGATGGGTGTTCCTCGAAGCTCGTGCTCGTTGTACTTGAATCCGGGGCTGTACTCGTCGCGGTCGTCGAGCTCCGCGGCGATGCCTGCCGCTTTGAGGCGGTCGTAGAGTTTTCCGGCTTCTTCCAGGACTTGTTTGGTCGCTTCGGGCTGGGTTGATTTCGTGATGGGTATGATGACGACTTTCGTCGGAGCTATCCTGGGAGGGAGGACGAGTCCCTTGTCGTCGCCGTGGGTCATGATGAGTCCTCCGAGGAGCCTGGTGGAGAACCCCCAGCTCGACTGCCACGGGTGGTGCTCCTCCTCGTCCGTGCCGCGGTAGGTGATGCCGAAGGCTTTCGCGAAGCCTTGTCCGAGGTTGTGGCTGGTGCCGCACTGGAGTGCTTTCCCGTCTGGCATGAATGATTCGATGGTGTAGGTGTACTTGGCGCCTGCGAAGGTCTCGCTCGCGCTCTTCAGGCCGATGACCGCGGGGACGGCGAGGAGGTCTTCTGACAACCGGCGGTATTCTTCAATCATCTGTCGTACGTGCTCGTCGCACTCCTGTTCCGTGGCGAAGGCGCAGTGTCCTTCCTGCCAGAGGAACTCTCTCGAGCGCAGGAATAGCTTGACGTCCTTGACCTCCCAGCGGACGACGTTGCACCACTGGTTGATGAGGAGTGGCAGGTCTCGGTGTGATCGTATCCATCGGCTGTAGGAGTCGTACATGACGGTTTCCGATGTGGGCCTGATGGCGAGTCGTTCCTCCTGGTCGTCCTTGCGTTCCACCCACGCGACTTCTGGTGCGAATCCTTCGACGTGGTCTGATTCCTTCTTGAAGAAGCTCTCCGGGATGAAGAGTGGGAAGTAGGCGTTCTTGACCCCTAATTTCTTGAGGCGGTCGTTGAAGTAGTCCATGACGCCTTGCCAGAGGGCGTAGCCGAGCGGCCTGATGACGGCGCATCCGCGGACTGCCGAGTAGTCTGCGAGCTCGCTCTTGAGGATGACCTGGTTGTACCACTCGGGCATGTCCTCGTGCTTCTTGACGGTGAGTCCCTTGGTGTTCTTCTTCCCTGCCATGGTGAGGCTTTAGAACGGGACGTGGTTTATATAGGTTGTTGCTCTGGCGAGGGGTCGAGGGTTGTGAGGAGTGCTTTGCAGTCGTCGATGGCTTGTTCCGCCACGGTTGGTTCCATCGCTTTGCCGTAGTATTGTAGCTTGTTGCGCTTCTGCCGGCAGTCGTCGAACGTCCTGGCCAGTCGCGGCTCGTTCTCGACGTCCCGGAGGTAGTGCGCGAGGCAGAGGTGGTTGCGCACCTTGAGGCCTTTCTCCGCGAGGTTGGCGTGGAGGTGTTCGAGGACTGATGTGTAGTAGCCTTCGAAGAGGTAGTTGGCGTTCTCGGCCGTGATGGTGTGGGTGTCGAGGAATCGTCTGCGGCCGTCGGCGGTCTTCCGGAGCGACGCCGCTCTTTTCGGGTCGGGTGTGACTGTCGTGGCGGTGTCGTTCTCTTCGCACTCGTTCCAGTCCGCTTCGTTCATGTGAACACCTCGACGTGGCCGTTGAGGACTGTGCCGTTGATGATGTTGTCCTTGAGCTCGTCGTTCTTGATGTCTTCTAGCCGCTTGCTGATGTGTGGTTGGATGCTCCTCTCGAGTTTCTTCTCGTAGGCTTCGAGTTTCGGCTTCTTCTTCGAGGGTGTCTGGATGTAGAGGTCGACGTCGCTGTCCTCGGTGTCTTCCCCCTTGTCGTAGCTGCCGAAGAGTATGATGGAGGGGTTGTCGAGCTCTTCGATGAGGTGTCTGAGGAGTCCGCTCTCGTGGATTATCCGGAGGTTGTGGAGCCGTTTCTCCTTCTTGTACGCCTCGTTGGCGCGGGCGGCGCTGTAGAGCGTGACGCCTCCGATTTCTTGTTGTTTGAGTATTCCTTCTTGTTCTAGCCTCTTGACGTGCCGTATGACTGAAGGTAGTGAGATGCCTGTTTCCCGTTCTACCTGCCTGACCCTGAGCTTTGCGGTGGGGTTTTGCAGGAAGTGTTCCATGATGCGTCGTCCGACAACCATATTGATAACTAAAAATATCAGTTGATATTAATATTTATCGATTGATACGTTCATGTATCAGCTGGTTGTCTTGAAAAGGAGAGAAAACGACTACTTAAACCCTCGCGCCGGAGATGGCCAGTGGAGTCACTCCTCAGCCTTGACCGGGTCCTCGCCACCCTCAAGTTGTATGAACTCGTTGAGCTCGTCGACGAGCTCCTGGATGGTCTCGTCGGTCATGCCGTGGCCTTTGCAGCCTTGCTCGAGGGTCTCGAAGGCTGCGACCTGGCATCCGATGCAGTGGAGGCCGTAGCTCATCACGATGGGCGCGGCGTCAGGGTAGGACTCGACGAGGTCTGAGATGCGCGTGTCCCTGGTGACCTTATCCATGGGTACACACCTCGCACGCCTTGTCGTTGCAGAAGCTGTGGCGGTGCTTGTCCACTATCTTGAAGAGTGGTTCGATGGTGTCCTGGTTGAGCTTGTAGATGCGCTGCTTGCCGTTGACGCGCATGGTGACGAACTCGCACCTCCTGAGGAGCTTGAGGTTGTGGCTGACGAGGCTCTGCTCGTAGCCGGTCTTCTTGACGATGTCGTTGACGCTCTGCTCGCCTTTGCGGAGCGCGTAGAGGATGTTGAGCCTCGTCCGGTTGGCGAGCGTGTTGAAGAAACCCGTGCAGACAGCGTTCATATGAAGGGCGACTCCATCGTCGTTTAAATACTTTTCGTCAGCTGAGGTAGAAGAGGAACTCCTCCTCGGCCGACAAGTCATGGTTGAGCAGGTCGGTGCCGTGGGCGCTGCTGTCATACTCCATGACGCGGGCTTCCGGGAGGTTGAGCTCGAGCTCTTCCACGGCGATGGAGGAGAACGCGTCGTAATGGCCGACCTGTACGAGCAACGGCTGCTCGTAGGAGAGCCTCGAGATGTCCACGCCACGGATGCGCGTCCCGGGGCTGAGGAGGAGTAGCTTGTCGACCGGGTTGTCCTCGGCGTACATGAGGGCGAGGTTGGCGCCGACGCTGGCGCCGACGAGGCTGACGTCCTCCTTGGCGACGCCCTCTGTCCTGAGGAAGGCTACGGAGGCGTTGACGTCTTTCTGCATGTCATAGAAGTCATGGTTTTCGAGATCCTTGTACTCTCCTTCGCTGTCGCCATGGCCTCGCAGGTCGGGGACGATTACCTTGTACCGGTCCTGGAGTTCCTTGGCGTAGTCCTCGTAGGAGGACTTGCTCTTGGCAGCCCCGTGGATCATGACCAGGCCTTTGTCGGCGTCGGAGGGGTAGTAGTGGGCGACGATGGTCGTGTTGTCGCCGGCGTCGAAGGAGACCTCCCGGTAGGGGTTCTTGCTGCCCGGGCCGCGGACGGTCTCCCCGCAACCCGTCATGAGCGCGAGGACCAGCAGTACGGCGATGGCAAGGAGTAGGCGCATGGTCTGGACAACGGCAAGACTATTTTTAAGGGTTTGCATTGGTTTCAGAAGTCTACTTTCACACCTCACTCTTCGGAAAGGATCCTGAAGCGCGAGCGCCCTCGTCTCAAAGGTCGGGGGTTCACTTCTTCCTGCTCCGGGCGATGTGGTCCGGCTCGACGGGGAGGCTCTTCTTGAAGACTTGTAGGGCTTCCTCCAGGTCTTTCTGCGTGGTCTTCTGCCTGAGGGCCATGCGGGCGCGCGCCTTGGCCATCCGTACGACGCCGAGGACGAGGCGTGGCGAGAGCTCGACGAGGTAGTCGTCCTCGTTTGATTTGAGGTCGTCGAACGCGTCGGTGATCATAGGTTCGAGGGTCTTGTCGAACTTGACGTCCAGGTTGTGGGCGTGTTCGATGTAGCCTCTTATGAACTTGACGTCGCCGGCGGTGATGCGTTGCTTGTCGTCCCTGACGACCTGCCTGGTGATCCTGAGGAACTCCTGCTTGGAGGGCCGTCGTATGAAGAAGACGAGGTGGAAGCGGCTGAGGAGGGCCGGGTCGAATGGTAGCTGTTCCTTGAGGAATTGTATGCTGGCGCCTACGAAGCGGTCGCCTTTCGGGTTGGCGGTGGCGAGTATGCGGGCTTCCGCCGGTATCTGCTGGTGGGTGCCGCCCTTGTCGTAGGTGACGAAGCCTTTTTCCATCGCGTTGAGGAGCGCTCCGCGGTCCTGGGTTTTCATGAGGTTGAGCTCGTCGAGGCATGCTATGCCTTTGTGGGCTTGCGGCAGGAGTCCTTTGACGAGCTTGTTGCCTTTCTTGGCTGCGGAGAGGCCTGCGCCCGAGGTGCCGCTGCCGAGTCCGAAGCTGCTCTTCGGGGCGAACTGGTCTGTCGCTCTGAGGATTTCGGTCTTGCCCGTGCCCGGGTCTCCGAGGAGGAGGATGTGGAACCGTTCCTTGGAGAAGAGCTGCCAGGCGGCGGCTTTCTTGGCGGCGTCCATGCCTACGATGTGGGGTGCGATGAGCTTGGGGATGGCTGTTTGGGCTTTCCGGCTGAATTCCTCGTGGGCTTTCTCCTCGGCTTGTCGTTCTATCGTGGCGTTCCAGGCGGAGACGGTCTTGGAGAGCTCCTTGTCTTCTTTTGCGAGGTCCGCTTGGGGGTAGGCTCGGCTCTTGGCGTAGTGTTGGTTGACGTCGAGCGTGCGGTAGCTGATGCCGATGAGTTTTCGTTTGAAGAGGTGTTTGGCGTGCTCTGCCTGGTTTGGTTCGAGGTATGATTGGTATGCTTCGAGGTGTTGCCGTCTTGTTTTGGATAGTGGCAGGATGAGCCTGAGGAGGTCTTTGAGGGTTTTTTCCATGGGTTTCGGTTTGTAGTGGAGGTTTATATTGGTTTTTGTTGGTGGCGGGTTTGTGGGAAGGAGAAGAAATATTTTCCTTATGGAAAACTATTTATTGTCACTTCTTAGTAGTATTGGATTCGAAAGTTTTAAATAGTAACAACACCAATAAGAAAAAGACATGAACCTGGACGGCAAAGTGCAAGAAACCCTCCGACGAGGAGGACGATGG
>CAZKVR010000014.1:0-16826 GCA_964556395.1 uncultured Methanosarcinales archaeon
ACAGAGCACGCAGAGCGCTTCGACCTCATCCGGCGTGCGCGCGACGAGGCGCTCGACTTCCTCAAACAAGAAATCTCCAGCGGGCGCTGGCCGCAGGGTGGTGACGTCGACAAGGTGGCGCGCGACGTCATCGCCGAGGATGGCTACGGCGAATCGTTCATCCACAACCTCGGCCACGCCATCGACACCCGAGTGCACGGCTCCTCCACCAACCTCAACGGCTACAGCAAGGCGGACGACAGGCGCGTCCATGAGGGGTTGTTGTTCAGCGTCGAGCCCGGACTCTACCTGGAAGGCGAGGCCGGCTACAGGACGGAGATCGACGCGTACGTCAGGGACGGCGAGGTCGTCGTCACAGGTCCGGTCCAACAATCCATCGTGCCGCTCCTCGACAAAAACAGCAACATTTAAATAGCCGTTCTTGTCTGGAAAAGGTAGAAAGAGAGGTGGGTGACATCTTCGACATCATAGCAGTAGGCAGCAACGTGGTCGACGCGTTCGTCAAGACAGACCCTGAGGAGTCAGACCTCATCAGGATAAAACACGGCAAGCTCCCGGAAGAAGAGCTCGTCGCATACCCTTTAGGGACCAAGATCATCGTCAAGCACCTGGAATTCCAGGTGGGTGGCGGAGGCACCAACACCGCCGTCGCGTTCTCAAGGCTCGGGCTCGACACTGCCTATCTCGGCAAGATCGGCAAGGACGAGAACGGCCTGAAAGTCTTCAACAACCTCAAGGAAGAAGGCATCACGTTCATCGGAACCCTCGGACAGCAGAACGGCTACTCCACCATCCTCGACTCGGTCGGCGACGACCGGACCATCCTCACGTACAAGGGGTGCAACAACGACCTCGAGTTCAAGGAGCTCAAGAAATCCAAGCTCAAGGCCAAAGGCTACTACCTGTGCAGCATGATGGGGAAAGCCTTCGCCACGCTCAAGAGCGTCGCCAGGCACGCCAAGAAGCAGCAGGCCAAAGTCGCGTTCAACCCGTCCAGCTACCTCTCCAAGAAAGGCACCAGCCACATCAAAGAGATACTGAAGCACACGGACGTCCTCATCCTCAACGACGAGGAAGCGAAAGACCTGGCAGGCTTCGGAGACGACAAGGAACTGGCGGAAAGACTCTCCAAGGAAGGGCCCGGCACCGTCGTCATCACCAAAGGCTCTGAAGGAGTGGTCGCGTACCACGACAAGAAATACTACAGCGTGAAGCCGCCCAAAAATCTGACGATACACGAGACCACCGGCGCCGGCGACGCGTTCGGAAGCACACTCTTCGCAGCCATGCAACGAGGGAAACCATTCCCGCAATGCCTGAAAGCCGCGATGATCAACGCCGAGAGCGTCATCGCCAACTACGGCGCCAAGAACATACTGCTCGACGAGAAAGCCTTGGAGAAACGTCTCGAGAAAGACAAGCGTAAGGTCACGACGACCACGAATAAGACGAAGAAAGCCAGCAAGAAGAAAGCCGGCGCCAAGAAGAGGTGAACCACGTGCCCAAGATAAAAATCGACAACATCCTTCACGATGGGAAGCTCATGATACTCGCCTGCGACCAAGGCCTCGAGCACGGCCCGCAAGACTTCAACGAAGACAACATCGACCCCGAGATTATCATGGACCTCGCACTCGAAGGAGGCTACACCGCCGTCGCCGTCCAGGCAGGCGTGGCGGAGAAGTATTACGGCCTCCACTACAAGGACGTGCCCCTCATCGTCAAGCTCAACGGCAAGACGAGCTACAAGCACGGAGACCCCCTGAGCAGGCAGCACACCTCCGTCGAACATGCGGTCAGGCTCGGAGCGGCCGCGGTCGGATACACCATCTACCTCGGCAGCGAGCACGAGCAAGAGCAATTCGTAGAGTTCGGACGCATCGTCGAAGAAGCCCACAGCTACGGACTCCCCGTAGTGCTGTGGAACTATCCTCGCGGCAAGGCGGTCGAGGACGACCTCGACACCGACACCATCGCGTACGGCGCCCGTGTAGGACTCGAACTCGGAGCGGACGTGATAAAGCTCAAGTACAACGGCGACAAGGAAGGCTTCCGCTGGATCATGAAGAACGCCGGCCGCGCAAAAGTCGTCATCTCAGGAGGCGCCCAGACACCTGAACGGGAGTTCCTCGGACGACTCTGGGAGGTCATGGACGAAGGGTGCCACGGCATCGCCGTCGGCCGCAACGCGTGGCAACACCCCAAGCCGTTCTCCATGACGAGGGCGATGAGAGACATCATCTTCGACCGGAAGGGCGTGGACGACGCTATGACGCGGTTCGGATGAATAGAACATAATCTTTAAATACGTGGGAGTGAGAGGGAAGACCATGCCCCACACCATCTCCCTCAAGCACGCCTCCCAGCACGACGAATCAGTCATCGGACACCGCGGAAGACTCCTCGCAGACATCTCTGACGCGCACCACCCCGTCCCGTTATCGTTCATCATACCCACATCGCTCTTCTCGGCCTTCATGGAAGCCTCCGGCATCCAGGAACGCATCCCTCAGATATACAGCCAGCACCCCGACACCATCGACGGCTACGCGCAAGCCTACAAGGAGCTCCGGCGACTGTTCCACCACGTCAACCTCTCAAGACACCTCCGCGAAGAGCTCGTAGAAGCGTACCGCAGCCTCTCCATCCCGACCGGCTCGAGCAGCGTGTCGGACCTGCTGTCATCAGACGAAGACCCCGCGGTCACAATGCTGTCCAGCCCCGACTACCTCATCACGCCCGAAGTGGTG
This sequence comes from uncultured Methanosarcinales archaeon, assembly GCA_964556395.1. Classification (GTDB taxonomy): domain Archaea; phylum Nanobdellota; class Nanobdellia; order Woesearchaeales; family WJKR01; genus WJKR01. Next base: position 2,751 of record CAZKVR010000014.1, read on the forward strand.
TACGGCTACCAGCAGAACGTGAAAGGGGAGGACGGGTTCCTCAAAGCCCTGAAGGAGTGCTGGCTCTCAGCATACCTACCAGAGCACGTCATGGAACGGCGCGAGACTGGTATCGACGAGTGGAGCCACGCCGTCATCGTGCAGCAACAACCCGCTACGGACGCGACGGCGGAGGCGTCGTACGTCAAGGCCGCCCCTTACCCCATACTCATAAAAACCTACAAAGGACTACCCGACCTGGAAGGCGTGGTGCGGAAGGACGAGCACGTCGTCTCCGCAGAACACCTCTCCATCACCAAATCCACGATACGGGAACAGCCCGAACGGTTGGTGCCGTCCGACAACTCCGGACAGCTCGACACCTACGCGACCGCAGACCCGGCCGGACAATCAGCAGATGACCGCAACGTCCGCGAAGCGGCGAGGCTCGCGAAACGCGTCCACGTCCTCACCGGCAAAGACGTCACCGCATACCTCTCCATGAAAGGGGATGACGTGACGGTATTGTTCGCGCTCCTCAAGAGCCAGCAATCACCCGCCAAGGTGGTGGATGAGGAGGCCTTCGTGGAAGAGCCCGTCCGGGAAGAACAACCCTACCAGCACTCCGCAGGCGCCGAGAGCATCGAGATAGTCGACGAGGACGAGCCATCCCCCGCACCGGAGAACCATCCCTCACAACCGGATGAGTCCCCTGATGACAGTTACCTCGATGTCACCTCCCAAGAACCAGCCTCTGACGGGCCCATCGAAGAGGCGTCTGAAGAACAGGCGACCTACCAGGATGAAGGATCCGAAGGTGCGTCCGAGGAGCCGGAGGTCGAAGAGTACGGCATCCGAGAAGAACCCTCTGCGTCTCCTGAAGGCGCTTCAGGCTACGAGCAAGACTCCTCCCAGCAATCCGACGATAGCTTCCAGGAAGAACCCCTCGCCGACGAAGAGGATGACCCTGACACCTCCCCGGAGGAGACACCCGCACCGCCCGGGCCTGAGTACCGCATAGGCGAGGAGCCGGGCACGCCCCCGCAAGAGGAGGAAACCCTATTCGACCTCGTCACGCCCGCCGAGGAGCCCGTCCGTGAGGAACCGCCGCAAAGCTCGGTCTCGCTGGAACAAGGCCTCATCATAGACGTCTACACCACCCTCCTACGGAAGATGCAGGACGCCTTCAACGACACCTTCGGCCGCCAGCCCGGCGAGCACGAAGACCTCGTCGGAGCACTCGAGGCGCAGGGGTCCCTGCCCGCCTCGCGAGAGGCTGTCGAGCGGCTCTCACAAGCTTATGAAATCGTCGTGTCCGGCGAGGAGCCGTCGGACGAGCACGTCGGCCTGGCGTGGAGGCTGCAGCAGCGAGTCACGGGTTGAACGGCATGGGATTACGCAAGAAGAAGCACACGAGGATATTCTCCATCGAGATCAACGACGAGAAGATCGACGACGAGCTCGGCAACCTCATCTTCGAGGTCGAACGCCACGTCAAGGAACTCTCCAGCGTGATAAAGCAGGGAGACCTCCGCGCCAAGGTGGCCGGCCAGCACGAGCTCCTCAGACTCTTCAGAGGGCTCAAGACGCGCGTCACTAGGTTGCGCGAGGACCTCGACCGCATCGTAGACCTCGAGCTCGAGCGCAAGCAGTACATCATCATCAGGGACGAGCACTTCGTCCAGGACAAGAAGTCCCAGCTCGACACGATGTCCCGCAACCTCGACGACCTCCTCGAGATCATGCGGGAAGACCCTGATAGCGATGAGTACCGGCGTGACGTCATGTCAGAGCTGTTGAAGCGGCTCGACTCATTCATCAGGGCGTTGGCGCGCATCCGGAAGGACGACCGGGCCTTGGCCGAGATCTACGCGTCGCTCGACCGCCTGTGAAGTATCGTTATCGTCTTGCTCAAGGACTTGTGGAGCGGCCAGCGGAACGATTGTTTGACGTCCCACCCGTTCTCCTGCGCCAGAGCCTCGCCGTCCACCAGGTCCGGGAAGCCGACGACCATCCTCTCCGTGAGTTCCCCGTAATGCTTGAGGAAGCCCTCGTAGAGGGGTCGGAGCTCTTCCGCTTTCGAGTTGCGGCCGTACGGCAGGTCGGTGACGACGCACCCCGTTCCCCCTTCGTGCTCGAGGGCGTCTCCGTGGACGAGCCTCGCCTCGGCGCCGTAGGCTTCGAGGTTCTTCTTCGCGCGTGCGAGCATGGCGTCGTCGACGTCTATCCCGGTCGCGTCAAGCCCTATCAGGGACGCTTCGAGTAGCAGTCCGCCGCTCCCGCAGAACGGGTCGAGGACGTGGTTGACAGGTCCTGCCAGGTTGACCATGGCGCGTGCCAGCTTGGGCGGCAGGCTGGTCGGATGCGGCGCCGGCCGTCGCTGGTTCTTCCTCGCCTCGAAGTCCTCCTCGTTCTCCCAGGCCTGTTTGCAGACGAGGATATCTTTCTCGCTGGTGACGAGCCAGAACGTCTCGTCAGGGTCGTCGAGGCTCACCCGCGGTTGTCCGAGCCAGTCGAGCACCCGCTTGCGCGCCTCGCCCTTCCTCAAGCCCTCTCCGTCCAGAGACAGGACCTCGACCTTTACCGTGCCTTCCGTCTCTGGTGGTGCGGGCCACCTTTCGTCCGCGCCTCCCTGGTGGAGGACCTCGAGCGCCCTCTTCGTGTAGGCGGCCCTCTGCGACGGCTTTTCGACGGTGCCGAGGAGGTGTTTCCCGTACGGCTCCCACTCAGCCCCTGGGTGGAGGGCTTCGCACTCCGCCCGCGCCAGGCCCGGGTGCTCTTGGGAGAGTAGGAACAGGTGTCGCTTCATCGTCGCGGGGGAGGCGTCGCTTCTACTTAAATCCGCCTGCTCGGAGGCGTGCCTCTTTTCAATAGTGAAAACAAGGCAGAAAACTTTATAAAGGAGCTTCCGCAGGAATGGAGCATGCGTCGAGGAAGACCCGTGGGTAGCGCCGTCCGCCAGAACGTCCTCGAGATACTCGGAGTGCTGGGCCGCGCCCACGGCTACCAGATATACAAGGTCTACAAGGAGCTCTTCCCCAAAGTCACGCTCAGGGTGATCTACTACCACCTCAAGAAAGGCGTCTCGCTCGGAGAACTCGAGGTCGAGCGCATCGAGCGCGAACGAGGCGACTACTCCTGGGGCTCCGAAGCCGAGAAGATATACTACAAGCTCGGACCCAACGCCGACGTCAAGGGCGACGAGCGCGTCAAGGCCTTCGTCGACGCCCAACGACAGCAGCACCACGGATGAGCATGTCCTCTTTCCTCGCCACCGCCAAGCGGGTCCTCACCACCCCTCGCAAGTTCTTCACCAAGGACGTCAAGCGCGTCAAGCGCTGGAAAGACCCCGCCACCTACCTGTTCGTGTTCACTCTCTTGGGAGCGTTCTTCCTCATCTACGACAAGACCGACGTCGTCTCCAGGATCGCCGACAGGGTGATGGAACCCTTGGGATTGGCGTCGCCGTCGTTCCAGCTCGGCTTCTGGGAACAACTCCTCCTCTACCTAGCGGTGTTCCTCTTCCTCTTCCTCTTCACCAACCTCAAGTACTGGATCGCGCACTGGTTCGTCATCATCTGGAACCGCGAAGCCGAGTTCAAGCGGACCTACGCCGTCCTGACGTACGGCGGCACGCCCGGCTGGCTCGCCATGCCATTCTTCCTCCTCGCCACCGTGACGGGGGCGATGGCGGTGTCGAGAGGCGCCGTCGCGCTCTGGGTCGTAGCCGTCATCGCAGGCCTGTGTTGGCTAGCCCTGGAAGGGTACAGCATCTACCTCCGCATCTACGGGCTCGCGCAGAACCAGCGTATCACCAAGTGGCAGGCGTTCCTCAGCGTGTACGTCCTGGGATTGCTGGCGTACCTCGTCATCCTCGTCGTGTTCGAAGCGGTGCTCGTCCTCGTATTGTTGTTGGCGCTCCACGCCGCTGGCGCGCTCTAACGCCTCAAAAGCTTCTTGAAGAACCCCATGATGCTGAAGGCCTCGCGCCTCGTGAGGAACGACTTTCCGAGGACGCGCTTCCACACCCGCTTCTGGGTCTCACGCTTGTCGTCCGTGGGGAAGCTGGTCTTGTCGAGGACCTCGTCGACCAGCCCGTAGAGGACCTCCTTGTCCTTCGCACCGACAGGGGTGTACCGCTCCACCTTGCCCTGCCGCGCCACCTTCAGCTCGTACAATAGTATGGCGACTGCGTGGGAGAGGTTGAGGACCGGGTACTCATCGCTGGTGGGTATGGATAGGATGGCGTCGCACAATCTTACCTCGTCGTTCAGCAAGCCTCTGGATTCCGGGCCGAACACTATGCCGGCGGTCTTCCTCATACCCGTCAGCCTGCCGGCGAGCTGCCAGGGCTGGAGGGCTAGGCGGGGGATGTTCTCGTCAGAGCCGAGCTTCCCCGTCGTCGCGACGAGCCAGTCGCAGCCAGCCTCCTCGAGGGAATCCACGACTTCAGCCTCTTCCAGGACGTCCAGGGCGTGCCTCGCCCGCGAGATGGCCTCGTTGCCCCGGTGGTCGGCCTCAGGCCTGACGAGGACGAGCCTCGAGAAGCCGAAGTTCGCCATGGCTCTCGCGACGGCGCCGACGTTGCCCGCGTTCTCAGGCCTGACCAGGATGACCTTGACGTGCTGCATACGGTTGGGGAGAAGACAAGATTTATAAAAACGTTCTGCTCCTGCCAAGACACCATGATCCCGACTATCAAGGACCTCGATGTGGAGGGCAAGCGCGTGCTTGTCAGGGTTGACTACAACGTGACGCTCGACGACGACGGCGAAGTCGTCGACGACACGCGTATCAGGGCGAGCCTGCCCACCCTCCAGGCGTTGTTCGGCGCCGGCGCCAGGCAGCTGGTGCTCATGACACACGTCGGACGCCCCAAAGGGGCTGTTGTCGAGGCCCTGAAGACCGACCGGGTCGCGGTCAGGCTGATGAAACTCCTCGGGAAGACCGTCCAGAAAGTGGACGACTGCGTCGACGTCGAGCTCCCTGAAAACGTGCCGGTCGTCATGCTCGAGAACCTACGGTTCCACAAGGAGGAGAAGGAGAACGACCCAGAGTTCGCCCGGAAACTCGCGGAGCACGGCGAGGCGTACGTGAACGACGCGTTCGCCACCTGCCACCGCAGCCACGCCAGCATGGTCGGGGTGACGGAACACCTGCCCGGCGCCATCGGCCTGCTCGTCGAGAAGGAGCTCGAGCATCTGGATATCGATAACCTCGAGAAGCCCGTCGTCGCCGTGCTGGGGGGTGCCAAGCTCGAGACGAAACTCCCTCTGATACAGCGCATCCTACCTAAGGTGGACAAGGTGTTGCTCGGCGGCGCGATGATATTCACGTTCTACAAGGCCCAAGGCCTCCAGACCGGCTCGTCACTTGTGGATGAGGGACAGCTCACCATGGCGCAGATGCTCGCCAACAACGAGAAGATATTGTTGCCGTCCGACGTCGTCGTGGCGCCTGACGAGGACCACGGCTCAGAAGCCAAGACGGTGCTCGTCCAAGGCATGCCCGCAGGCATGAAAGGGCTCGACATAGGGCCTGAGAGCGTCGAGGCGTTCAAGCAAGAACTCTCTGAGGCGAAGACGATCGTGTGGAACGGGCCTCTAGGCTTCGTGGAGAAGGAGCCGTTCGACAAGGCGACGAAGGCGGTCATGACCTACCTCGCCACTCGGACGGAAGAGGGGGCGGTCACCATCGTCGGCGGCGGGGACAGCATCTCGTACGTCGACAAGCGCGGCATGGCTGGCAAGTTCTCGCACGTCAGCACGGGCGGCGGGGCGAGCATGCAGTTGTTGGAAGGCAAGCCGTTGCCGGCGCTGCAGGCGCTGGAACGCTAACGGTAGAGCCTCTTCTTCATCTCCTGGAGCATGTCTTGCCAGTACTCCGCGGTGTGCGTGAACGAGCCCGGACTCTCGCCCAGCCGTCTCTCGAGGTCCTCGAAGCTGAGGAAGATTAGTTCGTCGATCTCTTCTTCCTGTCGTTTCAGGTCTTTCTTGTCCCCGTCGTAGCGGAGGGTGAAGACCTCGTTGACCTCTCTGTTAGTCCAGCCGGGTCGGGGGTGGAATACGGCCCGTCGGCGCTTCACGAACTCGAGGTCGCCTTCTGCGATGTCGAGCCCTAGCTCTTCCTTCGCCTCGCGGACGCCCGCCCTCGTCGGCGTCTCGCCAGCGTGGAGGTGGCCTCCGACCGACGCGTCCAGCTTGCCGGGAAAGATGGGCTTGTCTTCCCTGCGCTTCTGGACGATTACCTCTCCCTGCGGCGTGTATATCCAGAGGTGGACTGTCAGGTGCCAGGTGCCTTCTTGCTGGGCTTTCTCCCGCCCGACCCGCTCTCCGGTCGGGGTGCCTTCCTCGTCGACGACGTCGACCAGCTCCTCCGCCATGCCTGTTGGGGAAGGAGTCTTACTATATAAAACCTGTTCGTGGGAAGCGCAAGGGTTAAAAATGGTCTTCGCTTCGGTCATCCCAGGTGATACTTTATGCAGATCTTCGTGGATACGGCCAATTTGGATGAGATCAGGACCGCCATCGGGTGGGGTGTCGTGGATGGCATCACGACCAACCCTTCCTTGGTGAAGAAGGAGGTCGAGCGGCTCAAGGCCGCTGGCCAGCGCGTCGACATGGCGAGCCACGTCAAGGACCTCTTGTCGGTGGCGGGCAACGTCGTGCCGGTCAGCTTGGAGGTCACGGCTACCGCTGCCGATGAGATGGTGGCTCAGGGCAAGCGTTTGTTCCAGCAGTTCAACCCCGTCGCGGGGAACGTGGTCGTGAAGATCCCGGTGAACACGTATGCCGGGAGCGGCTTCGAGGGGCTCAAGGCGATCAAGGCGTTGGACGACGCCGAGATCCCGGTGAACGCGACGCTCGTCTTCACGCCCGAGCAGGCGTTGTTGGCGGCGAAGGCCGGCGCTACCTACGTCAGCCCGTTCGCCGGGCGCGTGGATGACTTCATCCGGACGCAGGCCGGGGTTGAGTTCTCGAAGAATGATTACTTCCCGGCCGAGGGCTTGGAGGCCGAGACCGAGGAGGGCGAGGATGATTTCTGGGACGACAACGGGATATTGTCCGGCGTCGACCTCGTGACGAAGATCTCCGAGTTGTTCGAGAAGCAGGAGGTCGACTGCAACCTGTTGGCGGCTTCCTTGCGTAACAGCCGCCAGGTCCGCGAGGCGGCCTTGGCCGGGGCTGACGCTGCTACCGTGCCTTTTTCGGTGTTGAAGTCGATGGTGGCGCACCCCAAGACGCGTGAGGGGATGGAGAAGTTCACCGCCGACGTCATGCCGGAGTACCAGGCGTTGGTGTCGGGCGAGTCGCAGCCTCAGCCTCAGCCGCAGCAGCCCTCTCCCCAGCCCCAACCGCAGCCCAGGCCTGCGCCGCAGCCCGGACAACAGCCCTCTGCGCATGATCTGGCGCGGGAACGGCAAGGGTTCTGAAAAAGGGCTTTTTTTCTCTTCTCTTTTCTAGAAAGAACGTTTTTGGGTTTCTTTTAGCGTCATCTGTATGGTTAAAAACCTATTTCTCGCAATAAGAACATTTAATAAGGTGTTTGTTCGTTGCGCGGAGCCTGATGATATCGCACATCGTCGCCTTCCTGGCCATGTTGAACCCCTTCGCCCTATTCCTCTACCTAGAGCCCTTGCGGAAGGACCTGAGCCACCAAGCCTTCCGCCAAGTCTTCATCAAGGCCACGCTCATCTCATACGCCATCAGCCTCGCCTTCCTCTTCACCGGAGACTTCATCTTCGAACGCGTCTTCCAGATACACTTCGAAGCCTTCAGGGTGTTCGGAGGCATCATCATCTTCAGCTTCGCATACCTGTTCATCGTCAAAGGCCAGAAAGCCTTCATACAGATCAAAGCCAACCTCGACGACCTCGCCTCGGAGATCGCCCTGCCGTTCATGGTGGGCGCCGGCACGATAAGCCTCGCCATACTGCTCTACCGCGACATGGGGTTGGTGGACGGCGCCATCGCCCTGACGATAACCTTCACCCTGGTCTGCCTCATCGTCCTAGCCCTCAAAGGGGTGCGGGACGCGATCGAGAAGAAGAAGTTCCGGACGGCGTTCGACAAGCACATGGAGATACTGTTGCGGCTGAACGGCTTCTTCCTAGGATCCATAGGGGTGAACATGGTCGTCCTGGGCGTGGAGAACCTCTTCCTCTAGGATGTCTTCTTCTTGATGAACTTCTGGAAGAACATGTTGTTAGGCACGTGGACCTCGTGCTTCCCATCCTTGAGCGTGACGAACATCAACGTGATCTTCGCCACCTTCCCCTTCACCTCGTCCGGCAGGATGACGATGTCATCGCCGATCTTCACCGACTGCGAGAGGAGCAGTATGACGCCCGCGATGATGTTGCTCAGGATACTCCACACCGCGAAGAAGCCTATGGCGATGATGCCGAGCACGCTGGTGAAGAACACCCACAGGTTGCTCACGTCCACGCTCCACACCGAGATGACGCCGATGATGGCCAGGATCCACACGACCGTGGAGAACGCCTGCTGCAACGCGTGGCGCTGGATCTTACGCGGCACTGGGATGCGCTTATGGATTACCTGGCGCAGGATAGCCCTGACCACGAAGCCCAGGGCGATGATGCCTGCGGTGAGGAAGACCTTGGTCCAGACTGCCATATCGTCTTGTTAGAGAACGGACATTAATAAAGCTGGCGGTTCACTCCTGCTGGAACCATTCCCGCATGAGCTTGAGCGACTCCTCCCTCGAGCCGTCGACCTCCAGCTTGTGGTTCGCGCCCTCCAGGACTATGAGGAGTGCGTGAGGCATGTTCTCAGCCAAACGTTGGGAGTCCTTCAACGGCACGACGTCGTCCTGGTCGCCGTGGAGGACGAGCGTCCGCACCTTGATGTCTCTTGCCGGTTCGAACAATATGTTCTCCTGGGCGTCGAGGTAGTACTGGAACGAGACCTTGAAAGAGCTTTCAGGATCGTTGAGGTCCGGAATCTCGAAAAAGCCTTGTTCCTCCCACTCCTCCAGCGTCGTGTGCTCTGCCCACTCCTCAGGGTGCGTGAGGTCCGGGGCTGGGGCGCAGAGCACCATGGTCTCCACTTCTTCTTCCAGAGCTAGCTTGAGCGCGACGGCGCCTCCGAACGACGAGCCGACCAGCGAGAACCGCTCGTACCCCTGGTCCTTCAAGGTCGCCAGGACGAGGCGGGCGTCATCGACGGCGGTCTCGATGGTGCACTCCTCCGACCCTCCTTCCGAGTCGCCGCAGCCGCGGTACTCGAAGCGGCACGCGTTCACGCCCGACTCCTTGAGGGTTGCTGCGCGTTCCAGGCTGCCGCCCTTGGCATCACCTGGAAAGCCGTGGAGTACGAGCGTGATGTGCTTCTCTTTGTCAGCCTCGTGCAGCCAGCACGCTAAACGCTCGCCGGCCTCGTTCGTCACCGTGAAAAAACGTCCTTCATCCATGAGTATCACTACCTCTTCCTACGCTTCCGCTTCTCCTCCCTGCGGAGGAAGTCTCCGCGGTCGAGGATGTTCTTGACCATGCCGCCCTTGTCCTTCGTGCCGAGCCCGAGGACGTCGCCACGCCGGTCGCAGACGAGGAACGTCTTCTTCGGCTCGTCCTCCGAGTGGACTTTCTTCGAGAACACGTCGCGGCCGCAGGTGAACAGCCACACCGCGTCATCCTTTATGACGACCTTGTTCTTCGAGTCCTTGAGCAGGTCGAGGAGTCCGAAGGAAGCCCTGAACCTCTTGTTCGTCGCCTCTCCCAACGGCAGTCCGAGGCTGAACGGCTCCTTGTCTATCTGCTCCGCGACCTTCTTCACGCGTTCCGGGACGAGGTACGCCTTCTTCCCTTGCGTGATGACGCCTGCCGGCAGCCTGATGCCGAAAGGCTCGACGAACTGCTGCAACTGTTCCTCAACGTCCATCCCGCAACTCCTCCAAATCCACGTTCTCCTTCAGCCTCTTCAACGAATCCCTGATCCACTGGAGGTAGAGTCGCGGGCTGAGCCTCTCGAGCTCTCCTTCGAGGCGTTCGAGCTCCCGGTCCAGCTCTTCCATGCGCTCCTCGGCCGCCTCCTTCCACGCATACTTCTCTTTCAATGCGAGGAGGCTGGGGTCGCGCTTGATGCGGCTCTGGATGCCGTCCACGTTATCATTCATAGTCTTCACGGCCTCCCGCTCGGACTCCAACCACTCCTTCGTGACCTTGTCGCACGCCTTCGACGCCTTCTCCTTCTCTTTCTTGTCGAGGCCGAGCTTGTCCAGGCGCCGCTGCAACGCCCCGATAGCCTTGAGGATGTCGTTCTTCCCGTCGGCCATGATGGCTTCCACGACGTCGTCCATGTAACGCTGCGCCCACTCGCTCTTCGTTCCCGCCTCCTTCCACGCCTTGCGCAGCGGCGAGAACTTCCGCTTGAGGGCTTGGCGCTTCTTCTCCAAAGCCTCCTCGGCCGCGGAGAGCTCGTCGTACAGCTCCTTGGTGAAGCCCACGCCGCGCGAGCCTTCCTGCTTCCTGATCTTCTCCTCCAGGACAGTGTACTTGCCGCGCTCCTCCTCGCGCCGGGCGCGTACGGGCTCGAGCGCTCTCTGGAGCCGTTCCCGCTCGTCGAGCATCCTGTAATACTCGTCCACCCGCCGGTACGCCTCATCCACCTTGTCCTTGTCCAGGCGCATCAGCACGCTGCGGAACTCCGTGATGGTCTCGTCCAAGGCCTGGGCTACTCTGAGCACCTTGACCGCCGCCTGGGTGCGCTGCTGGAGCTCGTAGACGTGTGGTCGTATGGCCTTGTCGAAGGCTTCCACGCGTTCGGACTCCCTCTCAGCATACGGGACGAGCTCCTCGTACGTGGTCGGCAACCTGGTGTTCATGATGAAGGATTGCATCTCGTTGACGAGGCCTTTCCGGGCCCGTGCGAAACCCCTCGTCGTGGCGGGCGAGTCCTCGCCCGACAAGTCCTCCTCGGACAGGAGGTCCGCCAGCTCCATGAGGTGCTTGACGTGACGCTTCATCTCGGCCTTGAAGACCGTGAGGTGGTGGTCGAGGCCTATGGACTCCTGGTAGGAGCGGAGCCAGTTGTTGACTTCGGCGACGCGCAGGACGAGGGGAGGTTCGCGCCTGCTGAACCACGAGAACAATCCCATGTTTAAATAGTAAGGAGGATTGGTATTTAAGGGTTTGCTCGGTGTTGTGTGTTGTCGTTCTTGTTTCCCTGTCGTGAGCCGTGGTGTCTTCGTCGGTGTGAGGTGAACCTATCATTATCTTTTGTGGTGGGTATAGCGGGCTCGGGGGTGTGATGCCTTGGCCTTCAAAACAAGAAAGATGTTTTGTCATTGTTGAGTGATTACAATTAGAAACATTTAAATACTAGCGGTGACATGAATAACCCCTATGAGCTTACAGGACGTCATCTCAAAAACAGAGGACTACCTGAACACGCCCGCGGTCGTGAGATACGAACACCCCTTCATGAACCGCCTGGCAGACGATTTCAACATGCCAGGATACGAAGTCGAAAAGCAAGACCGTCTCCTGGCTGTCAAGAAAAAAGGCCTGAAAAGCCCTAAGATAGTGACCGCCCACATCGACCGGCACGGCATCGTCATCAACGACGAGAACCGCCCGGAATACGCAGCATTCAACGCGAAGAAACACTACGGAATAAAGAACACCTCACCCGAAGCCATCTTCAAGAAATCCGGGCAGAGGCTCATCGACGAACCCGTCTACGCTTATGATGAGAAAGGCAGGAAACTGGAAGAAGGGAAAGTCAAAGGCTTCTCCTACGACTTCGAAGCCAAGAACCTGTTCTTCGACATAGAAGGATTCGACAAGCTACCTGCCGGCACGCCCGTCGCCTACATCTCCTCATTAACCAGGGAAAGCGGGAACCTCTCATCACAAATCGACAACGCTATCAGCGTCGCGGTCGCCTACCAGCTCGCCAAGGACGGATTCGACGGGACGCTACTGTTCGCGACAGAGGAGGAGATCGGAAGGAGCTGGCAACACCTCGCGCAGTACCTGCAATCGCAGGGGGCGCCCTCAAAAGAACTGATAGCCTTGGACACGACACCCTACGATGATGCGAAGGCCATTTCAGAAGGGCTCGTCGTGCTCAGGAACAAGGACGAGAACGGAGAATTCAACCCGGACCTCGTCCAGAGATTGAAGGACTCTTGCGACTCCCAAGGCATACGATACGAGATGAAAGACGAGGCCATCGAAGCGCACAACGCCCAGCTACCTCCAGATAAGGAGCCGAAGAAATTAGGGAAGACAGAACTCGGCAGGATCATCCGACACACGGAAGGCCGTTTCAACGGGGCGACCATACAGGTTCCCAGCACCGGGTACCACACGAACCACGAGACCACGTCGGAACTCGCATTGAACAACTATTACGAAGCCCTCAAGAAACTGCTCTGAAAAAAACGCACGCTCATTCTCAAAAAGACGTCAGCGTGGTCTGACGCTTGCCATCGAGGCTGATGAAAGGCCTCGCCGCATCCACGTTCGCTCCGATGCTGCGGAGCTCCCTGTAGGACGAGATTTTTCGCTGGCCGAGCCGTCTGGCGGTGGTCGGCCCGATGCCCGGGACCCGCAACAACTCCTCGTACGGAGCCTCGTTGACGTCGACCGGGCCGTCGTGATACCGCTCCCGCGCCATGATGAGTTTCGGGTCCTCCCGCGTCAGCATGTCCCGGTCATCCAAAGCCCCTTCGAGCTCCTTGTAGCCGAAGCCGTAGGAACGCCTCAGGAAATCAAGGTTGTACAAGCGCCGTTCACGCCACCGCGGAGTCTGCCTGTCCTTTTCCAACGGCGTGCCCTTCACCGGGCTGAACGCCGAGTAGTACACCCGCCGCAAGCCCATGTTCTCGTACTCTGCTTTCATCATCCTGAGCACGTCCTTGTCAGACGCCATGTCGTTTATGATGACCTGGGTGGTCTGGTTGTTCGTCTTCGTCAGCTTCCTTATCCACAGCTGCCGCCTCAACAGGTCGTTCGTGAAATCCTTGTTGGAGGAGAGTTCTGACAACACTTGCTTGTTCGGAGCCTCGATGTTCACGCTCATCCTGTCAGCCACCTCCGAGGCCTGCTTGACGAGCTCCCTCGACACGCCGGGCAAGACCTTGAAGTGGAGGAAGCCCCTGAACTGGTGCTTGTGCCTGATGATCCTCGCCGCCTCCAACATCCTCTCCGTCGTCCGGTCAGCGTCGCCGGCGACGCCGGAGCTGAGGAACAAGCCGTTGACCCGGTGCTTCTTCCGCAGGAACGAGAACAGCCTTGCTAATTCTCTTGGCTCGTACATCGTCTTCTTCTTGGTGCAGCCCGCCCGGTTCGTACAATACCTGCAGTCGTGAGAGCACGCGTTGGTCATCAGCGTCTTGAACATCCGGCAGTGCGCGTGCTCAGCCTTCGCCGTGATGACGCCGCCGAGATTGTTCTGGAGGTCGACGTCGCACACCGCCGGGCCGCAGCTATCATACCTCCCTGCATCTGAGAGCAACCTGGCCTTCTCGAGCACGCCCATGAGACAGGCTGAGGAAGAAGGGTTTTAATACCCTCGGGCCGCGGGTGACCAGTGGGGTTAGCGGCCGTCGAACCCGCTGTTCAATATCTTGAGTTCGTTGTCGCCGCTGTACAGCTTGAGGGTGCGCTCGTACGGGGTGAACCGGTCGCCTTCCTGGCTCGAGAGCGAGTCCTTCCCAGGCCTGACTGAGGCTCGGAACTCCCGTCCCACCTTGCCGTCGAGGGTCTCTCCCGACAACGGTATGGAGTAGTCTCCTTTACCCACATGATCTGTCTGGATCACGTACGTCGTATCCTGCGTGCCGGGGCCTACGGGGGTGAGGCTTATCCGGGCGTAGGAGCTGACGAGCGGTCCGGCCACTAAAGTGCCGTCGGCCATGCTGGTGTGGCTCTCCTTGGCCTTCTCATCCTTCTCGGGCTCGGAGGCGTGGGTCTGGTAGAGGAACGGCAGTGTCATCAGGACGGCCGTGGCCAGTGTCTTTTTGGGATTGAGTTTCATTCCTTCGTTCACCTCTTCTTACCGACGAGAGGAATAATTATATATTTAACCTATGAAGTCTATATAAAAAAATAATATTTATATAAAATGG
>CAZKVR010000015.1:0-14418 GCA_964556395.1 uncultured Methanosarcinales archaeon
GTCGTCGGCGGTCTCCGCCTTGGGGTGCATGAACCCTTTCTTGAGGTCTTGCTTGAGGATGCGCATGTGGCTTTCGAAGGGATAGATTGTTTATAAGCCTTCTTCCGGTGGTTTTATAAGTTCTCTTTCGTGCGTTCTTTTCCTATGGCTGACGTCCTCGTAATCTACGCTCATCCTGATACTGGCGGCCACAACAAGTCGATTCTCGATCACGTCATCGCTGATTTGGATGGGCGTGGCGTCTCCTTCGAGGTCATCGACCTGTACAAGTTGAAGTATGATCCTGTCCTGCATGAGAAGGAGCATTACACTGCCGGGAAGCGTCAGGTTTCGGCTCAGAACAGGCGGTTCCAGAAGAAGATAGGGAAGGCTGATAGGCTCGTCTTCATCTATCCTGTCTGGTGGGGTCTCATGCCTGCTGTCTTGAAAGGGTTCTTGGACCGCGTCCTCACGCCTCATTTCGCTTACAGGTACAGGAGGTTGCCGTTCTCGTTCTTCGGCCTCAGTGCTCGTCCTGTCGGCTTGTTGAAGGGTAAGAAGGCGGCGGTGTTCATGACGATCGGTGCGCCGCGTTGGCTCCATCGTTTGTTCTCGCGTGACGCCCAGCAGTTCCTCGCCAGGCATAACATCCTCGGGTTCTGTGGTGTGAAAGCAAGAACGTTCACGCTCTCTGGCTGCGACAAGGCGTTGACGAAGAAGAAGGAGAAGAAGATAGATAAACTGGTGTCACGAGGCTTGCGCTGGCTTTTTTGATGTCTTCTTCGCGTCCAGCGCTAGTTTCCCGGGCCCTGTGATGAGCAGGCTTATGAGTATGGCGAGGAGTGTGTAGTCGAGCTCGCCTTTCATGAAGCCGCTCGGCGCTTTCACCGCGGCGATGGCGACGACCATGATGAATCCTAGCGCGATGGCCGCGTACCTTGTGAGGAGTCCGATGATGAGGAGCGCTCCACCTAGTATCTCGACCCATATGACGAGGTGTGCGAAGAGGACTGGCAGTCCGAGGGTGCCTGTGATCGTTCCGCTCCAGCCGTCCCATCCGGTGAGCTTGCTGGTGCCGTGTATGAAGAACAGGACTCCTACGACAATCCTGAGCAGTGTCGGCGTCCATTCCTTGTATTTTTGGAGGTGTGCGAGCTTGTCGTGGCTTGCCATAGTAAAAATATGAATTTAAGTTCATATATAAGGTTTGTGGTCGTGACACATATAAACCACGACTCCTTACCGCAATCCATGGATGAGGCCTGGAGAGCCATCTTCGAACGCAACGCGGAGCAGGACCTCCCGCTCCACCGCATGTCATGCTGGACCGAGAAAGGCTACGAGGAACGCCTGCGAGCCTTCCCGAGAATCCTCGAGAAAGTCTCGGGCGTGAAGACAGTCCTCGACGTCGGCTGCGGCCCCGGCGTCTACGCCGAGAAGCTCCATAAAAGCGGCTATGACGTGACAGGCGTCGACTACGCCCAGGCAGCCCTCGAACGGGCACGCAAACGCGTACCTGAAGTCCGGTTCGTCCTCGCAGACGGCTACCGCCTCCCCTACGAGGAGGACTCCTTCGACCTCGTCATCTCCATCGGAGCGCTCCAATGCCTCAAGGACCACCGCACCTTCACCCGGGAGCTCGCCCGGGTGGCGAAGAAAGCCGTCATCCTCTCAACCCTCCGACGACGCACGAAAAACGACCCTGACGAGGAATTGGAAAAGGCGCTGAAGAAGGACGAGTGGCCCGCACGCTCCTACCATCCCGACGACCTCAAGCCATTGTTGGAAGAGAAAGGTTTTGACGTGGACGTCATCACGTCACTCGACGGACGAGAGTTCTCCGACTTCTTCTTCCTCATCGCAAGAAAATCTTAAATAACACGCCCGGTGTCATGTCGTCTATGCCGCCCGTCCTCGCCAGGAAAGTTCCGAAGGAATACTTGAAGCAGCGTAGGAAGGAGTGCGGCGCCTACGTCATGAAGGCGGTCCTCTCGATGTACGGGAAGGACGGCGACCTGCCGCCGCAGGCATACCTGTCGCCCTTCAGCAGGATGTTGTCCGGTTACACTTCGCCCTGGCGCATCAAACGGGTCCTCGTCGACCACGGGCTCGAGGCGGCGTTCTCGTGGGCGAAGCCTCCGAAGAGGGAACGCCTCTCCCGCATCAAGAAACACCTCTCTGAAGGTCGGGCCGTGATAGCCCTCATCGCCAACCCTTACAAGGCGAGCCGCAAGACCAGCCGTTTCCGTCGGCTCACCCACCTCCACTGGATCCTCATACTGGGTTATGATGATGAGAAAGGTTGTGTCTACCTCTACGACCCGCAGGTCTCGGAGGGCGATCGCGAGGAGGGGTTGCCGGTAGGCAACGTCTCACTGCCTTACAGGAAGTTCCTCTTGTTCTGGCGGGGCTCGTTCTTCGTCCGCTTCCTCAGGTACTTCTACATGCCTGTGGATGGTTAGCGTCTCTTGCCGTGTCCGTTCAGATGCCGTTTCCGTTCTTCTTTCGAGAGGTGTCTGGTCGCGTACTCGAGCACGGTGTGAGGCATGTCGTCGTGGTGCGCTTCCAAGAATTCGTTCTCTGCTTTCTGGCTGACGCGCTTCCCGATCTCTCCCAGCATCCGCCCGACCGCTTCCTGTATGGGGTCTTGCTGTTCCGCGAGGAATATCTCCGCGAGCCTGAGCGCGTCGTCGGTCTCGCCGTGCCTGATGAAGGTCTTCGTCGCCATCAAGGCTGCTCGTTTCTCCCATACTGTTCCTCGTGCCAGCTTGTAGAGGATTCTCCTGTCTTTCTTGTCTAGGAGGTGTTCTCCGATAAGTATCGGCGCTGATGTGTCGACGAGGTCTTGGGTGTTTACGCGCCGCATGTGCGCCAGGTAGGTGCGGTGGATGCCGCGCCTTGTCTTCGGACCTGCTTTGCGGTAGTGCTCTATCATGATGAGCAGGGCTGTCATCCGGTGCTCGTAAACCTTGCTTTGAAGGAGCCTGACGGTCTCTTTCGAGGAGAGTCGTGCGTGGTGTTTGGCTATTCTCCGTTGCTCTGTTATTGGGATGCCGAGGGTTGGTTCCTGTTCTGTGTGGCTGCTCTTGCCTGTCTTGAGGTGGTGCTTGGGCTCTCGCCGTGCTTCTCGTGCCAGCGCTTCCTTCACCTCTTTCGCGTCCATCAGGGAGGGTAAGAAGGTTGTGTTCTTAAATATATCTTATGAAAAATGTTTTTCTTAGGCGACAGGTTTATAAATGAAACTTGCTTCATAGGTTTCGGTGGTTCTGCATGAAGGTAGCGCTCATCTACGGCTCGACAAGAAAGGAACGGCAAGGTATCAAAGGCGCCAGGTTCGTCAAGAACATGCTGGAGAAGCGAGGCCACGAGGTCTCGTTCATCGACGCCATGGAACATCCTCACCCGTTGCTCGACAAGACCTACAAGGAATACGCGGAGGACGAGGCTCCCAAAACCATGCGCGAGGTCGCCGGCATGCTCGAGAACGCTGACGGCGTAGTCGTCGCGGCGAGCGAGTACAACCACTCCATACCAGGTCCCTTGAAGAACCTCATCGACCACTACATGCAGGAATACTTCTGGAAACCCTCGGCCATAGTAGGCATCTCAGCAGGCTCCTTCGGAGGCATGAGGGCTGCCATGACGCTCAGGGCCGTGTTGCCCGAGGTCGGCATGCCGACCATCCCATCGCTGTTCCCCATCACCCACGTCCAAGACTCATTCGACGACGACGGCAACGCGAAGGACCCTGCCTATGAGAAGCGCGTCAAGAAGTTCCTCGACGAGCTGGAATGGTACATGCGGGCCTTCAAGGCGGAGCGCGAGAAAGGCACGCCCTACTGACCCGTCACGGTCACGACGACCTTCCGTTCTGCCCGCGGCCCGTCGAACTCGCAGAGGAACACGCTCTGCCACGTGCCCAACACGAGCTTGCCGTCAGCCACAGGGACAGTCTCAGAAGGTCCTACGAGTCCTGACTTGAGGTGCGAGTCGCCGTTCCCGTCCTGACGGTCGTGAAGCCACACGCCCCGGGGTGCTAGCTTGGCCAATAACGAGATGACATCCTGCTGGACCGAGTCGTCCCAGTTCTCCTGGATCATGATGCCGGCCGTGGCGCCGGTGACGAACACGTGGCACACTCCTTGTTCGACACTGCTCGACTCGACGATGTTGTTGACCTGGTCGGTGATGTCATACAATGATTCCCGTTCCTTCGTCCTGATGCTGATGGAATCCTGATGGCTCATGGAAGAAGGGTAAGTTATGGAAGAATAAAAGTCTTGGGCTACTCCACAGGGTTTTCGGACTTTTCCTCGCAGCCGTAAGGTATGCCATAGCACGTCGAACCCTCTGTCGTACTTTTCGGGATGCCGAAGCACGCGCACTCCCGGTCCTCGCACCCGAAGCAGATCACCGTGCCGTTGTGCTTGGGCAGGAACGTCAACACCAGGATGACGATGAGGAGCAGTCGCGAGACGAGTCCCATGCGAGTCACTCCGCGAGATATCTTTTATTAAGTTTCGCTTTCAATCTCTTGTATGAGGCTCTCATCAAGCTCGTCCAAGCTGCCGATGAACGCGTCAGGCTCAGCATCGCCGGTGAACGCCTCACGCGCAGTCGTGGTGAGCACGGCCACGGCTTTCATACCGGCCGCCTTGGCGCCGCGGACACCGTGGGGCGCGTCCTCGACCACGACGCACTCCTCCGGCTCTGCTCCGACGCGCCTCGCCGCCTCGAGGAAGACGTCAGGCGCCGGCTTCAACCTGTCCACGTCATCAGCGCTGACGAGGGCTTGGAACCTCTCAGCGAGTCCGAACCGCGCCATCACACCTTCCAGGTATCTCCTGTCAGAGCTCGTCGCCACCGCCAGTTTGAGGTCTTTGAAGCGCTCCAGACACTCCTTGACGCCTTGATAGAGCTCCACGTGATTGATGATATCCTCGTGCGCCTCATCCTTCTCGCGAAGCACGGTCTCAACGTCCGCGTCCAGGCCTTTTTCCTTGATGAACTTCTCCGCGGCCTCTCTCATCCCCATGCCATTGTAGCCTGCGAACTCCTCGTCCGTCAAGGTGCCGCCGTGCCTCTCTATGATGGCTTGGATGGCCTTGAAGTGTCCCGGCAGGCTGTCGATGAGCGTCCCGTCGAGGTCGAAGATGATGGCGGTCGCCATAGGATACCAAGAAAACGCTCCATTTTTTAAATCCTTTTTTTTGTGGGTTGGTGACGATTCACCCTTAAATAGTAATCTTTATATACCTCTAGTCGGGTGGAAGGAGTGGTTAGCGGTTTCCAGGCCCTTTCGTTTAGCGACATCTCTACAGCGACACCCTGAAGGTGGCACCGGAGCCTTTGCAAGGGTGCGGTTAGGTGGACATAGATAAGACGCATTTCGTGTCCGGCTTCGCCGTCGGACTAGTCGTGAGCGTAGTCATCATGCTCTTGTTCTCAGGACAGGGTTTGGACACGCCGACCGGCCAGGTCTTCGTCGATGAGGGGGTTCCTCAGAGGTCTTCTTTCAACGTCTCCATCACCCCTGCGGAGAGTCCTGTCAGGTTGGTCCTGCCCCTCGAGGGGCGTGTCAACGGCGTCGCCGTGTCAGGAGAGGCTCGCGGCACCGGCACCCTCAAGGTCTCGCTCACCGATGGCGAGCGGGTGTGGACCGTCCACGAAGAGGAGTTCAAGCCGGTCCGGAACCAGATGACAGGGTTCGTCGTCGGCGAGGCGGGCTCCGGCGCCGTCGACCCTCCCGCTAACGCGTCTGCAGTGACCGACAACGCATCTACATCAATTTCCAATTCTTCCAATCAATCTTCAGGGCTTGCTACGAATACTTCTGACGACGAAGTCCTGGCCGGAAACCTCTCAGAACCTGCCGAACCGGCCCCTGACAACGTCTCTGAGGAAGCGGATGGCGGCGGTAGTGATGGCTTTCGGGAGGACGCCTCCCTTCCGGCCAACACCTCCGGTTCTGTGAAGAACGCATCCGTAGACCTCACCCCGTCTGAGCCTGCGAACGCGTCGTCCGGCGACGTTCCACTCGTCAACGGGTCGGCGACGACACCTGTCAACGCTTCCGAGAACACCTCTGAACCTCGACCCGGGAACGTGTCGCTCAACGGCACCCTTAGCAACGCTTCAGGGACGCCGAACGCCACATCGAACAGGACTGTCGAGGTGAACGCTTCCGAGAACGTGTCCGGTCCCGTAGCGAACGAGTCCGTGGTGGAGAACGCCACCGGCAACGCTTCCCGAACGCCCGACGCCGCTCTTCCCAGGAACCGGTCGCAGGACAACGCGACTCTTGGCGAGGAATCTCCCGCACCGGTTTCCGTCCACGAGGTCGAGGACGCGTGCCTCGAGACGTGCTCGCTGCTAGGCGTGGACAACCTCTCCTTGAATATCACCGTCACCGGCAACCTCTCCTTCACCTTGGAGGAGGTGTCGTACGCCGCCGACCCCACCATCCGGCAGGTGCAGGCGATCCCTAACCAGTCGCTCCAGCCCAACGAGACCCGCGTCCTCGACCTGGACGCCTACTTCTCCCCGGACGGCCTGTTCTTCGACACGCCGTCCGTCGCCGGGCTGGAGTTGGACGTCGATGGCAGCGACCTCTCCTTGTCAGGGGCTGAGGATGGGGTGTATGAGGTGTTCGTCTACGGTACAGATGGCGACGACACTGTGCGGTCGAACCTTTTCGTGGTGAACGTCACTGCTCGGGGGCGTAACGGGTCTTCCGTCACGCCCGGAAATGCTTCTGCTGCTGTCGGGGCTTCCGGCGAGCCGGTGCAGGGGCTTGCTCGTGTGGGTGAGCCTGTGCGTTGGACTCGTGTTTTGGAGTCTGATGATGGTCTTGTGTCTGTGGAGGTGCCTGCCGCTGCGCGTGACGTGTCTGTCGTTGCTCGTAGGGATGGTTTGTTGGAGCGTTTGCCTGAGGCTGCTGTGCGTGGTTTGAGTCGTGCGCGTGCTGCTTCCGGGGTTGTTGACGAGGGTGATGTTTCTTTGGAGTTTGACGGTTCTGGCGCTGAGGAGTTCGTGGTTGAGTATGAGACGCCCGCTCCTGTGGCTGTGGAGGAGAATGTGTCTGCTTCTCGTAAGCGTGTGACTGTCTCATCTGACTTCCATTATGAGGATGTTGAGGTGTCTTCTTCTTTGCCTGTGCCTGCTCGTCGTTCTGCTATTTCTGTCCGTTGGGTTGAGGAGGGTGTTGTTATTGAGGATGTGTCGTATCATGACGAGGATGGTGATGGCTTGGTGGAGCGTGTGTCGTGGATCGCTCCTCACTTGTCCAACCAGACGTTCGAGATTGACATTGAGGTGTTGAATCCTGTTGAGTATTTGCGTGATGGTGATGTGTGGCGGGTGTTTTTCAACACGACCGGCTCTGGTAACTTGACGGTGTGGAGTGAGAATGCTGGTTTTGAGGAATTGCTTTCAGACAATGAGACTACTTTTGATGAGATGGATTTCTTGGATTTGAGGTGTGGTGACTCCTCTGTGAAGGGTGAGTTGTTGGTTGATGATGGTTCTTCCTTGCTTGAGTATAGTGGTCTTGGGGATAATGACAGCGTGAATCCTGAGTCCTTCTTGGTTCCTGATTATAATTGTAACGAGACGAGCGTGTTCGAGGTGTACATGAACAAGGCTGGTTACGCCATCCTGAACTTCTCGTTCTCGGACGAGAACATGACGGTGTATGACAAGGCGGTTGACCCTGAAATTGATGCTTGTACAACTATTGGTTCCTCTGGATATTATACTATGAACCAGTCAGTCTCCTCGTCTTCAGGTGATTGCTTCACTATCACTGTGGATGATGTGTATTTCGATTGTGATGGCTATTTAGTGAATTATACTGGTGATGCCATCGATAATGGTGCTGCCTTTAATATAGATCCTTCTTCGGTTGTCAGTAACATCACTGTGGTCAATTGTAGGGTATCTGAATTCGAGTATGGCTTCCTTCTTAAGACCATTAATTCTCTCTTTCAGAACATAACCGCTAGTTGCACTTCTTGTCCTAGCGGTCATGATCATGGCTTTAGTATTGACTACCAGACCAATAATACTGTTTTCCGTGATGTTGAGGTTTATGGGTATGGTCATGGTTTGGAGGGAGGGACTTATAGTGATGGCTATTATGAGTATATAATTCTCGAAGATTCTTACATCCATAATAATGAGTATGGTGTCTCTGCAGGTCTCACTATCAACAATTCTGTTGTTGAGAACAACACTGTTTTCGAGTTTCGCACTGGTAATGAGTTGTCTCCTATACCTCACATCGCAGGGAATGTTACTGGTGGGGGGAAGGCCCTTTTAGATACATATTATGATACTGTTGTGGAGGATATCCATGGCGCCCATCTGGTCACGGTCAGTAAGAATTCTGTTGTTAGGAATATAAGCTTGACAAATACTGAGAATCTTTCAGGTGGGGGTATCTTCCTCTATGGTGATAATGTCTCTTTTGAGGATATTTATCTCGAAGGATACCTTGGCATCGGTGATGATTTTCCTGGTGAGTATCAATATAATTTCAAGCCTGCTATCATCACTAACTTGACCATCATCGACGGCGAGAACATCTTCTGGCGGTTCGACTCGACTAAATCATTGCTCCTTGGCATGACCATCAACGACTCATGGTTCGAAGTGAGCAATCCTGTTTATTTCGGCACTATCGAATCGGTAGGGGTCACATTGTACAACACATTGTTTAACATGTCTGGATCGTTCTCTTTCAACTCGTACAATCACGTGTTCAACACTTCGATGAGGAGTGGTGACAGGATATATGGAGAAGGCCTTAAGGTAGGGGGGAACTATTATACTAATCCTGCTGGTACTGGTTATAGTGATACTTGTACTGACGTTGACAAGGATGGTTTCTGCGATGACCCTTATGACCTCGACTTTGGCTGTTCGTGCGAGGAGGGTGTGAACTGCACAGCTGGTGCTACTGACTACCTGCCTCTCAGTGATGAGTATGACCCTTTGAGTACAGGTGTCTTCGTGGATCTTAACTCACCTGTTGACGGTTCCGAAGTCGCCGACCCGCTGGTGGTTTTCAACTGCTCTGCTTATCCTTCGAATTCCAACTTGACGAATGTCACTTTCTATCATGGTGTGGGTGGGTGGCATGCCAATGAGACGAAGTCCTTGAGTGGCGAGAGCGAGCAGTCTCGGACTTTCACCAAGACGTTTTCGGAAGGGACTGACATCACGTGGAATTGTTATGCGTGCAATGAGGATGGGGACTGCGCGTTCAACCTCGAGAATTACACCGTAGGCATACCTGTATATGCCCTAGGAATAGAGGATCCTTCCGAAGGTTCTCCTAGGTCGGTCGACCTCAACGGTGAGAATATCACCGTCCGTTTCAATTTCACGCGAAATGGCGTTGATCATGGTTCTTCGGCTTTGGTCAATAACATCACGGTCGGCGGCACAGAGTGTCCTCTCCTCGAGAAGCCTCTGATCGCCTTCCAGGACTCCTTCACTGATTCCGACGGGACCTCCCTACCATCTCACACTCCTGACGTCGGCGATAACTGGACTCAGATATGGGTTGATGGGGGCTCTACTATCGACATCCAGTCCAATCGTGTAGATACATACGATCAGCATGATCATGGTGCTGTTTTCGTGACGCCTCCGCTTGAGAGTGCCGACTATAATGTCTCTCTTGCCCTCACGACACTTGATTGGGGTTTCTACACGACGAACCTCGTGGCGCGCTACCAGGGTGACGGCAGCTATTACGGCTTGAGTCTCTCCTCCACTTATTGTCGCCTGTATAAGTATGACGGTTCTACGACGTGGTTGGATAGTAGTTGTCCGGACGACCCTGCCAATGGTGACGTGGTGACTTTCGTCATCTCCGGCTCTTCGCTCAAGGCGTATTGGAACGGTAAGGAACAGTTGTCGGCCACAGACAGCGGTATCAGCGGTGCTGGCAGGGCTGGCTTCGGCTTCGGTGAGACGCCTGCTAGTTCTGGTCGTCTTGATGACCAGCAGGCCGATGATTTCTCGGTCACGCTTCATGAGCATCCCAAGCAGGTCTGGGGGTCTGGTGACTCGTGGTACGCCAACTGTACTGTTCCTTCCGGCCTTGAAGGGTTTCAGGACTTGTTTCTCAATGCCACAGTGAATACGACCGGTTCTGGAAGCGTGACGAGGAGCGATACTGCGTCTAATGCTTTGAATTATCCTGCCAATCCTCCTGACAAGCCTTCTCTTAACGCTCCGCCCGACGGCGGGTCCGGCTTGTCCATCCCTGTGGTGTTGAACGTGACTGTGACTGATCCTGATGGGCAGACGATGGACGTGTCCTTCTATGATGCTTCTGATGACTCGCAGATTGGTTTGACGCAGACTGGCGTCGCTAACGGTTCGTGGGCTTCGGTGACGTGGAGCGGACTCTCGGGCTTGACGACGTACGAGTGGTATGCCAACGTATCTGATGGATATTACACGAACACATCTTCTTCTTGGAACTTTACAACTTCCGCTCTTCCAGACGTGAACATCAAGCTTTTAGAACCTTCTGGAGATATCAATGTGACGCAGAACCAGACCTTCCGGGTCCGTCTCAACGCGTCCTGTCTCGTGGCTGATTGTGGTGATGTAGAAGTGGGTCTCGATCCTCCAAACTGGTGGAACTACTCGTTTGACAAGCGTGTGGATGTGAACGTTTCTAGTGTGGTTTCTTCGACCTTAAGTGATTTCCCTGCTTATATCAACGTTTCTAAAGAACCTGATATGAGTGCTGATTATTCCGACTTGCGATTCATCGATGGGAGTTGTGGTTCCGGCGATGCCACCGTCCTGGATTATGAGGTGGAGAACTACACAAATACTAATGCTCATGTGTGGGTGCGCCTCCCTGAGTTGCCCTCCTCTGGGGCTGATGTGTGCTTGTACTATGATAACACGTCTGCGGTGAGCAGCGGTGAGGACCCGTCCAGCGTGTGGTCTGGTGATTACGTCATGGTCCATCATTTGGAGGACGCGTCTGATTCGACGTCTAACGGCCTTGACGGGACCGGTTATGGTGGGGTCACTATCGGTGGTTCTTCCGGCGTCGTTGATGGCGCCACGTTGTTCGACGGGTCTGATGATTACGTGAACGCTGGTGACGGGTCTGGCCTCAACGGCCTTTCCGAGTTGACCTTCAGCGCGTGGGTGGATGCTGATGTTGCTGGTGTTGACGACACGATATGGCGTGCTATCGGGAATGACACGTTGATGATGCGGTATGACTCCTCCGGCTTTGAGTGGAGCGGTACGAACGTCATCCAGTTCGACGTGTTCACCACCGGTGGCCGTGCGAGGCTTGAGAGTTCGAGCAACGCTCAGACGACTGGTTGGCAGCACTTGACGGGTGTGTGGAACGGTACCAACCTGTCCTTGTACATCGATGGCTCGTTGGACACGCCTACAGGCAGTTACGGCAACTCCCCTGGGACTATAACTGGTGCGGACCGCAACAATATCGGCGAGGCGGGCGACCAAAGTGGTTGGGATGGCTCCATCGACGAGGTCCGCCTGTCGAGCGTGGCTCGCTCCGCTGGTTGGGTTAACCAGTCATATCAGATGGTGGCTTCTCAGGACTCGTTGGTCTCGTTTGGTACTCCTGAGAACGCTTCGGCTTCTAAGGGTGTTATTCCTACTAATTCCAGTGCGACTCCTTTCTATACTAATAAGTCTTCTAATCCTTATACTTTGTCGTCTATGGTTGCTGGTGAGTCTCGGGATGTTTCTTTCTGGGTTAACGCGACCGGCGAGATGAACTCGACGTGGGAGTTCTTCGCGTTCGCACAGATCGCTAATGACAATTCCGTGTATAATGAGTCCTCTCATTGGAACGTCTCCATCGCTTCTCCTATCGACCCTCCGCTCTACTCCTCGTTCGACGGCTCCACCACCGACTTCGCGTCCTTGCAGCCCGAGTCGTTGTTGTCTTTGGACTCGCCCGTCCTTGAGAAGACTTCTTATGGCCGTTTGGTGTGGCATGGTTCGGTTGATGTCTCCGAAGCTGATTTCGACAGCTATGTCCTCTTGGGTGATGGCTGGATTTTTGTCGACGCTTCTGCTTTGGACTCGTCGTTGAACTCGTCTGCCAATATAACCTTGTATAACATTTCTTATCCTGCTCCTGTAATCTATAGGGATGGTGAGTTGTGCGGTGACTGCTCCGTCCTCTCCGTCCTTGACGGTAATGTCTCCTTCAATGTCTCTGGTTTCAGCAATTACTCTCTCGGTTCCGGCTCGCAGTTGGACGTCTCTGATGATACTGACTCTGTAGCTCGTTACACTGGTGAGCAGGTGTCGTTCTTTGCTAATTATTCCAACACGACTTCCAATGAGCCTCTCAATGGCTCTGGCGTGTTTTGCGAGTTCCGCGAGGACTCTTCCGGGTCGTGGTCTAGCCCTGTCAATATGTCGTACAATGGTACTTCGGAGCTGTACGAGTACAACAAGTCCTTTTCGAACAACGGCTCGTTCACATTCAATGTCAGTTGTTATAACGGCCTCGGCGTTTCTAATCTTAGCTTGACCGATTCTTTCTACTTGAGCCCTTCAGCCCCTGACTGCACCTCTTACCCTTCCGCTTTCAGTGGTTCTGGAACATCCGGCGACCCATACCAGGTCTATACTTGCGCCGAGTTGCAGTGCGTCAACTCCTCCCTCTCCTCAAGTTACATCCTCGCCGGTGACATCGATTGTTCCGACTCGTCGAACTGGAACTCCGGCGAAGGTTTCCGTCCTATCGCCCCTTCGAGCTCTTCTCCCTTCACTGGAGAGTTGTTTGGCAACGGCAGCGTCGTCTCGGGTCTGTTCATGAACGGCACGAACGAGAGCCAGGGCCTGCTAGCGTCCAACGATGGTTACATTGAGAAGTTGGGCTTAGAGGGTGAGTTCTTCCTTGACGTCGACCAGACTGAAACGTCTTACTTCGCCGCTCCTTTTGGTAGCGGTACGTGTGACTTGGAGCAGGTTTTCTTTGATGGCAACGTGACTGTTGTTGGGGTTGCCAACGGTCAGGTGCAAGCCGATGGTCTTGGGGGGTGCGCAGTGAGTAATTCCTACTCGCGTGGTCATCTTGACCTGAGCGGCGTGCCTGACAGCATCTACACGGCTGCCGGCATCTCCACCCGTACCGGCGCCAACGTTGCCCATTCCTACTCTCTCATGAACATCTCGTACAATATCGGCATCTATTACACTGGTGGTATCAAGTCTGAGGTCACTGAGACCTTGAGCGAGAACTTTTATGTGGGTGATGCTGACTACGGCATCGCCTCATACATTTACACGCCTGGAACTTTGACTAACAATTACTTCTACGGGCCTTCCAACTGCTATTATAGCAATAATGGAGAAGTCACGAATTGTTCTTCAGTCGCATCCTCTTCTTACTTCCATAATTATTCGAACGATCCCTTGGCGTCGTGGGACTTCACTAACATCTGGAGCAAGTCTCGTGAGGGCTCTGACTATCCTGTTCTACAATGGGAGGTCGATGCTTCGAACTCACCGCCTGACTCTCCTTCTCTCAACGCTCCTCCTGACGGCGGATCCGGCGTCTCAGTCCCGGCCCTCTTGAACGTGTCCGTCTCGGACCCTGACGGTGACAGTCTTGATGTGTCGTTCTTTGATGCTTCCGACGACAGCCAGATTGGTTCGACACAGTCTGGTGTTGCTAACGGTTCGTGGGCTTCGGTTACGTGGAGCGGACTCTCGGGCTTGACGACGTACGAGTGGTACGCCAATGTGACTGACGGTTCTCTAGAGAACCGTTCGCAGACGTGGAACTTCACTACCAGGCCTCCGTCTTTGGAGGTTTCCAAGGTCTATCCTGTCTTGGATGACGTGAATGTGTCTCAGAATCGGTTTTTCAACGTGACGTTGAACGTTTCTTGCCTGGATGGTGATTGTGGTGATGTTAATGTTACTTTGGATCCTTTGGGTTATTCTGGTAGTCCTGGTTTGGATTTTGTCTCCGGCACTGATTTTGGTGATCCTTATCGTTTGTTTTTGGGTGATGGGAGTGCTGGTTTTTCTTTGAATTGGAGTAGTTCTGAGACTGATAGGGTAGGTTCTGTTGGTGTTGGTGATTTTGATGGTGATGGTTTTTTGGATTTTGTCTCCGGCAATGATGCTGATCCTTATCGTTTGTTTTTGGGTGATGGGGCTGGTGGTTTTTCTTTGAATTGGAGTCTTGAGTCTGATTATACTTTTTCTGTTGGTGTTGGTGATTTTGATGGTGATGGTTTTTTGGATTTTGTCGCCGGTAATTATTATGTTAATCGTTTGTTTTTGGGTGATGGGAGTGGTGGTTTTTCTTTGAGTTGGAATTCTTCTGTGTCTAATCCTACTTATTCTGTTGGTGTTGGTGATTTTGATGGTGATGGTTTTTTGGATTTTGTCGCCGGC
>CAZKVR010000016.1:0-12756 GCA_964556395.1 uncultured Methanosarcinales archaeon
AACCTGGAAGAGCAAACGCTATTCTAATGCGCGTGCCCCGACAACAAGAACCAGAACGCCACGACCGTCACGAGGAAGATGAGCGTCTCGACCACCATGAGCTTCGTCTCCTTCTTGTGCTTGTGCAACGCAGGCATAATGTCGGACAAGGCGATGTAGACGAACCCACCCGCAGCCACGGCGACGACGTACGGCACGACGCCCTCCACCGCGTCCAAGGCGAAGTAGCCGATGACACCACCGAGCACTGCAGAGAGCGCGGAGTAGAAGTTCAACAACAACGCCCGGGCCTTTGAGAAGCCAGCGTGCAACAACACCGAGAAATCCCCGACCTCCTGGGGGATCTCGTGCGCCAAGATGCTCAACGTGGCCATCCACCCGGCCTGCGGGTCGAGGAGGAACGCGCCCGCGATCAGCACGCCATCGATGAAGTTATGGACGAAGTCACCCGTCAACACCAAAAGACCGGCGGGCTTGTCGCCGCAATCCTCCTTGCCGCAATGATGCCAATGGATGAACCGCTCGATGAGGAAGAACAAGACTATACCAGCCACCACGTAGACCAACGCCTCAGGGGCATGCAACCCCAACTCTTCGAACCCGTGCATGGCACTGGGCATGAGGCCGAAGAAAGCCACGGCCAAAAGAGTGCCGGCGGCGAAGGAAATCAAGTAGTGAAGCCACCGGTGCATGTGCCTGCCGGCAAGGGCGAGGCCGACGAGGCTCATAAGGCTGACGACGACGGTGGCTACGATGATGGACAACAAGACAGGTATCATTTCTTATACGCCTCCAACTGTTCCGCCAAGGCGGCCGCGTCACGACGAGCCTCGAACGAGTTCTCCTTCCTCTCGACAGCCTTGCACGCGTCATGGATAGCATAGCACAGACCGATCGCTCCTATGATGACGGCACCGACCAGCCGGGCGTTCTGCACCTGCTCCGGCGTCGCTTGTATCTGGCCGGCGGTGTCGATCTCACCCATCGACGCCAGGGTGTCGCCAAACCACCCACCGACGGCAGCGCCACCGACGGGGTAGACGACCCGCTTGAAACCTTCGGAGATCCGCTTCCCCAACCGTTCGGTCTCAGAGAGCTTGGACGGTTCGACGACGGAGAGCAACGTCTTGAAACGCTCCCGCTCCGCCTTGTGGTTGTGCTGGATGGTCTCGAGGAGCAGCCGGAACTCTCCGTCGTTCTTGCGATAGAGGTGCGACCGGTCCTCGAGGAAGTCGAGGTGGTGCTTCGCCTCCTCAAACACCTTCTCAAGGTACCCGAGGTGAGCCTTCAAATGCTTGTCGGCCTTCCCGGCCTTCTCGACCACCTTATTGAGGTAATGGACGATGTCTACACCGTTGTCGGTACCTTTGACGACAGCCTTGGAGACCTTCTCGTCACGCTTGACGTTCTTCCTGAGCAGCTTGTGATACTTCCGCTTCTCATGCTCCTCGAGGTTCTGCACGCCCCGCCGGGTGATCTCCTCCAAGAAGTCCTCCCGTTCGACGTGCAACTGGGTGAAGAGGCGAAGGGCTTGAGAAGCCTTCTTGTTCAACTCGTCCACATCCTTCTTCACAGCCTCCAGGGATCCCATGACGCCTCACCACGAACCAGTCCTTTAAAAACCTTGCGAACCTGAGGGAAAACCCATATAAACCACGTCCGCCCCGCCTAACCCCACCATGGCATTGAAGCTGTACAACAACCTGACCAACAAGCTGGAACCGTTCGAGAGCATCAAGCCCGGAAAGGTCTCGATGTACAACTGCGGCCCCACCGTGTACAGCTACCAACACATCGGCAACTTCCGATCCTACGTCGTCGTCGACCTCCTCCGACGACACCTCGAGCGCAAGGGGTACGAGGTCACGCAGGTGGTGAACATCACCGACGTGGGACACCTCACGGACGACAGCGACGAGGGCGAGGACAAGATGGAAGCCGCCGCGCGGAAGGAGAAGAAACACCCGTTGGAAATAGCGGAGCACTACACCAGCCAGTTCCTCGAGGACTGGCGGACGCTGAACATCCAGGAACCGCACCACCGGCCCAAAGCGACGGAGATGGTACAAGAGATCATAGAACTCATCCAAGTGCTGCTCGAGAAGGGCCACGCGTACGAGGCTGGCGGGAACATCTACTACGACGTCACCACGTTCAAGGACTACGGCAAGCTGTCAGGGAACACGCTGGACAAGCTCACCGGACACCGCGTCGAACAGGACCCGAACAAGCGCAACCCGCAAGACTTCGTCCTCTGGTTCAGGAACAGCAAGTTCAAGAACCACATCCTCAAGTGGGACAGCCCTTGGGGTGAAGGATATCCTGGCTGGCACGCCGAGTGCAGCGTGATGTCAGCCAAACACCTCACAGAAGCTTTCAAGAACGGACACTTCGACCCCGGAGCTTTCGAAACCATCGACATCCACACCGGCGGTGAGGACAACAAGTTCCCCCACCACGAGTGCGAGATCGCGCAGACCGAAGGAGCCACAGGCAAGGAGTACGCCAAGTACTGGATCCACCCACGACACCTCAAGTCCGAAGGTGAGAAGATGAGCAAGTCCCTCGGGAACGTGTACTACGTCTTCCAGCTCGTCAAGGAAGGCTACAGCCCCAGGGCGATCAGATACCTGCTGATGGGGACGCACTACCAGCAACAGCTCAACTTCACCAAGAAAGGACTCGAAGCCACGACGAAGACGCTGGAACGGCTGGACGACTTCCTCCTCCGCATGCACGAGGTGGACGGCGACGAAGACGCAGACGAAGAGGTAGCCAAGGCTGAGAAGGCGTTCGAGGAGGCGATGGACGACAACCTCAACGTGTCAGGAGCCCTCGCGGCCGTCTTCGACCTGATGAAAGAAGCGAACAAGAAACGGCTCAGCGCGGACGCGGGCAAGAAAGTCCTGGAAGCCATGTACGACTTCGACAAGGTCCTCGGACTCCAGATGGCACAAGTGAAACCGACCGCAAGGGACGAAGAGGTCGAAGCCAAGATCCAAGAACGCGAGGAAGCCCGGAAGAAGAAAGACTGGGCGACCGCCGACCGCATCAGGGACGAGCTGCAAGAACAAGGAATCGAGCTCATGGACACGCCGGACGGGACGCGGTGGAAGAAGGCGAAGTGAGCTTAGAAGTGGCGTTCCAGGCGTCGCAGCAGCGATGGTATCTCTTCGGAAGCCTTCTCGACGGTTCCCAAAGCCACATCCTTGCCGTAGTAGTTGATTCCATTACGGAGCTTGCGGTAGCGGTCGAACCGGCCGGAGACCTTCCGCTCCTCGAGGATGTCTGCGAGGAAGTGTGTTATCGCCTCGTGCGAGAGGAACTTGTAGCCGAGGGCTTCACAGTACTCGCGCAAGCCCTCATAGAGTTCCCTCAGAATCGTCTTGGAGGATGTCTCTGACAAGGGAATCGCCTTGGCGGTCTCCACGGCTTTCCGGCCGGCGGACGAGAGGTTCCTGGCACGGATGGTGTCGACCCGTACTCTCTTCACATACCCTTCTTCCAGGCTCTCATCAAAACCCATCGACGACCTCCAGCTCTCCGGACAGGACGATGCCGTTGGAGATGCTGTTGACTAGGTCTGAACGTTTCCTTATTAAGGATATCCACTCTTTCACCGAAAAATTGTGGATGCTCACTTGGCGTCCGAGATATTTCCCGTACGGTTTCAGGTCTTGATCTTTCTTGGCGGTCGAGATGACGCAGAGGTCGACGTCGCTGTCCTTGCCGTCGGTGGCGTGCGCATAGCTGCCGAAGACGACGACGACCGGATAGTCGAACTCCGCCTCGAGGCGTCCGATGAGGCCTGACTCGCGGAGGCGTTCGAGGTTGCGGTACAATTTGAGGTTGAGGAACCTCTTCGTGCGGGCAGCCTTGAAGAAAGGATAAGGCTTGCCCTTCTTCACCTCAAGGAACCCCTCGTCCACGAGTCTCGACAGGTACGTGCGGACGGTCGTGTGATTGATGCCGGTCAGCCTCGAGACCTCCCGGATGTGGAATCCTTCTTCGGGGTCGTCGAAGAACGGCTCCAGTATGGACAGTTTTTGTTCCATGTGGAAATATAAAATTACAGAAGTTTATAAAAGTTTCCAAAATTCAAAGGCGACAGAACCACACAAAAAGAAACGAGAAGGACTCCAAAAGCTTAAAAACCACCGAGGACAACGAGACACGATGAACACCGTAGTTACCGATGAGAAACTCAGCCAGTACTTCACCATCACGCACGAAGCTTTAGAAGCGGCGAGGGAGTCCGAGAAGGGCGACGAAGCCCAAGCCGAGGACTTCCTCGACATGGCCTCTAGGTATTACAGCGACGCGGAGCACTTCAAAAGCCAAGGCGATTACGTCCTCGCCTTCGCGGCGCTCAACTACGCGCACGGGTGGCTCGACGCCGGCGCGAGGATCAGGATATTCAAGGTCAACGACAGCCGATTGTTCACGGTGGACGAGCTATGAGAGAGATCTTCGACGCGCTCCCAAGGACTGATAAGAAAAACCTCGTGTTATTGGACACGTGCTACCTCATCGACGCGTTCCACAACCATAAAGAACATGAACTGGAAGAAGCGGCCAAGGAGCACCGGCTGGCCATCACGAGCTTCAACGCGGAAGAGCTCGTCCACGTCCACGGCAAGGTGCAGGACAAGAGCGTGAAGGAACGCGTCAGGAAGTTCTTCAAACAACACCACGACGTCAAGGTGTTGGAAGTCCCGGTCAAACCCGGAGACCCCGAGGGCGAGAAGCGCTACGTGGAAGCCGTCGACCCCTACCTGGCCCGGGACGTGCCGGACCCGAGCGACGCAGTCCTCATGGCCGCCGCGATCGAGACGCACAGCACGGTGGTGACGAAGGACAAGCACCACCTCTTCACCACAGTACTGGAGAACTACCTCAAGCGCTGGGGGCTCAGCGTGGTGAAAGGGCTGAAAGACCTCTAGCGGTACGCGTCATACGTGGACCTGACGGATTCTTCCAAAGACACTTGAGGACTCCAACCCAACAATTCTTCAGCCTTCTCGTTCGACGCCACGACCGAGGCAGGGTCACCCTTGCGAGGCCCGGCGATAGCGACAGGGACCTCCTTACCCGTCACGTCCTCGACCACCTTCACAAGCTCCTTGACCGTCACGCCCTCTGACGTGCCGAGGTTGATAATTGCTGAAGAATCCAAGGACAAGGCTGAGAGGTGAGCCCGGACCAAATCCTTAACATCGATGTAATCCCTGACGCACGTGCCGTCCCTGGTATCGTACGAATCCCCGAAGAGCGTGAAGACGTCGCGCTTGCCGTTGAGGACTTCCATAAGAATGGGAAGGACGTTCTTCGCCTCAGGGTCCTGGTATCCAAGGACGTCACCGACGACGTTGAAATAACGGAGAACGACGTACCGGACGCCATGGACGCGCTCATACCACCGGAGCATCCGCTCCACGACGTACTTGGTCTCGCCGTAGAAGCTCTCAGGACCGACCGGGTGCTCCTCGTCGACAGGGACATACCGAGGGTTACCGTAGACCGCGGCGGTGCTCGAGAACACGACCCTCTTGACACCATACCTGACCATAGCGTTCAACAGGCGAATCGTCCCAGCGATGTTGTCAGAGTACTTGGGGACGTCCTCCAAGGACTCCTCGACCGCCTTGTAGGCTGCGAAATGGATGACCGAGTCCACGGGCTCGGAGAACAACGGGTCGAGGTCGCCGCAGGCGAGGTCCACCTCGTAGAACGACGCTCTGGAATCGACAAGCTCCTTCCGGCCCTTGGAGAGGTTGTCAGCCACGACGACGTCAAAACCCTCATCCAGAAGCGTCTTGACGCACACGCTACCGATGAAACCAGCCCCACCGGTGACGAGAACCCTTGCCATGAAAAGCTTAACAAGAAACTCATTTATAAGGTTTAGGAAACCGTCACGCCTTAGGGTACGTGCCGGGCCTCATGAACACCTGGCTGGACTTGACAGCCACGCCGGACTCCTTCCCCACCATGTCCTTGCTCGCCAGCTTCGCCTCACCAACGCAGACCAACTCACCCTTCAGCGTGACGACGGCGACGTGGTCCTCAGGCTGTATCTCGTCGTCAGCCCAGGCGATGCCGCGCACCTTGAGGGTAGCGCCGTGGCACAACGCGTCGGCGGTCGTGTCGAGGATGGCGACGCGAGGCAAGTGGCTGACGGCGCGCTCGACAGGCCGGACGGCCTCGCGCAGCGGCTGCTCGTCGCCTTCCTCCTTCCAGAACGCGTAGGCGTCGGTGAGGTCGTGCAACGTGACGAGGGAGTCCTCCTTGAAAGGGCCTGCCTTGGTGCGGCGGAGCTCTTGCATGTGAGCGCCGCAGCCCAGGGCGGAGCCCATGTCGTGGCAATTGGAAGAGACGTATCCGTCTTCGATAAGGAAGTTATGGGTTATCGGTACGGTCATGTCATAAACAGCTTTACTGGTAGGCGGAATCCTCCTCACAGCCTTTACCCGCTCAACCACCATAGTATCAAGTGGCGGGAGAGCCATCTTACCTCTCAGTTTCCTGTACATATACCTTGACAGGGGGGCGTCTGACTTGAGAATCCTCGTCGTATTGCCGTCAAGCCTGAAGCCCAACTTCTTATCGAGCAACAGTTGCTTGTAATGGAAAGGCACAGCGTAATGATCATCTGTCTGACGGTCGGGAAGCACGGATAAGATTTTCTTGAGTATTGCTCGTTTCCGCGCATGAGAAGAGCCAATCTCATCTATAAAAAATTTTTTGGCTCCAGGAGATTCTACAGCGACTATGAAACAGGCACCATCTTTCCCGAAAATCTTGTTTGGGACGCCACACATCCTCAAACCCTGATGGAGGCGTTTAGCGGCAGTCTTTGAGACAGTGAATAAGCGTATGTCATGATAAAATCCTTTCTGCGAGGATTTCCTATGAAAGTAAGCGGTGCCGTCCCCATCGAAGTAACCTCTCAAGAAAGCGGCTATGAAGGTCTTCTTAGCATTCAGCACCGGC
This sequence comes from uncultured Methanosarcinales archaeon, assembly GCA_964556395.1. Classification (GTDB taxonomy): domain Archaea; phylum Nanobdellota; class Nanobdellia; order Woesearchaeales; family WJKR01; genus WJKR01. Next base: position 6,994 of record CAZKVR010000016.1, read on the forward strand.
AGGAAGTCGAACTTCTTCTGAGGGCTGAGAACGCCAAAATTAGCGGCTATAGTTGCCAGGAAGCCATTCGAAGTGTCCACTTCAAACAACCCCCTGTCGAGTTTTTTCTTTCGTATACTGATATTCGGAAACAATGACTTGTGAGTCCTGATGAAAAGATCGACAAGCGCTTCAGACATGTTGTGAAATTTGACCCTCGTGTGACGGACAGTTCTTTTCTCAACAGTGTTATTGCCATCCGAAGCGACGAGGCCTAAGAGGTAGAAAAAATCCTCTGAAAAGCCCTTACAATTCACAAGCTTGCCTTTTGGAGACTTAAAAGTGTGGATATCATGCTTTATGGTTCCGTAGACCCCGGCCTTTTTCAGATGACCAATAGGAATAGCATATGGAGACTCAGAGAGGAAAGACTTCCTGTCCAGCCTCAGCTTCTTGTACATGCCCCGGATAGAACCGTATTCAAGGATGAAAGCCTCTTTGCAAACCTTCTTTATGTCCTCCTGCGCCACAAGGTAGTCATCATCAAGAAAATCAGCGACGCAAAGCTCTTTCTCAGGAGCAAAAAGGTTCTCAGACTTCACCAACCAATCCTCGGGCGTCATGTCCTCAGCAGCTTTCATCACATACCCTTGTGGAGTCGATACCAGCATCTCATGATCAGGCGTCACAGAAAAAGACAGTCCTGAAGTGCCGGTTATCTCCACCATCTCCCCGGGTGAAGCTATCTTCTGGAGATGTGAGGGGTCTCTCCGAACCACATCGCTAGATTCTGCGAATGAGAAAACGCTCCGAGGATAATTAAAAAAAGCATCAGCACGCACCAAACCTTGAGGGGTAAGAATCTCAGTAGCGGCATCCAAGCAAAGCTTACGGATGTACGTGCCTGCCTGGCATCCGACCTTGAACAACACGTCGGCGCCGTCGTGGTCGAGGAGCTCGTTGTAATAGACCTTGCGCCAGCGCCACTGGCGCTTGACGGCGGACTTGACAGGCGGCATCTGCCTGATGCGGCCGGTGAACTCTTCCAGGACGCGTTCCACCTGGTCGCGGGAGCGCTCCTCGTGGAGTCTCATGAGGCAGACGTACTCCTTGCCGGCTATCAATAACGACTGGACAATCCTGGTGCCGCGTCCGAGGGCGACGGGGAGGACTCCGGTGACGCCGGGGTCGAGGGTGCCTGAGTGGCCTGACTTGCGGAGCTTGAGGATCTTCTGGACGTAGGAGGAGACCTGATGGCTCGTCGGGCCCGAGGGCTTGTCGAGGTTGACGATGCCGTACTCGAGCAACTCCTGGATGGGGCGCTTCTCGGGGTCGCAGCCGTACTTCTCGCTCGTCGCGGCGTCGTGCCTGACGAGCTTTTTACGCTTGTCCCGCTCAAACGGCAATTTCCCCATGAGGCGAGGAAAACACAGCCTCATTTAAAAAAGTGCGTGTTCCACCGAAGCCAGGGAGCGGCAGGTCTCGTCAAGGAAGACATCATCCATGAGAGCTTTACAACAGACAAACCTTTATAAGAAAAAGCCTTCCACAGGATGTCATGAAGGCGTGCATCATCATCCCAACGTACAACGAGGCGGCGAACATCGAGCCGTTGCTCAAGGAGATATTCACCGTCACGAAAGCCATCAAAGGGTGGGAGGCGCACGTCCTCATCGTGGACGACAAGAGCCCTGACGGTACGGGGAAGCTCGTCAAGAAGCTGCAGAAAAAACATGCGAGGCTCCACCTCCTCGAAGGCCGGAAGCAAGGACTCGGGGTCGCGTACATCAGAGGGATGCGGCACGCGATGAAGACGTTGAAGCCGGACGCGGTGTTCGAGATGGACGCCGACCACAGCCACCCGCCAGCGCTCCTGCCGCGGTTCCTCAAGGAAGTCGAGAGAGGGGCTGACTTCGTCATCGGGAGCAGGTACATCCCGGGCGGCGGCACGCCGCAGTGGCCTGTCAAGAGGCGTCTGATGAGCAAGGGGGCCAACTTCCTCGCAAGAGTCATCGCAGGCCTGTACGGCGTGAAGGACTGCACGAGCGGGTACCGGTGCATCTCCACCAAGCTATTGAAGAGGATAGACCTGAAACGGCTGGGGGCGAAGGGCTACAGCTTCCAGATGAACCTGCTCAGCCAAGCCATCCGGAAGGGCGGCCGGGTGAAAGAGATCCCCCTCGTATTCCACGACCGGCAGCAGGGGGAGAGCAAGATGCGGTTCTCGGACATCGCGGAGTTCTTCCTCAACGCGGTCAAGCTGCGGCTCCAGACGTGGGAGCGGTTCATCAAGTTCGCCATCGTCGGCGGCACCGGCGTGTTGGTGAACATGGGCGTCCTGGCGGCAGTGACCGAGCTCGCGGGCGTCACGTACCAGGTGAGCAGCCTCATCGCCATCGAGACCGCCATCATCTGGAACTTCTTCCTCAACCACAAGTGGACGTTCAGGAAGAGCACGAACCCGAGCAGCACGTTCGTCAAGCTGCTCAAGTTCAACGCGGTCAGCATCGTCGGGGCGGCGATCAACTGGGGCGTCCTGGTGTTATTGACGGAGGCGTTCGGCGTGTTCTACCTGCTGTCCAACCTGGCCGGCATCGCCGTCGCGGTGGTGTGGAACTACCTGGCGAACGCTCATTACACGTGGCGCGACGCGCCTGTCAAGAAGGGTTAGAGGTCTAGCTGCCGGTCGAGGTATTTGGCCACGTCGTTCATCGAGTCGAACGTCTTGTTCACGTGCTGTCGGATACCCTCGACCAGTTCTTCGAGGGTGTCGACGCGGAGGGCGTAGCGCCCTTTCTGGCTGATGACGATGCCGGCCTCCATGAGGCGGTTGAGGTGGTGGATGACGGTGCCTCTGGAGAGCCGGGTGGCGGCGGCGATCTCGTCGCTCGTCAGGCCTTCGGAGTCGCGTTTCAGGTCTCTGATGAGCTCTAGGAAGACGCGGTAGCAGCTCTTGTCCTTGTCGCGCGGGTTGAAGAGTCCGAGGGAGCCGCCGAGCCATTGTAGGAGCTGGTTGACGTTGCTCGTCTCGGGGTCCATGCGGGACTTGATGATGGTGATGCGGGTGAAGCGCATATATGGGGTGAGGACGCAGTGATTTTTATATGTTCGGAAACACGAGAAAATATCAATATGGAAAACAATATGATTACCACCACCAAGCGAAAACTTTAAAAGAAAGACCACCACCAGCACGAACATGGCCGAGGAACACACCGAGGACGAAGACCAATTCGAAAGCGTGTACAACGAAGGCGGACGCGAAGAATTGACCGACAACGACGAGATAAGCCCCGAAGAAGAAGCCTTCATGGCAGGCTACGACGAAGAGCAGACCAAGGAAGAAGGCGAGAAACGAGGCGACCAAGCATACGAAGAAGCCTTCGACAGCAAGAAAGACAAGAAGAAGAAATAAAGCTTTTTCTTTTTTACAGGGACGACGAGCGACGACAAGAAGTAGAGGCGAGACCCTTCTGAAAAGACACGCGGAGCACTGGCCAACCGCAGCAGCAACAACTATAACAAGAAAACCACTTCTCTAACGCATGCGGATTAACCTCTTACGAAGACTGAAAGACCACGACATCTACCTCAACATCAAAAAAGCATCACTCCCAGAACAAATATCCCAAGAATTCCAGCGGCTCCAAGGACCCAACCACACCTTAAGCTACAGAGCAGCCAAAGAAGTCATGAAGAAGCATGGAGTCCCCGAGGACGAGATAATCCCGCACTCGAGATGCAAGGCGAACAGGTATTGCAACCACGCTTGGGCTCCCTGCGAACTGGACATCACAGATGAATGGTGCTACGTTTCAGAACTGCTCAGAACAGACGGGCATATCAGCAAGAATCAACGAGAAGTCAAGCTTGTCAGCGTCGACAAAGGACTCGCTGAAAAGTTCACGAGCATAGCCAGCAAGCTAGGCATACAGAACATCAGGACCGAAGAGAACAAGCACGATTACCGCGTCAGGATCCTCGATAAGACATTCGCCGTCATCCTCACAGAAGCATTCAACATCAAACCAGGTAACAAATCACTCACGACCACAATCCCGAAGTGGATGAGACATCTCAGTAAAGAACAGGTGAAGCACTGCCTCCAAGGAGCCTTCGACGGTGACGGCAGCGTACAATACGACAAGAAAGCAAGGACGAGAAGGATACGGCTCAACACCGGCAGCGAGAACTACGCGAAAGACGTAAAATCATGGCTGGACAAATTAGGAATAAGAAGCATCACGTTCCCGGACCCCCGGAGAAAAGGAAGGCTGTTCTACCTCCAGATAAGCAAGAAGGAAGACATAGGAATATTCCATGAGCGCGTCAAGCTCAACCACAAGAAACGCAAGGAAGGGCTAGCAACCCTCATCAAAGGATACAAAAGGGACGGCCCAGGAAGACGGAAAGAAACAATCCTCGCATTCATCAGACGACACCCAAAAACCACATGCACAGCCATCAGCAAAGCCATGAAACTGTCACAAAGCACCACCTCAACACACCTCAAAGCACTGGAAAAAGAAGGAAAGATAAAGAAAGAAAAACTACAACAAAAGAAACTCATAACCGCCGCTCATCACGCTCGGCCTCGAGCTCCTTGACGAACTCCCCGACCGGCACGCCGAACCGGACGTCACCGTCACGCGGACGGACGGCCAACGTCTCGTTCTCGACCTCCTTGTCACCGATCGTGACGACGTAGTTGACATGGTCGAGCTGGGCCTCACGGACCTTCTTACCCATCGTCTCGGTACGGTCATTCAACTCGGACCGGAACCCAGCCTCAACCAGGCGCTCGTGCACCTTGCGCGCGTAGTCGTTGGCGCGCTGCGTCACCGTCACGACACGCACAGGCACCGGGCTCAACCACAAAGGGAACTTGCCGGCGAAGTGCTCGGTGATGATGGCGAAGAACCGCTCGAACGAGCCGTAGATGGCACGGTGGAGCATGACCGGCCGCTCCTCCTGGTCCTTAGAGCCGCGATAGGTGAGGTCGAACTTCTCAGGCATGCTGAAATCCACCTGGATCGTACCGCACTGCCAGCTCCGTCCGAGGGCGTCCTTGACGTGGCAGTCAATCTTCGGCCCGTAGAACGCGCCGTCACCAGGGTTGATCTTGAAGTCCAACCCCTCGGCCTCGAGCGCCTTGGACAAGGCCGACTCCGCGAGCTCCCACCGCTTAGGGTCACCCATGGACTTCTCGGGCTTGGTGGACAATTCGAGGTGGTAGTCGAAGCCGAAGGCGGAGTAGACCCGCCTGACGAGGCCTATGAGCTCCTGGATCTGGCCCTGCAACTGGTCCTCGGTGCAGTAGACGTGAGCGTCATCCTGGGTGAAGCAACGCACCCGGAGGAGTCCGGAGAGGACGCCTGAGAGCTCGTGTCGGTGGACGAGCCCGAACTCGCCGACCTTGAGAGGGAGCTCCTTGTAGGAGTGCGCCCGGTCCTTGTAGAGGAGCAGGTGGCCCGGACAGTTCATGGGCTTCACCGCCGTGTCCTTGTCGTCGATGCGGGTGACGTACATGTTCTCACGGTAGTAGTCCCAATGGCCCGACGTCTGCCAAAGCGACTTGTTCATGATGAGCGGCGTCTTGACGAACCGGTAGTCCAGCTCCTTCATCCGCTCCATCATGAACCGCTCGAGCTGGCGGTAGATGAACGTGCCGCGGTCGTGGAAGAACGGCATTCCCGGCGCCTCGGGGTGGAGGCTGAACAGGTCGAGCCGCTCGCCCAGCTTGCGGTGGTCGCGCGCCTCTGCCTCGGCCTGCCAGTCCAGGTA
>CAZKVR010000017.1:0-12394 GCA_964556395.1 uncultured Methanosarcinales archaeon
CCGTTCGCAAGGGTCTTCCCACGGCTCTTACTCGGTTTTTTCTACATCGCCCTTCCAAACACATAAAAACTTCGCTCGTCCTCCATTCCCTTATCATGGTCGATTACGTCCGTATCGATGGTTCCAGGGGTGAGGGTGGCGGCGCCATGCTCCGTCAGGCGTTGGCGTTCTCCATGCTGACGCGCAAGCCGTTCGTCATGGAGAACATCCGTAAGAACCGCGACCGGCCCGGCTTGTCGTGGCAGCACCTCTCGGCGCTCAACGCCGCCCACCGTGCCTGCGACGCCCGCGTCGAGGGCAACGTGAAGGGTTCTACCAGGGTGGTGTTCGAGCCCGGCTCGTTCTCGAACACGCGTTTCACCGTGGACATCGGGACGGCTGGCAGCGCCACCTTGCTCTTGCAGGCTTTCCTCCTTCCCGCCGTGTTCTCCGGCCGTGAGGTGTTGCTCAAGGTGAAGGGCGGCACTGACGTGAAGTGGAGCATCCCTGCTGATTACTTCGCTCACGTGTTGTTGCCTCAGCTTCGCAAGTTCGCCGACTGCTCGTTGCAGGTCCGGCGCCGCGGCTTCTATCCGAAGGGTGGCGGGTTCGTCGTGTTCAGGTGCAAGCCTAAGGATGCGACGGCGAGCGCTCCCCGTATCTCTCTCGTGGAGCGTGGTGACGTGTTCAAGGTGGCTGGTGTGAGCTTCGCTTCCGCCGACTTGCAGCCGTCCGAGGTTGCTGAGCGCCAGGCCGAGGCCGCGCGCTTGTCGTTGTCAGCTCTCAAGGTGCCGGTTGACGTCATGCCATCCTACGGCTCTTCTCCTTCTACGGGCAGCGGCGTCGTGCTCTGGGCTGTCTGCGGCTCGGGCGAGGGCCTCGACAGCCAGAACCCCGTCCTCATCGGCGCTTCTTCGTTGGGTGAGCGTCAGCTCCGCGCGGAGTCCGTGGGTGAGGAGGCGGCCGCTTCCTTGCGTGATCACTTGTCGTCCGGCGCTGCTTGTGACGAGCACCTCGCCGACCAGCTCGTCCCTTTCATGGCGGTCGTCGGCGGCGCGCTGAAGGCTTCTAGGATAACGGAGCACTTGCGGAGCAACGTCTACGTCGCCGAGCGGTTCACGGGCGCCTCGTTCGAGGTCGATGAGGAGAATTGTGTCGTCCGGTGCGACCCTTAGCCTTGTCGTTCCATCATGGCGAGGTGTAGGTTTGCGTAGAGTTCTTGGATGGAGTCGTACAGGATGTCTCGTTCCTCCTTGCCGAGTTGTTCCTGCTCGTACTTGTCCTTGAGTTCGTGGTAGAGCTCTTTGGCTTTCGGGAAGTCTTTGTTCTCGATGGCTTGGTTGCACTCGTCGATCCGGCTGTGGAGTTCTGCGTGCTTCTGGTGTGATGCTTGTTCTTCTGCGGTCTGGCTGAGTGGTAGGTGTCCTTTCTCCACGTCCTTGAGGGCTCGTGACAGGTATGTCTTGAAGCCGTCTTGCTCGAGTTCCTTCCGTTCTTTCTCGAGCTTTTGCCGTTGGTTCTTGATGTCTTCGTCTATCGCGAGGATTCGGTTGACCGCTTCTTGGACTGCTCTTTCGCGGTCCTGCATGCGTTGCTCCTTCGCTTGGTGTTCTTGTTCGAGCTTCGCTTCGCGTTCGTCCAGCTTCTTCGCGCGTTGCTGTAGCCGGAGCTCTTCCTGGTCGAGCCGTTCTTGCCGTTCCTGTGATTCCTGCGTTGTCTTCTTCGCTTTCTCCGCCGAGGCGAGCTCTTGTTCCCGTGCTTTTCGTTCGCGCTCCGCGAGTGCTTGCTCCTTGGCTTCGCGTTCCTTCCGAAGATTTTCTCGTTGTCGTTCCAGCTCTTCCTGTTTCTGCTGGTGTTGTTCCGCCAACGCCTGTAGTTCTGCGCGTTGCTTCTCCAGCGTCGCTTCTCGTTCCTCGAGCTCTTGCGCCCATTGGGCTCGTTGCTCTTCGGCCCGTCGTTCTTCCTCTTCGAAGGCTCGCTTGGCGTCCATCACTGCTTCTGCGGCTTTCTCGCTCGCCGTCACCTCGTGCTTGATGCGTTCCTCCGCGGCTTCGAGGTCTCGTTTGATGTCTGCGACGGTGTCGTCGAGCTGTTTGATGTAGGCTTTCGCGTCCGCCGCGAGGTCTGCGTGGACTTTCTGGGGGTTGAGCTCTCGCAGCCTGGCTGTCGTGCTGGCTAGTTCTCGCAGGTACTCCTTGAACGCGTCCTTGTCTCGCGTGACTATCTGTTCGTACGTGTCGTCTTCTAGGAGGTCTACCGCTTTGAGGAGGTCGTGGACTGTCTGCGGGCTCTTGCCGTCCGGGAGTTGGAAGGCTTTCTTGAGGAGTTCTTTCACTTCTTCTCCGGGCTTGTCGTGCGTCGCCGCGTCGTGGAGCGCCTTCATGCTCTCCGCGTGGTCTGCTTGGAGTCTTGTGAAGTGGTCGTGCGCCTCGTCCGCGGCTTGCACTGCCTTGGTGGTCGTGGCGGTCTGCGGCAGTCGTGGTTGTAGGGCGTCGTTCACCGCCTTGATCGCTTCCTGCTTGGTCCGTGCTTGTCCGATCTCGCCTGCGAGGACCGGGTCGAAGAGGTGTAGTCGCGCCCACGTCGATAGTTCTCCGTCTCCTTGCCGTTGTTCGAACTCTCCGGGTGTCATCTCGTGGAGTGCTTGCTTGAGGTCTGTGGGTGTGCGTGCGTGCTTGCCGCTCGCGAGCGTGAGGGTGACCGCCTTGCGTGGTTGTTGGAGGGTGCTCGTGACTTTCTTGAGCCGGTCTTCCAGGTCGTCGAGGGTGGGCGTCTCCTTCCTGGTCGGGCTGGGTGGTTGTATCGCTTCCTCTTCTGGTTGCGGCGTCGGGGCTTCTTGTTCTTGGTATGCTTGCGCTTCGAAGCTCGTGCGCGGCGACTCTTTCGTGCTTGGGTTGATCTTTGCTTTGAGGAGGTCGATGTCCTTTGCGCGTGCGCGTCTTGAGAATAATCCTTTTCGTGGTCGCTGGTCAGGTTGGCGGTTTGCGTCCTGTTCCTTGTCTTCTGCTGTCAAGTACCCACCCCTTTCTTTCTGCGTGTTCCAACCGCGTGCTGGTATAAAAAGGTTTCGTGCGAGGACAAGGTTTTTATATGGCTGTCATTGTTAGTAATATCATGTCTTCCCATGGTGACCCGTCGGATGCCATCATCGCTCGTATCCAGGAGCAGGTCGGCGTCGCTGCGAGGCGTCTCGAACGGTTGGATGGTGACGTCCGTGATTCCTCTAGGGGTATCGGCCGTTCCGGTCGTGACGAGTCCCGGTTTGTGGAGCGGTTCGAACAGGACCTCGTTTCTTTCAGGGCTGAGGTGTCTTCTTTCGCTGACGAGTTGGAGTCGTTCCGCCGCGAGGTGGCTAAGGTGGCTTCTCGTTTCAAGTCCTTGGTCGAGAATGAGAACCTCTCCGCCGTCGAGCAGCGGTTGGATGACTTGCCTGTCGAGCGTTTCATGCCTCGGCAGGAGTTCTTGCGCTTGTTGGAGGGGCGGTTCAGGCCTTGAGCGCGTTCTTCAGGCTCTTGATGGCGACTGCTGCTTGCTTGGCGTCCGGTTCTTTCGTCGTCAGCCGTTGGAGTAGCAGTCCCGGGCTGGTCACTGCTTTGGCGAGCGGGTTGTCGTAGTGCTTGCCTGCCAGTTTGATGACTTCGTAGGTGAGCCCGCTGATGAGCGGCAGGAACAGGATTCTGAGTCCGAGCTTCGCCCAGAACGTGGTGCTGAGGGGTATGAGGAGGTAGAACAGGATGCTGACGAGGAAGACGAGTAGTATGAACGTCGTCCCGCACCTTGGGTGGAGCCTGCTGCTTGCCAGGACGTTCTTCACCGTCACTTTCAGGCCTGACTCGTGGCAGTTGATGCTCTTGTGTTCCGCCCCGTGGTATTGGAAGAGTCGTTGTACGTCCTTGAAGCGGCTGATGGCCCAGAGGTATCCTACGAGCACGAGGACCTTGACGCCGCCGTCGATGAGGTTGAACGCGATGTTGGTGGTGCCGGCCGTGTTGTTCACCGCCGTGGCCGCCAGCAATGGCAGGAGTTTGAAGAGTCCGAGTGCGAACGCCACTGCCAGTACGAGGCTGAGGATGAGTTCCCACGTCTTGAACTCCTCGCCTTCGTCCATGGCCTGGTTGCTGCTCCAGTTCAACGCCCTCGTGCCGATGACCATGATCTCGACGAGGTTGACCATGCCTCTGATGAACGGCAATCCTAGTATTTTGTATCGTTGTCCGAGGCCTGTGTATCGTTGCTGCTTGGTCTTGATCTTCCCGTCTGGTTTGCGGACTGCGATGCTGATGAGGTCCTTGTTCCGCATCATCACGCCTTCCATGACCGCTTGGCCGCCGACCGCTAGTGACTCCTCTTTTCCCATCTTTTCGTGGAGGGATGCCTGTTTTATAAGGTTTTGTCTTGGAGGTGCGGCGTGAGGCGTCGTCGCACCTGGTTTTTGTCTGGGCCTTGCGGCAGCTTGTCCAGGAGTAGCTGGGCGTATCGTCGCTCTTTCGCGATCCGCCTGCTCGTAGCGTAGTTGAGGTGTTCGAGCCAGTTGAGGGTGAGGAGTGTGTGGTCGCACGCCGTCCTGACGTGTTCCTTGCTGACGAGTTGTCCTGTCATGACTTTTTGCACCACTGCGGGCGTGCACTCTCCTCCTTCAGGGTGTAGTTCTTTCCTGTTGTGGGTGAGGAGGTCCATGATGTCGAGCTTGTCCGCGTCGCGCACCGCCTTGGTGATGGCGTCTTGCTCGTCGTCCAGTGGTGGGGTGGTCTTCTTGTTGTGGTGTCTGACCGCTTGGAGGATTGCTTGTTGTTCTCGTGGCGTGAGCCGTGCGAGTATCCCTTCCTCTTCCAGGATGGTGGTGCCGAGCGCTCCGTGGTCCGTGGAGGCCTCGTCGTTGAACGTCCGGTGCTTCGTGGCTTGTTCGAACCGTCCCGTGTCGTGGAGTAGCGTCGCCGTCAGGGTGAGTAGCCGTCGGTTGCCGGTGATGCCTTCGCCGTCGCAGATGGCTTTGGCGTTCTCCACCGTCCGTTTCGTGTGCTTGATCTTGAGTTCGACCATCCGGTTGGTTTTCGGGTCTGCTCGCCCCCTGTAATGCTCCACGTAGTTGTCGAACCACTCCTCGCACCGCTTGTAGTCTTCCTCCTCCATTGGTTTTCTTGCCTGGGACGCTCTCTTTTTAGGTGTTTGCCCTGGCTTTCCATAACCTTTATAAAGGCCTTGTGGTTGTCGTGGGGGTAGCGACTGCTTACATTCGGTTGAAACAGAAGCGTCCTTTGGCTCGTTCTCTGTTTCCCCGGCCTTCGCCGGGTGGTCGCGCGGTCGGTGAACGCCGCGCTTGTGGTCAAGCAGCGACTAATGTGTATGAGTGATGACAGTATGGTACGATTTGAAGATTTTCCTCTCAAGCCTGAGATCCTCAGGGCTTTGAAAGAGATGGGGTTCGAGGAGCCCACCGAGATACAGGAGAAATCCCTCTCTTTCGTGTTGGATGGCGAGGACGTCATCGGCGCGTCGAAGACCGGCAGCGGCAAGACCGCCGCGTTCGGAGTCCCCTTGTTGAACTACGTCGAGGACGGCTATGGCTTGCAGGTCCTCATACTCGCGCCTACCAGGGAGTTGGCGGTGCAGATCGCCGGGGAGATGGAGAAGTTCTCCAAGTACCTCGACGTGAACGTCGCTACCATCTACGGCGGCGTGGCGTACGAGCCTCAGCTCGAGGCTATGAGGACCGCGCACATCCTCGTCGCCACTCCTGGCCGGTTGTTGGATCACCTCCAGCAGGGCAACTTCGACCTCGGCGGCATCTTCTCCTTCGTCTTGGACGAGGCTGACAAGATGGTCGAGATGGGCTTCATAGAGGACATCGAGGAGATTCTCGGCTACGGGCCCGGTGATGAGCAGATGCTCTTGTTCGGCGCCACCATCGCCGGCGAGATCGAGCGTATCAAGAACGAGTACATGCGTTCTCCCAAGGTGGTCGAGGCCGAGCGGTACGTCGAGGAGTCCGTGTTGCAGCAGTATTATTACAACGTCCAGCCGTATGAGAAGTTCTCCATGCTCGTCCACCTGCTCAATCAGGAGTCGTTCGACCGTGCTATCGTGTTCTGTTCTTCGAGGGCGACGGTTGATGACGTCTCTGACAACCTGACGCGTCAGGGGTTCAAGAACGTGAAGATCCATGGCAAGCTCGCCCAGGCGTCCCGGCTCAAGATGTTGGATCGTTTCAACAAGGGCGAGGTTCCCATCCTCGTCGCGTCCGCCGTGGCTGCTCGTGGCTTGGATATCAAGCAGGTCACCCACGTGTTCAATTACGACGTGTCCCAGGACCCGCAGGAGTACATCCACCGGATTGGCCGTACGGCTCGTGCCGGCGAGGAGGGCAAGGCTTACACCTTGTTGACGCAGCGCGATCACGACTCGTTCAACAACGTCATCCGCAACTATGACGTCAAGCCTGAGGAGTTGCCCTTGCCGCGTTTCAAGCGGGTGCCTTTCAGGAAGTCCGAGGGTGGGTTCCGGAGCGATTCTCGTGGCCCTGGTGACAGGGGTCCTCGTCGCGATTCTGGTCGCGGCAGGCCTCCGAGGCGTTGAAACCTTTTTTTTAGAACTTTTCTTTCGTCCTCTCGCTTCCTGGTTGTTGGCGCTTGTAGACGTGCATCGGGGTGTTGTCGAGCCGTGCTTCGAGGTTCTTCACCGCTGCGAACACCTTCTCGTGGTCTTGCTCTTGCGCGTACGTTTGGAGGGTCTTCCAGTGCTGGTCTGACATGACGTGGCTGTGGAACGGCGCCGTCTCGGCGTGGTGTTCTTGGTCTCGGGGGTAGAATTCTGGGAGCCAGTCCTGGTCTGAGTGGAGTAGTACCGTGTACCGCTGGTTTCCTTCTTCTTGTAGGATGATGCCTTTCCTCGTCGTCTGCTCGTAGAGGATCGCTTGCGGGAGCATTCCTTGCGGGTAGTATTCGATGAGCGCCATGTTCCTTGTCGGGTTGGCGTCCTGGTTAATTAGGCTTTCTGTTCACGTCTCGTACCTGATGTCGCCGTCCGTGTACACGCCTTTGTGGAGTTTGACTGGCCGCCACTCGTCCTGCACGAGTTTTGCGTCCAGCCACGCCGCGAGTTCTTCAGGGTTGCCGATCGTGGCCGACAGTCCGATGAGCTGGTGTCGTGGGAGTAGTTTTCGGAGGAGGCTGATGACGACTTCCAGCGTCGGCCCCCTGCTCTGGTCGTTGAGGAGGTGTATCTCGTCGACGATGACTGTCTTCACGCTTTTCAGCCACGGCGTGTGGTGTCTGAGTAGCGAGTCGAGCTTCTCGCTCGTGAGTATGATGAGGTCGTACTTCTCCAGATAGCGGTCGTCCGAGTCTCTTTCTCCGCTGCTCATCCCGACCTTGAGGCCTGGGTAGTCTTTCCTGAACGAGTGGAGTTTCTCGCTCGCCAGCGCTCTCAGGGGTACGACGTAGAGTGCTTTGGCGTGGTGTTCCTTGATGCCGTGGATGGCTGCCATCACGCCTACCAGGGTCTTGCCTGACGCCGTGGGGGTGCAGACGAGGAGGTTTTCGTCTTGGAACAGGCCTGCGGTGATGCTCTTGGCTTGGCTCGGCCTGAGCTCTTCGATGCCTTGTCCTTTGAGCAGTTGTTTCAGGTGGCTTGGGATGTCGGCTTGGTCGACGCGCATGCTTTCTCGTGGTTAGAGGTTGTTTTTATGCCTTCCTGCCGTGCGTGTCCTGTGTCTCCGTGGTTGCGTGACAACGATAGGTTTTTATATGACTCGCTCCTTGGTCTCGTCTGTATGGCTCGTGAACCCCGGCTGAAGAAACACTTGGATTCCTTCGTCGCGAGTAGGGCTGATGCCAACCGGGTCTTCTCCTCTCCTCTGGTGAGTGACGCCGCTGACATCAGGCGTTTGGACAAGCATGTCAAGGAGTTCATGGAGCTCTTGCGTAAGGATGCCGGTGAGCACGAGGTCGAGGCTTTGAAGAAGCATGCCAAGGAGTTCGAGGAGGAGTTGCATGACGAGCTCGAGTACCTCTTCCTCGCCACGCGTCAGGACTTGGAGTTGTACCAGCGCATCCTCAAGGCTCTTTCTGACTATCGCAAGGAGTTGCGCAAGATTTCCGGCGAGGTTGATATGAAGTTCTTGGCGTCTTCCGAGTTGAATTATGCTGACTTGTTGTTGCGGTCCGCCCATGAGAAGCTGGACACCCTCGCCTTGCTGTTCAAGAAGCTCCGGCAGTGAGGCGCCGATAGTCTTATAAAGCCTCGTCTACCTTTCTCTTGCTATGCGTTTCAAGGATTTCGTTCTCGACCCGTTCCAGGAGGATGCCATCCGTGCCGTGGAGGACAACCATTCCGTCGTCGTCTCCGCCGCGACTGGTACTGGCAAGACCCTCATCGCCGATTACACCATCGACAAGTTCCTCGACAAGGACCGCCGTATAGTCTACACGGCTCCTATCAAGGCGTTGTCCAACCAGAAGTTCAAGGACTTCAAGAGGGATTATGGCGAGGAGAACGTCGGCATCATGACCGGCGACGTCGTGGTGAATCCTGACGCCCCGTTGTTGGTGATGACGACCGAGATTTACCGTAACATGTTGTTGGCGCGTGACATCATGGTGGATGAGATATCCTACGTCGTGTTCGATGAGATTCATTACATGAACGATCCCGAGCGGGGGACTGTGTGGGAGGAGTCGATAATCTTCAGTCCCGAGCACGTCCGGTTCCTCTGCTTGTCCGCCACCATCCCTAATGCCGAGCAGTTCGCCTCGTGGATCCAGAGCATCAAGGGCCACCGGGTCGAGGTGGTCCGGTATGCCAAGCGCGCCGTGCCGTTGGAGCATTACGTGTATGACTCCGAGGCTGGCATGACGACCGCTCCTAAGTTGAAGGAGTTGATGCAGATACCGTCGTATGACCAGGCGCGCGGCAACCGTCGTAAGAATGGTCGTGGTAGGCGTAAGGATGACACGCCTGCTCCCAAGCCCGAGCAGGTCATCATGGAGATGGGTGAGAAGTTGCCGGCCATCGTCTTTTCTTTCTCCCGTAAGGCTTGTGAGAACGAGGCGAAGTCGTTGGTGAAGAGGCATGATTTCGTCAAGGGTGGTGAGGATCAGCGTCGCGTCACCGAGGTGTATCGCAAGCACTTCACGCCTGAGGTGAACCGTATGCGTACTACTGCCTTGTTGCGGCAGTGCTTGTCCCGTGGCGTCGCCTTCCACCATGCTGGCTTGTTGCCGCAGCACAAGGAGGCTGTCGAGGAGCTCTTCGCCGAGGGTCTCGTCCAGGTGTTGTTCGCGACCGAGACGTTCTCTGTCGGCATCAATATGCCTGCGAAGACTGTCATCTTCAATGGCTTGCGCAAGTTCGACGGCCGTTCTTTCAGGCTCATCAACTCTAAGGAGTACTTCCAGCTCGCTGGCCGTGCTGGTCGGCGTGGTATCGACACCGTCGGCTACGTCGTGGCTCTTATCGATCGTCGTGACGTCTCCATGGATGAGTTCATGAAGGTGTCCAAGGCTGATACCGAGCCTATCCTCAGCCAGTTCTCGTTGTCCGTCAACACGGTGTTGAACCTGGTGGCGCAGTTCGACGAGGTTGAGATCGAGCGCATCCTCAAGAGCAATTTCGATTACTTCCTGCGTCGGAAGCAGAGCGAGAAGCAGGTGCGCATCATGGCTTCTTTCAACAACAAGCGCAAGCAGCTCCGCCGTATGGGGTACTTGACGTCTCAGGACGAGCTCACGGACAAGGGTGTGTTCGCGCGTTACATCTACTTCGAGGAGTTGTTGGTGTCGGAGGTGTTCGCTACACGCCTCCATGAGTCCTTGTCTGACGTCGAGGTGTTGCAGGTGATCGCCGGCATCATCTATGAGTCTCGTTCGAACGATCACTTCTCGTTCAAGGGCATCCAGAAAGCCTATAACAAGTTGGTGAAGAAGCTGTCTCAGAATGATTACGTGGAGAAGAAGCTTAACAAGCTGTCATTGAAGCGTATGATGGCTATCACCGGCGCGTGGGCTTCGGGGGCTTCCTTCACCGACCTGATGTCTCTCGCCAGCCTGGCTGAGGGCGACATCATCAGGTTGTTCCGGCGCATCATCGACATGATAGGCCAGATAGAGCGCGCGACGGTGGATTACGACCTGAAGGGCCGTCTCAGGCGCTGCCAGGACGTGATCGACCGCGACCTCGTGGCCGTCGAGTTCTAGAGCTGGAGGCTCGCCCGGACCAGGCTGTGCTGGATGAGCGCTTCCAATACTCTTTGTTCTCCTGGGGTGAAGCTCTTGTTCAATTCCTTGACGCCGATGAACAATGCTTTGCCCTTGCTGTCTTCTTTCGTGTTCACCCTGATGCTCGTCGTCTGTTTTTCCGACCCTTCGCCGTAGCTGTGGTAGAAGCTGGCTTCTGACCGGCGTCCTTCGAGGACTAGCAGGACTTCTCCGAGCTCTATGTCGTTCATCTTCACCTTCTTCCACTCCCACTCCTTGCCTTTCTCGACTCCGAAGTGGAAGAACACCACGCCGTCCGCGTACAGGAGGTATTTGAAGCAGTTACCCTTGCCGAAGAAGCTCCGCTTCACGACTGTCTTTGGTGGCTTGTCCATGGCTGTAGGGGTGGCTTCTGGATTATTTAAACCCTCGCTGCGCGGTTGTCCAGTGGGTCTTTCTTGAGAACTAGTGCTTGTCCGGGTCGAATGGTTGTACCTTTCCCCGTCGGGCCTGCCTGAGGGATCGTTTCATGCTTTCAAGGAACCGGTTCTGCTCCTCCAGCGATTTCTCTGAGGTCATGGGTATCGCTCCTTCGCCTCGTGCAATTCTTTGACGACATCTCGTACGAGCCGTGCTCGCTCCGCCTCGAGTGGTTCCTTGGTCATCCTCTGTCCTGTAAGGTGTTGTCTTTTAAATATTCTTTGAATTTATTTAAATGCTCTTGTATTTGTTTGATGGCTGCTCGTTGTTCTTTCTTATTGGAGATATTGACGAGCAATACGACGACTGTCTCTTCACCGACGAGATAATATATTCGGTAACCTTTATTCTTGAGTTCTCGGAGCCAAAGGGTATCCTAACGGTTTCCCGATGCTGAATGGGTCTTCCTGCACCTGTTTCAACTGTTTTTTGAAGCGTTCTCTGATGGATTTGGTTAACTGGTCGAATGCTTTAGTGAACTCCTCTGTCGCCATGAGTTTGTACATCGGGCCTTTAGGGAAGATGAGGTCTGGTTTTATGTGCTGCTGCCGGACTTGTCCAGTGGGGAAAGGTTTATGAACTATCGGTTTCCTTCCGTCTTCTTATGGCTTACGAGTACGTCGAGAAGGACGCCGTCTTGCGAGGCCTCGTCGAGGAGTGGCGGCGGTTCGATGACATCGCCGTCGACCTGGAGATGGAGGCCCACCTCCACCACTACGGCACCCACCTCTCCCTTGCTCAGGTGAGCGATGGCGAGCGGGTGTGGCTCGTCGACATGTTGGCTATCCGGGACGCCTCTTCCTTCGTCAGCTTCCTCGAGGACGGTTCTGTGAGGAAGATCTTCCATGACGTGTCGTTCGACTTCCGCATCCTCGACCAGTTGTTGGATTGCCAGCCGCGGAACGTTTTTGACACCAAGGTGGCCGCCTTGTTGTTGGGCAAGGAGTCCTTGAGCCTGTCCGGCTTGCTGCACGACTACTTCGGCGTCGAGAAGGACGAGAAGTTCCAGAAGGTTGATTGGATGAAGCGCCCCTTGGATAAAGACATGCTGGCTTACGCCGCGGGCGACGTCACCCACTTGGTGCAGCTAGCGCATCTTTTGGAGGCCGAGCTCAAGGATCTCGGTCGTTGGCCGTGGTTCGAGGAGGAGATGCGGGTCATCGAGGAGTCGTCCTACGCCGTCGAGGAGCGGACGTTCCATGGCGTCAAGGGTGCCGGGCGACTGTCTGACAAGGAGCGCGGCATCCTCAAGGAGCTCTACGACGTGCGTGACCGGCTGGCGGAGAAGGTTGACCGGCCGGTGTTCTTCATCATGCCTGACAAGCGGCTCGTACAGATGGCGCAGGACCCTCCGAAGAGCGTCGAGGCTTGGCGGTCCCTCAAGGGCGTCCACCCCATCGTGAAGCGCCAGGCGCCCTTGTTCTTCAAGGCTGTCGGCCGCGCCAGGCCGGTGGGCAAGCCGCCGGTCGAGAGGCCTAAGCGTCTTTCTGGCGAGCAGAAGCGCCGTTTGGATGACTTGTTGGCTCGTCGTGACAAGGCTGCTGCGAAGCATGGCTTGGAGCCCCACCTCGTCGTGACGAAGGAGCAGGCCGTCCGGTTCGTCACCGGTGAAGAGGGTGTGTTGCGGCGGTGGCAGCGGTCGTTGCTCGACGTGTGATAAACGAAAGCTTTTTAAAGGATTGTTGTGGTGAGGTCTTATCGAGAGTGTGAGGTATTTGTGAAG
The DNA here is from genome assembly GCA_964556395.1 of uncultured Methanosarcinales archaeon. GTDB lineage: Archaea > Nanobdellota > Nanobdellia > Woesearchaeales > WJKR01 > WJKR01. The sequence goes on from CAZKVR010000017.1 coordinate 12,373, forward strand.
ATGTCCGGTCGAAGGATTTTTG
>CAZKVR010000018.1:0-8663 GCA_964556395.1 uncultured Methanosarcinales archaeon
TCCTCAGACGGAGGCGGCAGGTCTTGCGAACACCCCGCCACGAGCACCGACAACGCTACCAATCCTATGATGAACAACCCTTGTCTCATAATGATATCACCTGTTTTCAGGTATAAGGACTAAGAAGTATATAAATATGGCGATGGCTTCCGACGGGGTTGAAGCCTTTCAGAAACGGCCCTTCCACACAGCAGCATCCTTGCCCTGCACCAAGACCTTGCCATTATGGTACAACGTGACGGTGCAGCCAGGCCTCCTCATACGCACGACTTCGGCGGCACCCTTAGCCTCGACCCGTTCAAAACCCTCGCTCTCCAACGCCAAAAGCTTGTCGCGCTTCTCCACCACCCCGGGCGGCAAGGAGGTGTCAGCACCAAAACTACCCAACGACTCCTGCGAACCCTTCGCAGCGGCGCGCTTGTACGTCTGCCACGTCTTGCGGAAGAAGTCGAAGTCGGCGTAGCGCTCCCTGACAAACCTCGCCGTCCGGGGGTCCCCCGGGTAGCCGGAACCGAAGTCAACACCAGCCTGCGCATGGAGCTCTTCGACGCGCTTGTCACGAGTGACTTTGGCGATAATCGAGGCCGCGGCGACGACCGGGTAGTTCAGGTCAGCCTTGTGCTCGGCCTTGAGCTCGACGTCACGCTTGACACGGGCGCGCATGTCCTCAAGGTACGACTGGATGTTGGAGGACGGGCAGTCGAGCATGACCTCCTTCACCTTGTAAGCCCCCAAACGGCCGACGAGCTTTGCGACTAGCTCGGCAGCCACCTCGGACTCAAGGATGTTCAGGTTGCGGGCAGGGTCGAGGACGGCGTCGTCGATCTCCTCAGGCGAGACCTCGATGGTCTCGACCTCGCACAACTCCTCGATACGGGCCACCATAGCCTCGCGCTGCTCACGCGTCAATAGTTTGGAATCCTTGACGCCGATACGCTCGAGGTCGGGGAGAGAGTCCTCCTCCACCGCGGCGATAGTCATGACTAGAGGGCCAGCGACGGGGCCTTAAGGCGAACGACACCGAACCAGTATCATTCTCTGCCTGCCTCGTCAATGCCGGCGACGAACATGGTCATGCGACGAATAACTTCCGGTCGGTTTTTATAGTTTTCCATGGCAAAAAGAACCAGGGCATAACCGAGAAATCTACAGCACCCGCAGCTTCTCCAACTGCCGCCGTAACGTCAAGGCGTCGGTGAACAACAACGAGAAGATGCCGACCTGGTCGGCAGCACGGCAGTGCTTCTTGAGGTCGTCGACGAACACGCACTCCTCCGCCCGCAAGCCTTCCTCGTCCAGGAGTTTCAGGTAGGCCCTCGGCTCCTGCTTGCTCACCTCCATCTCGGACGTGACGTACTCCTTGTCGAAGAGCTCCCGCTTGCCGAAGACAGACATCTTCTCCTCGGTCAACTCCAAGCCGTCGCCAGCCAATAATATGAGCCGGCACCCCTTCTGCTTGAGCTCTTCCACCAGCTCGGGCATGCCCTTGACGGGCGACTGGGTCTTGATGTGCAACTCCTTCAACTTCGGCGCCAGGTCTTCGGAAAGGCCGTGCTCTCCCAGCATGCGCGCGAACACCTCGTCGGCGTCGCACTTGCCCAGGCAGTAGTCGTGGAAGTGGTGCTTGGCAGGACCCCAGAATCCATCCTCGGTCAAACCGGTCAGTTCCAAGTACTCGTCGTCACAATCGTGGTTCTCATAAGTGATGAGAGTCTTGTTCAAATCAAATATTATAGTGGAAATCATGATACCAACTGCTACGCCGTCTCTGCACGCACCCCTTGTTTCAGGCGCTTCCTCAACGAGTCCACCTCACCAGCCTCCCGCCGGAAACGCTCCTTGAAGGAAGAGAGACGCTCCTGGATGTCCTCAGCCTGACCCGCCGCGCGCCGCAACACCTCCTTCAGCTCGCCAGGCTCGTCGAGGAGCTCCTTGACCTCATCCATGTGGACATCCTCGACGCGGCCGAGGATGCGAGTCATGAGCTTCCCCACACGCCGGTCGAGCTTGTCAAGGTGGTGGAGGTAGGAACGCGCATCATCCAAGCTAGAGGAAGAGGAATCAACCATGAGATTCTTGATCTCACCATAGAGCCTGTCACGCTCCTTGACTATCCTCTCGAACGAGGACATCTGCCTCTCCAAGACCTTGAGGTTGTGCTCGACATCCCTGACTTGGTCGAGGTCGTCCTCGAGCTCCCGCTCCAACGAGTGGAACTGGTCATACTCCTCCTCAGTACTCTGGACGAGCCGGCGGAGGAAGTCCTTATGAGCGTCAGACATAGTATCGGAAGAGAAAGAGAGGTATATAAGGCTTACGACCGCCGACAAGGAGCGAAGACGCCCCGCAACTCCTCCACAGAACCCGCTTGCGCAATCCTTCTTCGCATCCCCTTCGCGTTATAGAACCCTTTGCTGAACATCATCGCCTGGGACTTGATACGGGAGAACTCTATCTGATACTCGATGGCTTTCTCGAGGTAACGCTCCCAGGCTTGAAGCCGTTCCTCATCGGTCGGTGTCTCATACGACCCCTTCTCGAGGTAGTCGTCGCATTGCCTGAAGATGAACGGGTTGCCCATGGCGCCGCGGCCGACCATGACGTAGCGGCAGCCGGTCTCATCAAGCATCCGCTTGGCCTGCTCGGGGGTGGTGACGTCGCCATTACCACAGACAGGGATGTCGAGCAATTCCACCAACTCCTTGATCATGCTCCAGTCAGCCTCGCCGGAGTAGCCCTGGCTGACGGTGCGGGCGTGCAACGTGACCATGGAGACGCCGGCGTCCTGCAAGGCGAGGGCGACCTCCCTGTACACCAAGTTGTCATGAGTGGGGCCGGCGCGGATCTTCGCCGTGACGGGGACGTCGACAGCCTCGACGAGCGATGAGAAGAGCCTCTTCAAGTGCTCCCGCTCGGTCAACAAGGCGGCGCCGGCCCGCTGGGCGTTGATGTGAGGGGCGGGGCAGCCGAGGTTGACATCGATGACACTCGCATAAGGCTCGACGACCTTCGCGGCCCGCACCACGGCGTCTATATCATTGCCGAACAACTGGACGGAAGGCCCCTCGCCAGGCCTGACATCCAAGACGTCACGCAATGATCGCTCCTTACGCACGACGCCCTCGACGCTGGTGAGCTCGGTGACGGTCAAGGCGGCGCCGAACCCGCGGCACAACTCCCTGAAGGACGCGTCGGAGACGCCCGCCATAGGAGCGAGTATGAAACGGCCGTTGATGGGGAGGGAGGTCATGATGACAGAGAAAAACAAGGAGGATTAAAAGGTTGCGGAACTCGTTCTTGTAACAGATCAATGATCCGTCTTAATAGGACGTCGCTCAAATACAGGTGACAGACACCATTCTTTGTCGTCTTGCTTTGGTCGTTGAAGGTCTTGAAATAACCCTCAGGCAATGAAAGTTCTTTTGCCCAGTACCTAATCACCTCTTGTTCAGACGCTGAGAAGTGGAGCAGGTGGAAGCAACCAGGTTTGAAATCGTGATGTTGTACCAACCCTTGATGCCTTAACTCCTCAAGCACTATCCGGAACATCTCAGGGTCGGTGTTTGTGAATGTGAACCGTCGATAGTTTGATTTCCCCAGAGCGTTAGCCCCTTCACCTTTCAATAATCCCAAGACATAACAGAAACGAGGAGTAATCCTAAAATGCTGTGGGAAGGCACGGCTAATAGCCTTCCCTTGTAATGGACGATACCTCACATATGGCTCATCATAGGAGAGAGGGTAGGTGCTCCCTGTAGACCACGAAGGATAGGAGTATGCACCCCTTACCAAATCGGAAACCTTGATGAGAGGAAAAATGGGGGCCATGTGCCCTGAGATAAGCAGCCAGTACTTATACTTCACGGGCAGGGATGACCAGTGGCCGTATAGCGGAGGGTGGACTTTCACAGCATGACTTAGGCGTCGATGCTTTTTGAACCACCGACCTCGGGGTTATGAGCCCCGCGGGCATTGAGGTGACCTTTCGGGCCATCTCCTGGCTGCCCCACTCCGCTATGTTGGTCGTGTCGCCGAGGAACGACCGGCTGTTTATAAAGCTTTGGTTACCTTATGGCTGCGCGGCACTTGGCGACGACCTGTCCGGGTGTGAGGACGGCCGTGTAGATGATGTTGTCGGTGGTTTTCTTGAGGGCTGCTTTGACGTCGAGGTAGTTCCGTCTCACTTTGTTTTTTAGTTCTTGGTCGTTGAGGTGGTTGAAGTGTTTTCTTTCTCGTTCTCGTTTGTAGAGGTGTTCGATGCTTGTTTGGTCGTTGATGCTCGGTAACAGTCCGATGACCGTGGATTTCTTCTTGAGGCGTTTCCGCACTTTTTCTCCGACGCCTTCTTGCGCATACAGGCTTCCGCCTGCGAGGTCTAGTATGACGCCGTCTTTCTTGAGGGCTTGTTCGCAGCAGGGGATGATGTGCTTGTTGATGATGTCTTTGCGTTTGTCCTTGAGGAGTTTCGAGAGTCCGCCGTATGGCTGTAGGAGTTCGTCCATGAGGTCGTCCCATGAGGTGTAGCGGAGCTTGAGCTGTTCTGCGAGTAGTACGGCGGTTGTGGTCTTGCCCACGCTTCGTGGGCCTGTGATGGTGATTCTCATTTGATGAGGACTCCGTTGAGTTCTTCGACGGCTCCTGCGAGGTCTGTTCCGAGGTTGACGAGGTCTTTCATCGTCCAGCGTCCGACTTTTTTTGCGGTGATGAGGAGGTTGTCGCCGAGGGTGTAGCTGGCTTCGGGCGCTTTGGCGATTCGTTTGAGGGTGTCGTCGTCGAGTACTTGTTCGGCGATGAGGGGGTAGTCCGCCCAGACCTTGACGTCTTTCCTTTTCGTGGGGACTTCGATGAGCCCTTGTTTCTGGTCTTCGGGGGTTTCGTGGCCGTGTTCTATGACTAGGTGTAGCCCTTGGCCGTTGTCGACGTGGATCTCCGCGCTGGGCGGTTCTCCTCGTAGCCTGACGTCGTGTCCTTTGATGACGCCGTCGTACACCATGTTGGCGTCGCTGGCTGCGAATCCTTGTTGGTTGGCGTAGCTCGCTACCGCTCCTCTTGGTTCGAGGGGTTTCTTCTTGGGGGCGGCGAGGGTGTTCCACAGGGTTGCGAGTAGTATGAGGATGAATCCTCCTATCATCCCGACGGTGACGAGGTCCATGGCAGTCTTTCCTTGAGGGTTTTCATATAAAAATCCTCTGTTTGTCTCAAGCTGAAAGAGTATAAACAATATCCGTTTCAGACCGAAAATCTTTTAAATGGTTCAGGAATATATGTGTATAGGGAAAAGAATTATGGCCTCCTCGAACACTACCGAAAACCTTAAATAATAGTTTAGCTTTCCCTATAGGATACCTTTGTGTATACTGGTGGTGTGTGTGAGACAACTTATTATGCAAAAACACGGCGTCTTCTCCCGTACTATGAGCAACAGGTTCAACAACTACCGGCTGAAAACACAGTTCACATCGCTACCGAACGGCGACTCGAACTACATCGCAGCGTAAGGTACGGGAAAACAATTCTTCTTTTTATTCTTTCTTGACCGCCTCGGATGAGGACTTCTCTTCTTATCATACAGAGCAATCCTTGCAAGAGCCGTCCGGAGCTACGGGCTTTATCAGGAGCCACCGAACAGGTCGAGCACCCACAAGAAGAAGCGCTGCCACCACGACGCCTCACCCAACGCGACGTCGAACGACTCCTTCACAGAGAGGCGTTCGCCGCGATCATCCACGTAAGAGACGACGACGTCGAACGACTCGTCCTCCAACGACAAGGCATCGCCTGCGAGGTCGATGGAAAACACCTTCTCATCCTGCAAGGAGGAGAACGACCACGACTGCGCCATGCGCGGGCCGCGGAGAGAGACCCGGAGGTCACGCGGCACGGCACCCTTCACCCGAGCGACAGTGAAGCGGACCTCGCCGGAGCCGCTGAAATCTATGGCTTCAGGAGCCGAGAGATTGACGATAGCCACCTCAGGCTGCTCGACGACCTCAAGGGAGACGTAGGAGAACTTCTCGATCAGGTCGTTGGACGCGGTGAACGGCAAGGCGTACACCGAAGACTTGTCGAATGATGATTCGAACGAGGCGACGCCCTGCTCGCCAGGCCTGACCCTCAACACCTGGCAATCGTCGCGGAAGCACACCTCGACGTCCTTGAGTGTAGACTCACCCTGATTGTCAAGGCGGCAACGGAAGCCGACGGTTTCGCCGGTGCGCGGCTTGCGCGACGACGAGGAGTCGCACGCGAACGACACAGCCGAAGCGTACGGGGAGGAGCCGGTCCTGTCAAGGCTCTCCGCGAAGCGGTCTACCCACGACTCCGAAAGGGAGCGCGCGTTGGGAGAGACCTTGAAGCCGGACTCGGCGTTCGAGCCGAGACGGGAAGAGACGATGAGAGGGAAGCTGTAGACGTAACCCTCGTCCAACTCGTCAGAGACGCGGACACGCCAATAAAGGGTGCGCGACTCGCCAGGGGCGAGCGCGACGACCCGGGACTGGTCGTCGACGAAGGAGAGGTCGTCTACAGGGGCGAGGCGCATGGTCTCGGCGACGTAGCGGTCCGCCTCGTTCTCCACCTCCACGATGGCGAGCTGGTAGGAGCCGAAACCCACCTCGTCCTCCAACGGCTCTACGGAGATGTCGAGCTTGGGCTCGAGAAGGTCTCCACGGGAGTCGACGGCCGCTTCCAGGCGCATGCCACCCACCTCTGCGTCGACGTTACGGCCGAGCCACGTGTAGCTGCTCGCGTACTTCCCGCTGTCGACGTCGTGGTGGAAGACGACGTGGGTGGCGTCGACCCAGCCGAGCTGGCCGTAGGTGACGTCGAACGGCACCCAGCCGGCGCCCGGGATGTACACCTCGGCCCAGCCGTGGGCGCCCCACGAGTCCTCGAACTCTGGCGAGTCGGTGTACGCGAGGCCTGAGACGAACCTGGCCGGGATGCCGAGGGATCGGCTGAAGGAGATGAACAGGTTGGTGATCTCGTCGCACACGCCCTGGCGGTTCTCGAGCACCCAGGAGGAGGGCTTGGACGCCTCGACGGCGGTGGTGGAGAGGTTGTACTCCACGTGTTCACGGGTCCACGAGGCGAGCCTGGCGAGGACGCGGAACAGGTCCCGCTCGTCACCGGCGATGTCCGCGGCGAGGGATCGCATCTCGGGCGTGATGTCGATGGTCTCAGTCGCCTGGAGGTATGGCTCGTACCGGGACGGCAAGGACTTGATAGGGAAGGACACCTTGTCCTTGACCGGCGTCATGTCCGCCGTCGTCCGGACCTCGTAGCCGATGTCGAAGGAGTGGTCGCCCAACGGCGGGTCGTGGAGAGTGAAGACTATTGACTCTTCAGAGACGTCGGCTTGCGGGTCGGTGGCGAGGGAGAGGACCTCCTGGCCAGGCCTATCCCGCGGGAACCACGACATGTTCGCGGTGAAGCGTGAGATGGAGCTGCCTGACGTGCCTGTCAAGGTGACGGGGTTGACGAGGGAGCCGTCGATGGTGAGGGACTTGTAGTCATAGGGAGCTTGCGCTAGCGCCGAAAAGGAAACCAAGGAAAAGACGAGCAGGGAGAGGAGGAACCGCCTCATGGTAGCCTGTTCCAAGCAGAAGATGTTTAAAAAGGTTTTGTGCCTTGCCGGCGGTTGAGGTAGTCCTTGTAGAAGGTGACCACCCGTCCGTCAGGAAGAGGTTCGTCGAAGGGCTCGAATGAGATTGAGAAGTACTTGTCCTCAAGGATTATACGCCCGTCACGCTCCGCCAGCAAGTACCCGTCGGTGAAAAGAGAGTCGATGGACACGGACCCAGCGGCGTAGGCCTCCTCGGCGAGTCGGAACCGGGTGAGGCCCTTCTCAGAGGCGATGATGTGCGAGTAGTCGAGATGAGGATTCACCTCGTGGACGAGGAAGGCGTAATGGATGAGAGCAGTAAGGTCCGGTAAGGAAGGAGCCGCCTTAGCGTTGGAACTGAACGCCTCTCCCAAGGCTTCCTTGACGACATCCAGGCCATCCCCACCCCCTGAAGGACGGCCGAGGTTGTTGAGAGCAACCTTCTTCGAACTGGCGTGGACGCTCCCTTCGAGGACACGGAACCTGTCTGCGAGGTGAGACACAGCCCTACTGGAAGGATGAAAATGAATGTAGACGAGTTCGTCACACGAGGAAGCGAGCTTCTTGAAGAGCGAGGATTCTGAGTTGTAACGCGTGACCAAGCCATCCTTATAGACCTTGAACTCGTTCCCGAAGCCAACCTCGTAGAAGACATCCTCCGAAGGCACATGCAGCCATGACTCTTCGAACCCGGAACGACGTGCGAGGCCACCCATACGGCGATACGCCTCACCCCCCTCCATCTGGAAAGTGGTGCGGTAACGGTCGTCGAGATTGACGACAGGGTACGCGACCTTTCTCTCCAAGGCCTGGCCATGAGGCCAGGAGGAGACGTCGCTCTCGAGCAAGGAGGACGCCGCGGTGAGAAGGGCTATTACGGAAGTCGCAGCTGTTCGTCGGAGCGAAGGCATTATACCCCAGGGGAGTGAACGAGAGGTATAAATAGGTTTGGAGATGAGGACCCTGCCACTTCCTGCGCATAAGTGGACGTCAGAGGCGCACGAAGTTCTGTGAGAGAGATAAGCCTCATCGACCCAAAGCACGCAAAACGGATAGTACA
>CAZKVR010000019.1:0-4772 GCA_964556395.1 uncultured Methanosarcinales archaeon
AGAGAGAGGAACGACTCGTATAGCTACTAGAGTTGCGAACGGAGTCGAGCTGCATGGGCAGCCTGGCAGGGAGGCGGCTGTAAAAGGGCATGTTATGGTTATACGAGCACCGCCGGAAGCAGAAAGAGGAATTGTTAGAGCAAGCCGAGTACAAGGAGGGCTTCGGCGAAGGACTCGACACCTGCAAGGCGATGTTCCGCGGCGACGGCAAGTGGCTGGCGGAGAACCCTCACAGCCTGCCGACAGGGACCGTGCTGAAAGACCTCGTAGTATTAGGATCTTACAAGCATAACAGCAAGCAGCTGCGGGACCAGGTGATGCGGCTGCAGCAGAACCTCTACGCCACGAGGGACAACCTAGACGATGTGGTGGAGAGCCAGGCGATGAAGGAGACGAGAGACCGGTTCGACGCCACCACGGTGCTGGGCAGGAAGACAGGACTCCTCAAAAAACAGGGGTACGAGCCGCTCGCCAAAGACAAGGAAGAGGTAGAGAAGGCGAAGGACGACTTCGACCGGCTCCGCAAGGATGACGAGCGGCCGAACGAGGCGTTCGAACGGGAGCACGGCATCACGCTGGACGAACTGGTCAACCGCATCGAGACGACGCACGAGGAACGGCCGAACCAAGGGCCGGTGCAAGCGCTCTTCCCAGACCGGCAAGGAAACACCACGATACCCTACGCGCGACGGGAGCTCCGGCAAGCCCTCGAGGACGAGATATATCACCAAGGCACGGTGGACGAGCTCGACAACCACACCAAAAACAATAGGTATGGCGAGAAGACCGTGCTCAGACACCTCCTCGACCTCCAGCGGTGGAGCGCGCGGGACGAGGAGCACCAGGAAGCGCTGGAACGGCTCAAGCGCAACCCAGGCCTCATCGTCAAGTCAGGACTCCCCTCATTCCTCTACGAGCAGAAGCCGACCTACATCCCGAAGGAAGAGTCGGAAGAGCTCGCGGAAGCAGAAGCGCTCGAACAGCAAGCCCCACCCCCCGAAGCGTGGGAAGGCTATGAAGACACCATCAGGAAGTACAACTCGTTCTTCGACACGAACAGGTCCGGCGACCGGAAGCACCGCATCATCAAACCCCAAGAAGAAGGGCTGGTGGCGAGGGTGGAAGACTACCAGCCAGAGAAGGAGTACGAGGTCGTCCTGAAAAAGGACGGGGAGCACGACCAGGTCATCGCCCTCGACCCCGACAAGAAAGAGGACCTGGAAAGAGAGATGGACCGGTACCTCCCGCTCGACCAGGAGACGGTCGAGAAAGCCCTCTACTTCCTCGACTACGAAGAGGACGGGAGCCGATACCTAGAGAGCCACGGCGTCGCACGGGACGGCAAGACATGGGGCGTGTTCAAACGGATGAAGGAGAACCCGCGGATACGGGAAGACACCTACATCGAGAAACACCTCAAAGAACGCATCGACGACCTCTACGCGAAAGCGACGGGGAAACCCTAGGCGTCCCCGACCACCTTGACCAACACCCGCTTCTTACGCTGGCCGTCGAACTCGGCGTAGTACAGCTGCTCCCACGGCCCGAAGTCAAGCTTACCATCAGTGACCGGCATGGTGACCTGGTGTCCCATGAGCTGCCGTTTCAGGTGCGCGTCACCGTTGTCCTCACCCGTACGGTGGTGATGGTAATCACGGCCTGACGGCGCGAGCTTCTCAAGCCACTCCTGAAAGTCCTCTATGAGGCCTGACTCTGCGTCGTTGACGTAGACCGCGGCGGTGATGTGCATGGGGTTCACAAGCACCAGACCGTCGCGGACGCCTGACTTCCGCACCGCCTCCTCAACCCTGTCCGTGATGTTGATGAACTCTACTCTCTTGTCGGTGTGGAACCACAGGTACTCGGTATGCGTCGCCATTGAAGTATCACCTGATAAGGGGGAATGAGAGGGAGAACAAAAACCTTACGACTCGTCCAGCTCAGGCATCTCCTCGAGAGCCAGGTTGTGAGCCTCGACGTACCGCTTGACGAGGTGCTGCCAATCAGCCAGCTTGGAGAGCTGTTTCGCGTTGATCTTGTGCTGGACGCGTTCGGCGTGGTCGAGCGAGGTGAACCACTTGAGCAGTCCTGAGAGGCCGTCGACGGTCTCGTCGTACGACTTGCCATGCCGTTCGAGGACGAACACGCCGGGGTTCTCCTCCAAGACCTTGGGCTGGACGAAGCGTCCGAAGCCCGCCAGGTCGGTCGTGACGGTCGGGACGCCCAACGCGGCCGCCTCCAAAGGGGTGTAGCCCCACGGCTCGTACGCGGAGGGGAAGACCGCGAGGTGCGTGCCGGCGAGGGCTTCATAGTAGGGGAGGTCCAACAACGAGTCGTTGCCGTCCAGGTAACAGGGGTAGACGACGACCTTCACCTTGTCCTCAGGCCGGTTGTGCAAGCCCGCGGCGCGGAGCCTTCGAAGGAGGGCGTCGTCCTCCTCGCCGCGGAACCGGTGGGTGCACATGGGCGGCAGGCCTCGTCGCTTGAAGTGGAGGACGTCCTTCTTCATCTCCCTGAGGAACTCCTTCGTGTAGAAAGAATGGGTAGAAGGATCCTCGCTGGTGATGAAGTCCCGCATCACCTCCTTGAGGATGTCGTTGCTGTGCCACTCGACGTACTGCTTGATATGGCGGTAGTAGTTCTTGTTCTCCAACACCTCGGTCCGGACGCCGTCGTTGTCCCGGAGGAGCCAGAAGAACACGGTGACGGTGCGGTCGCCGCCGGACTCCTTCAAGGACTCGTTGAGCCGTCCGAGGGCGTCGGCGAAGACGTCCATCCCCTTGTTGCCCAGCTCGTAACGCCCGCTGATGGCGAAGGAGAGGTTGTGGTCGAGACGGAAGTTGTGGTAGTAAGGGAAGAAGTGGTAGGTCTGGAACTCTCGGAGGCGTTCCCGGCTCGTGACGTGCTTGATGCTCGTCTCCTCGATGGTGGGGAAGCGTTCGGGGTCGAAGCCGTTAAGGACCAGGACTTCGGGTTCGCGTCCCAACACCTTCTCGGCTTCCATGGCGGTCATCTCAGACACCGTGGTGAACACGGACGCGGTGTGGGCGCACGCCTTCTCCGTGAGGTGCTTCTCCTGGACGCCGATCTCATACGCCTTGGCCTGCGGGTCTAGGCCGTCGAGCATCCCGTAGAGGTCCTCGCCGCGGCTGGCGATGGAACGCCCCAGCATGGTGGCGTGGGTGGTGAACACAGACCTGACGAGAGGCGCGAACTCCTTGAGGAAGAGCAGGCTGAGGCCGGCCATCCACTCGTGATGGTGGGTGACGAGGCGCTTGCCCTGCCACGGCCCCTTGACGAGTTCTTGGACGAGGCGTGCGCACGCCCACGACCAGATGACGGGCTCGTCGAAGTCCCAGCTTGCGTGGAGGGAGTCGATGCCGTGGCGCTCCCACAGCCAGGACTTGAACTCGGCGACCTTGGATGAGAGCTTGCGGGCATCAACGAGTACGGCCTTGGGCTCGCCCTTGACCTGCCAGGAGCCGTAGCGACACCGGATGCCTTCCGCCTCCAGCTTGGAGAACACGTCGCTGAAGCCTTCGGGCGGCTCTTCCTCGTCGAACTCGTACGCAGCCTTGTCCTGGAAGTAAGGGCCTATAGTCAGGTAATCGTCATAATAGGAACGCATGTGGGAGGCTTTCGAGCTCAGGACGGTGTAGATGCCGCCGACCTTGTTGCACACCTCCCAAGATATCTCTGCCACGACGTCGGCGCGTGAGTGTAGCGGCTGGTCGTCTGGCATCACAGAACCCCTGGGAACACCCCGAAGTGGAGGAGGGATGCGATGAGGATTATACCTGCCAACAACCCTACGATGAAACCCCAGAAGAACTCCTTGACGATGAACTTGTGGGGTGCCTGGGTGCTGACCGTGTGGACCTGCTGGCCGTCGTGGGTGTCGAGGGTCTGAGGCGGCTTTGAGGGCTTGCCTGAGAACAACTCGTTGGGGTCCTCGACCGGCTCGTCCGCCGGCTTGTCGCCGCCGTAGTCTCCCAGCTCTGCCTCGATGACCTCTGCCATGCGTTTCTTGTCGGACACCTTCTGGAGGTCTTTCGCGAGGGACTCGTCCTTGTAGACGAATTCCACCCAGTTGGCGAAGTCGTTGTTGTCCTCATCCACGTGGTGGTTGAAGGTGTCGTCATCCATGTTGCGGATGGCGTCCTTGAGGTCGTGCAGGTTGTGCGCTTTCTTGCCGTCCTTGAAGTGGAAGACGTGTTCGGGCGCGACGTTCTCTGTAGGATCTGGCACTCGGGTTCACCTCTCTTTCCCAGGGGAGTCTCACCACAGGTTGTGGGAGATGTGCTTGTACAGTACGAACTGGACGCGGTCCTTGCTCTTCGCCTTGGCGATCTTGCGTGCGAGCTCGACGTCCTCGAACACGTCGTGGAGCCAGTTCGCGAAGTCGTTCTTGTCGTCCGTGACGTGGTGGTTGAAGACGTGGTCCTCGATGCGTTCCATCACGTCCGCGAGCTCCTTGACGTTCTTGAGCCTGTGGCCGTTGACCATGACGAAGACCTGGTCGGGGTGCGCGTCGCGCTTGACCGCTTTACGCTTGTCTTCCTTCGTCGCCTTCTTGGCCTTGGAGGCTTTCTTGGTCGTGGCTTTCTTGGTCGCCTTCTTGGCAGTAGATTTCCTTGAAGATGCAGTAGCCTTCTTCGGCATTGTCAACCCACCTCTTTTTAAGCTGATACGGCAGTCCCCCTATTTAAGCTTTGTGCTTGTATGGGGTTTGTAGAAAAAATCCGAGCATGCGATAGGGTGTCGATGCTGTC
>CAZKVR010000020.1:0-3907 GCA_964556395.1 uncultured Methanosarcinales archaeon
GTCGAGCTGCGCGACATCCGCACCGTCGACGCCGACGGCAACGAGGTCGTCACCTGGGACGCGAGCGGCCCGGTGACGCTGGCGTGCGAGCTGGCGGTCCACGAGCGGGTCGAGGACCTCAGCGTCCTGATCAACTTCAGCTCGCTCAACGGCATCTACCTCGGCACCGCCAACAGCACCCGCGGCGAGATCGCCCTGCCCAGCGACCCGGGCGTCTACCAGTTGCACTTCACCATGGACCCCTGCCCCCTGGTCGACGGCGACTACTGGGCGGAGTTCCGGGTGCATGATCGCGAGACCAACACGTGCCTCTGGGCAATGGCCCAGCCGCGGATCATTTCGGTCCGTGGACGGGGCATGGGCGGGGCGATCATTCCGTGCGACGGGGCGTGGAGCGTCCAGCCGCGGCCTTTGTAGCGTTGCAGGTAGGGTTCTTTGGAGAACTCGTGCCTTTGCGGGTCGATGCCTGCGTGGTCGAGGATCGCTGCGACGAGGGGGAGGTGCATCTCTTGCGGGACGTGCCCGTAGACATCCGGGGCGACGTGGAACGTGACGTCCCGGTCCGTGAGCGGGTCTCCGCGCCAGGAGAGGTAGGGCTTGCCGATGTCTGCGATGCTGGTGTCCTTGAGCCGGGTGATGTTGCGGAGGGTGTCGACGTCCATGGCTGACGGGCGAGGGCACTACTATATATTATTGTCGCCTCTGAGGAGTGGTTCATAGAGTGGGGAGGCATAGTTTTTTAAAGAGGTGTTTTTTCTCGGATGGAGGATGCACTCGTCGTTCAATGGTAGGACACCAGCCTTCCAAGCTGGTAATCCGGGAAACGCTTCAGAGGGCTTGGCGTTCGGAAATTCGAATCCCGGCGAGTGCATCGAAAGCCCTCACATTTCTCGGTTGGACTTCCCGTAGGAATCGTTCGTAGTCCTTCCGGTACAATCGTATGTGGTAGATGACCCACCAGTACGTTTATATATGAAACTGCTCCTTCTCAGACCATGCCCAAGAAGAAGCGGGAGACCGTGTTGTGCGTGTGCGCCCATTCTGACGACCAGGTGTTCGGCCCCGGCGGCACCCTGGCCAGGTACGCCCGTGAGGGCAAGGAGGTGTACACCGTCATCCTGTCGTATGGCGAGATGTCCCACCCTCATTTCAAGGAGGATGTCATCATCAAGACCAGGGTGGACGAGGCGTTGGCCGCCGACAAGGTTATCGGGGGTGGCGGCGTCGAGTTCTTCGGCCTCAAGGAGGGTCGATTCAAGGAGGAGGCGAAGCGTCGCAAGGTGCGCGCCCGGCTCGTCAGGCTTTTCGGAGAGCTCCGGCCGGTCAAGGTGTTGACGCACGCGAGCGACGACCCTCACCCTGATCATGGCGCGACGTGCGCGATCGTCAAGGCGGCTTATGACAAGGCGGGCTTGTCGTGCCCGTTGTACACGTTCGACGTGTGGACGTTGTTCAGCCGTCACAAGCGTGACGCGCCGAAGCTGGTGGTGGACGTCTCGAAGACTTATCGTACGAAGCTCCGGGCGTTGCGGAAGTTCCGGAGCCAGCTCGGCGTGTGGGGGTTCCTCATCAACATCTATTATGTCTATGCGGGCATGCTGTGGCGTAACTTCTTCTCAGGCCTCAAGCATGGCTGCCGGTTCGCGGAGGTGTTCTACCGCTTGCGGTGATACTATGGTGGCTAAGAAGAAGTCAGGGAAACCGCGGCTGCTGGTCGCGACGGATTGTTTCTTGCCGCGTTGGGATGGCGTGGCGCGGTTCCTCAAGGAGGTCTTGCCGGGGTTGCAGGAGGATTTCGAGGTGGTCGTCGTCTCGCCTGATTACGGCCCTGTGGAGAACGAGGGTTTCCATCACGTCCGCCTGCCGTTGCAGCGCCGGGTGTTCGGGGATTTCCGGCCCGCCCGGTTCAGGTATTGGCGGGTGCGCCGCGAGGTGCGTCGGGCGGACGTGGTGTTCTCTCAGACGATCGGCCCGGTCGGCGCCGCTGCGATATTGTCGGCGCGGGCTGCGCGTAAGCCTTTGGCGTGCTACATCCATAGCTTGGAGTCCCAGCTCGTGCCGCGTGCCATCAATCCTTCTCTGTTGCGGAGCTTCTTGTACCCTTTCATGCGGTGGTACACCCGGTTCTTGTACAACAGGGCTTCCTTGTTGTTGACGCCTTCCGAGTGGGTTGACGAGCAGCTCTCCTGGGATGGCGTCACGACTGCCAAGCAGGTGGTCCGGCTCGGCGTCGATACCAAGCGGTTCTCGCCGGGGTCTGCCAAGACTATCCGGAGGAGGCTGGGGTTCTCCGATGATGACGTGGTGGTCGGACAGCATGGCCGTCTGGCTCGCGAGAAGGATTTGAAGACGTTGTTGCGGGCGTTCGTCAGGCTGCGTCGGAAGCGTGATAATGTGAAGTTGCTCGTCGTGGGCGATGGCTTGCACGAGCTGAAGCGGTTGTTGACCCGGCAGGAGGGTGTCGTCTTGCCTGGCAAGCAGGACAACATCATCCCTTACTTGCGGGCGATGGATGTCTTCGCCTTGACGTCGATGACCGAGACGACGTCGTTGTCGACGTTGGAGGCTATGAGCTGCGGCTTGCCTGTCGTCTCGACGCCGGTCGGGTTCGTCAGGGATTACATCGAGGAGGGCGAGAACGGGTTCTTCATACCCTTCAGGGATTCCAACGCGTTGCGCGAGCGCCTGGAGTGGCTGGTCGATCACCCTACGTTGCGCGAGCGCGTCGGGGAGGCGGGTCGCGAGATGGTGGTGGAGCACTTCTCCTGGGGCCGTACCGTCAAGGGTATCCGTGACGCGCTCCGTGGCTTGCTCTCTGATGGGAAGTCTGGTTGAGGGTGTCGGTTGCCAGTCTTCCTGATACTTCCTCGGTTCCTCTCAGGTCTTGTTTGGAGAGGTTTCTTGCAAGGGAGGAGGAGCGGGTTCTCGACTTTAGTTGAGGTAGGCTTTCTTCACCTTGGCCAGCTGCTGTTCCATCCGTTGCTTCTTGTCCTTGATGGCGTCTGCGAGGTCGTCGGCGTCGGTGGCGAGTAGGGGGCTGACTTCCACGGCTTCGAGGCGTCCTAACACTTCTGTGGAGATGCCTGCGTGTTCGAGCCATCGTTTGGCCTGTGCGACCTGGAGGTTCTTGGATGAGTCTGGCGAGTCCTTGCCTTCCTTGTTCTTGATGGGTGCGAACTCCTCTTCGCGGGAGACCATCATGGTCATGGCGTGCTCCGCTTGCGGTAGGGCGTCGAAGACGAAGCTTTCGAACTTGTACGCGTTCGGCTCTTCGGGCTCGACCGGTTCGCCGTCCTCGTCGACGTGGTTGACTTTCTTGTGGGCGAGGAAGTAGGGTAGTTCCGCCTCGTCGTGGACGCGCTTGATGAAGTCGCGGTTGATGAGGTGTATCGCGATGTTGCCGGCCCGGTAGGCGAGCTTGCCGTCCTCGTCTCGTTGTTCGGCCATCTCTTGCGTGAGGAAGATGTATTCGAGCATGCGCGTCTTCCCTTTGGATTCGATGAGGAGTCCTACTTTCTCGTCGGGGTAGGCTTTCTCGACGGCTTTCGTGCTCATCTCGGCCCCTTCGAGGAGGTGTTGTCCGATGAACGCCTCGTCCGCGACCGGTGCGAGGGGGTTGTCGATCTGGAGGTAGTTGACCATGGTGATGCCTTTCTCGTCCATGCGTTTGGTGAGGCCTGCGTTGGCGAGGGCTGCCTAGGTGCCTCCGGTGCCGCTCGGTCCCCGCAAGTCGCCCTATCGCTGGCGCGAGCAGCTCCGGCCCGGCGCGCGCCGTCCCCGCAAGCCGAGCCGCCGCCACGGCGAGCTCCGTCCCCGCAAGCCGACTTCTCCTACTCCTGGCTCTTCACCTTTTTGCGCGTAAACGACAATCCGCCGAATCCACCGACGATCGCGAGATAGAAGCCGA